>JAACFG010000177.1 GCA_009937605.1 Gammaproteobacteria bacterium | reverse complement strand
TGACAAACAGGTCGTCACCGACCAGTTGGACCCGATCTGAGAGCTTCCGCGTCAACTCGGCCCAGCCCTCCCAGTCGCTTTCGTCCATGCCGTCCTCGATCGTAATGATCGGGTAGGCATCGGCCAACTCAGCCAGGAAGTCAGTAAATCCTGACGCATCAAACTGCCGACCTTCGGACTCGAGGTCGTAAACACCATCCTTGTAGAACTCGGAGCTGGCCACGTCAAGGCCCAGCAAGATATCGTCGCCAGCCTTGTATCCGGCCTTCTCAATGGCCGTCATGATCGTATCGAGCGCCGCTCGATTTGAGGGCAGGTCAGGTGCGAAGCCGCCCTCGTCGCCCACGGCCGTGTTGAGGCCCATCCCTTTCAGGACACTCTTCAGACTGTGAAATATCTCGGCGCCATAGCGCAGTGCTTCGGCGAAATTCGGCGCACCAACGGGCAGGATCATGAATTCCTGGATATCGACGCTATTATCCGCGTGCGCACCGCCGTTAATGATGTTCATCATCGGGACAGGCATCATGGTCCCGCTGCCGAGATGACGGAACAGCGAAACGCCCCTGGACGCCGCTTCGGCTCGTGCAGCAGCCAGCGAGATGGCCAGCAGCGCGTTCGCCCCAAGATTGCCCTTGTTGTCGCTGCCGTCGAGATCGATCATTGCCTGGTCGAGCGCACGCTGATTCTCAAACTCCTGTCCGAGCAGCGCGTCCCGCAAGGCAACATTCACGTTGCCTACGGCCTTAAGCACACCTTTGCCGAGATAGCGTGACTTGTCGCCATCGCGCAGTTCCACAGCCTCGCGTGTACCTGTGGATGCACCCGAAGGAACCAGGGCACGTGCCATCGTTCCATCTGCAAGAGTGACATCGGCTTCGACAGTAGGATTGCCGCGAGAGTCGAGAATTTCCCGACCACGTAATTCCGTAATCTTGATCATTTCACTTCCTGGTATTTTGGCTATTCGGGGACTCCGAGGCCGTAGTCCGCCTCCACATAACCGTGTTGCTTGACACTCTCATCGATCGACACGAGCGTTTCCAATAATTGCTTCATCTTATCGAGCGGCCAGGCGTTCGGCCCATCGCTCAGCGCATTCGCCGGATCCGGATGCGTTTCCATAAAGAAACCCGCGACGCCCGCCGCTGCTGCGGCACGCGCCAGTACCGGAATAAACTCGCGGCGCCCGCCCGACGCGGACCCTAATCCGCCAGGCTGCTGCACCGAGTGCGTCGCATCGAATACCACCGGCGCGCCGGTTCCGCGCATGACCGCGAGGCTCCGCATATCCGAGATGAGGTTGTTGTAGCCGAACGAGAAGCCTCGTTCGCACACCATGATGTTCTCGTTGCCCGTCGATTTCGCCTTGTCGACAACGTTCTGCATCTCCCAGGGGGACAGGAATTGCCCCTTCTTGATATTCACGGGAAGACCGGTCGCCGCCGTGCGCAGGATAAAATTTGTCTGCCGGCACAGGAATGCGGGCGTCTGCAGTACGTCAACTACGTCTGCAACTTCGTCCATCGGCGTATCTTCGTGAACATCGGTGAGAATCGGCAGACCAAGCTGCTTCTTGACTTCGCCAAGAATGCGCAAGCCCTCTTCCATGCCCGGGCCACGAAAGCCATCTCGCGAACTGCGGTTCGCCTTGTCGAATGAGGATTTGTAAATGAACGGAATGCCAAGTTCCGCGGTGATCTCCTTGAGCGCGCCTGCCGTATCCAGCGTCATCTGCTCACTCTCGACGACACAGGTACCCGCGATCAGGAAGATCGGGCGATCGTTGCCCACTTCAAAGTTACATAGCTTCATGCTTCGGCGGCCTCCGGCAACTCACCCTCGGCATACTTGCGAACAGCCGCAATATAGCTCTTGAAAAGGGGATGCCCATCACGCGGGTTCGACGTGAACTCCGGGTGGAACTGGCTGGCAAGAAAGAATGGGTGGTCGGGCAACTCGACCATCTCGACGAGATCATCGACGGACAGGCCCGAGAAACGCATGCCGGCATCGCTCAGCTGCTTGCGGTAGTTGTTGTTTACCTCGTAACGGTGACGATGACGCTCTACGACCTCTGTGGCCCCGTAGCTCGTCGCGGCCAGCGAGCCTTCTTCCAGGAACACACTTTGCGCGCCCAGGCGCATCGTGCCGCCCATGTCGGACTCTTCGCTGCGCTCCTCTGTACTGCCGGCTGCATCCTGCCATTCTGTTATCAGGCCTACGACCGGGTACGGTGTGTCCTTGTTGAATTCGGTACTCATGGCGCCCTCGAGCCCAGCCAGGTTGCGGGCCGCCTCAATAACGGCGACCTGCATGCCGAGACAAATTCCGAGATACGGGATGCCATTCTCGCGGGCATAACGCACAGCATCGATCTTGCCCTCGATACCCCGGTCGCCGAAGCCGCCCGGAACAACAATGCCATCCATATCGCGAATACGATCCAGGCCCTGCTCCTCGATATCCGCCGACTCGACGAAATGAATCTTGACGCGAGTGCGCGTGTGGATGCCACCGTGTTGCAGCGCCTCGACAAGCGAAATGTAAGAGTCCTTCAGGTCCATGTACTTGCCGACCATGGCCACATTGACCTCGGCGGTCGGATTCTGCTTCGCCTCGACAACCTCATCCCATTCATGCAGGTCCGCCTGGGGTAAATCCAGGCCCAGCTGCCGTGCGACGATTCCGTCCAGCCCCTGTTCATGCATCATCGCCGGGATCTTGTACAGATCGTCCGCGTCGTAAGCCGAGATGACCGACTTCTCCGGCACATTGGTGAAGAGTGCGATCTTCTTTCGTTCGTCCGTCGGCAATGGTTGTTCCGAGCGGCAAACGAGAATATCCGGCTGGATACCAATTGAGCGAAGTTCCTTGACCGAGTGCTGCGTCGGCTTGGTCTTGATCTCGGAACTCGTCGGAATATACGGGACGAGCGTCAGGTGTACGTAGACGACCTTGTCGTGGCCCATCTCGATGCCCATCTGGCGAATCGCCTCGAGAAACGGCAAAGACTCGATGTCACCCACCGTGCCCCCAATCTCGACGAGGCAGATGTCCGCTTCGCCGGCACCCTTCTTGACGCTTTCCTTGATCTCGTTGGTGATGTGCGGGATCACCTGCACGGTCGCACCGAGGTAGTCTCCGCGGCGCTCCTTGGCAATTACGCTCTCGTAGATCCGCCCGGTCGTGTAGTTGCTGTGCCGCCCACCTTTTGCCGTGCGAACGAATCGTTCGTAGTGCCCCAGGTCCAGGTCAGTCTCGGTGCCATCATGAGTTACAAAGACCTCGCCGTGCTGAAATGGGCTCATCGTGCCCGGGTCCACATTGATGTAGGGATCGAGCTTGATCATGCTGATCGTAAGTCCCCGGGCTTCCAGGATGGCGCCCAGGCAGGCCGACGTGATGCCCTTCCCGAGGGAAGAAACCACACCACCAGTGATAAATACGTAAGATGTCATGAGTGAGCTCAGGGCCTCATGCCCGGGTAATTAACTCAGCAACGAAAAAGGGCTGGATCAAAGCACTGCTTTGCAAGCGTGTGCTTTCTCCAACCCTTCGTGTCCGCGCCGTCGTTGGATAAAAGACGGTATTAAAGTCTACCGAAGAGCATTGACCTTAACAATGATTCTTCTTGCTTAATGCAGCGCGGGGCGTTCGCGCCAGGACACACCGACGCCCGGCTCAGCAGCCGCGTCGGCAGCGATCCAGAGATCGGCAACCGCGACGAGCCGCTCCCCCGAGTAGATGAGTGGCAGGCGATCCCGCATCCAGGGCACTACACCCTCCTCCTGAAGCAGTTTCTTGAGTTTTCGTGTATGTCCTTGACCATACGGCTGAATTTCTTCTCCGCCCTGGCGAATATCGAGGCGCATGCCATGCTCGAACAGCTCGGGAGATAGTCCAAACCTGGCGTCGGAGTCAAAATGCAGGACGCCGAGACCGGCGCCTAACGGCACTCTTTCGGCCTGGATCGGTGTGGAAACCGGGACCGAAGCCAGCGCTTCAGGAAGCAGATAGAGGCCATTGCGATAGCGGCGGACCGACGCGCCGGGCCAACTGACATGCGGTTGTGCGTCTTCGCGCGCAGGAAGTACCTCCGTGAGGATGCGTTCGAGTTGCAGTGCCGTTGGCGTCGACAGGCCGAGCAGGCGCAGCGAGTATCGCAAGAGGTTTCTTTGACGACCCGGTGTCATAGCCAGCAGGCCGTCGATCGGCAAGCGCTCCGGATGGCCACCCAGGGCCTCAAGGTCAATCGCGCCAAGATCCGCCAGCAACGTGGCGGCCTCGCCGGCATGGGCCGCACTGCGCTGCAGCCGGGTCGCAATATCGGGCCACCGGGACTGCAATCGCGGCAGGATATCGTGGCGCAGGAAATTGCGATCGAATCGACGGTCTGTATTCGACGGGTCCTCAATCCAGTCCAGCTTGTTCTGTTTCGCGTACTCCTGCAGCGATGCCCGGTCAGTCTGCAGCAATGGGCGCGCAAGCCAGCCCGGTCCAAAGCGTCGAATTGCGCCGATACCGGCGATTCCAGCGGGACCACTGCCCCGCACAAGATTCAATAACAGGGTCTCCGCCTGGTCTTCGCGGTGGTGCGCACTCAACAGCCAGTCGCCCGGCCCGAGTTCCGCATGCAAAGCGGTGTAACGCGCTTCCCTTGCCGACGCTTCAGGTCCCTTGCCGGATTCAAGCTGTACGCGCACTTTGCGGCTACGGTATTCGATGCCGATCGATGCCGCGAACGCCTCGCAATGATCGCTCCAGCGCTGCGAGTCTTCGTGGAGTCCGTGGTCAATGTGAATCGCCACAATCGGTACGCGGGCTTCGACGCGGCCGAGGGCATGTGCGAGCGCGGTCGAATCCAGTCCGCCACTGAACGCGATCACGTAACGCGATGGTCCGGCCGCCTGGATTTCGAGCTCAGCAAGATGAGCCTGCAGAAGCTCCGGCGAGAAGGTCACGCCTCTTTGAACTGTCCGAAGCTTGCGAGTCGCCGTTGCCGTTGCTCGAGCAATTGCTCAGTCGACAACGCCTCAAGCTCGTCCAGGTTCTTGATGAGGGCATTGCGAATCACTTCCGCCGCTTCCTTGGGACTGCGGTGGGCCCCGCCCAGCGGTTCCTCGAGTACTTCGTCCACCAATCCGAACTTGCTGAGGCTGTCGGCGGTTATGCGCATCGCCTCGGCGGCTTCTTCGGCTCGCTCCGCACTCTTCCACAGGATCGAGGCGCATCCTTCCGGCGAAATAACCGAGTAGATGCTGTACTGCAACATGAGCAGCCGATCGCCGACGCCAATGGCCAGCGCTCCGCCGGATCCGCCTTCGCCAATGACGACGCTAATGATGGGCGTCTTGAGACCCGCCATCAGGTAGAGGCTGTACGCGATGGCCTCACTTTGACCACGCTCCTCGGCACCCACGCCGGGATAAGCCCCCGGGGTGTCGATCAGCGTAACTATCGGCATCGAGAACTTTTGCGCCATGCGCATCAGTCGTTGTGCCTTGCGGTAACCTTCCGGCTTCGGCATGCCGTAATTGCGCCGTACACGCTCCTTGGTGTCCCGACCTTTCTGGTGGCCGATGAACATGACGGCGCGCCCGTTGAGACGACCAATGCCGCCTATGATGGCCGGATCATCGGCATACATGCGGTCGCCATGCAACTCCTGAAAGTCAGGAGCGATGATTTTGAGGTAGTCCAGCGTGTAGGGCCGCGACTCGTGCCGTGCCACGCGCGCAATCTGCCACGGGCTGAGTTTGGCAAAAATGTTCTTGGTCAGTGACTCGCTCTTCGCCTTAAGGCGCGCCACTTCTTCATTGATGTTGATCTCGGAATCATCACCAACGTAGCGCAGCTCCTCGATCTTCGC
>JAACFG010000176.1 GCA_009937605.1 Gammaproteobacteria bacterium | reverse complement strand
TATTCCTGGACTGGCATCATCCCTGGCTGTTCTTCCTCGCGACCGGCACGATGCTGTTCTCCTGTGCGGATGCCTTCCTGACACTGCTCCTGATTGAGCGTGGCATGATCGAGGTGAACCCGGTCATGAACGCCGTCATGTCACAGGGCACTGCTGTTTTCACCAGCACCAAGCTCGCCATGACCGCGTTCGGGATTTTCGTGCTGGTGTTCCTCGCCAAGTCCCGATTCCTGAACCGGATTCGAACCGGGCTGTTCCTGACGACGTTTTTCACGTTCTACGCCTGCCTGGTGTCCTACGAACTGGTGAATCTGCTGCGGCTCATGTAGCCGATCCCCGCCGTAATTCGATTCCCTCGACGGGGCGCTTGGGATAAACTAGCGCCCCTTTTTCGGCACGGACCTCACGTGCTTAATTGCAGGCCCGTCGCGGGCATCACAAGTCTTTGAAAGAATGAGTAATTCCCTCAAGGAACAACTGGCTTCCACGCCTCTTTTTGGCAGCAACGCGAGTGCTGTCGAAGGGCTTTATGAGCAGTACCTGGACGATCCCGCCGCCGTACCATCCGGTTGGCGCGAGTATTTCGAGTCCCTGGGTGACCCTGAGGCCGAAATTGTCCATTCAAAAATCCGCGATGATTTGCTTGCAGAGGCGCGTACCGGCCGTCGCATGAGCACGGCGACAGCGCGTGTTTCGGGCAAGCCTGTAGGTTCGGGTGAGAAACAGTCGGCCGTTTCCCGACTCATCCAGGTGTACAGTCTTCGCGGCCACCAGATTGCCGATATTGATCCCCTGGGACTCATGGACAGACGCATGCCAGGGGTTCTCAAACTCGACTACCTCGGCCTGACCGATGCTGACATGGACACCGAGTTCTTCACGGGCGGTCTGGCGGGAATGGACAACGAGCGCATGAAGTTGCGCGATATTCTGGACCTGTTGAAATCGATTTATTGCGGCAAGATTGGCGCGGAGTTCGCTCATATCTCGCGCGCACGCGAACGACTCTGGCTCCGTAGCCGCTTTGAGAAAGGCGCGGCTGCCGATAAGCTCAGCAACGAAGAGCGCCTCTGGACGCTGGAACAGCTGACGAGTGCCGAGGGAATCGAGCGCTATCTACACACGCGATATGTAGGCCAGAAGCGCTTCTCGCTTGAGGGAGGCGAGAGCCTCATTCCGATGCTTGATGACATCATCCAGCAAGGTGGTGCGTCAGGTGTCCGCGAAATCGTCATCGGCATGGCGCACCGTGGGCGTATCAATGTGCTTGTCAACATTCTCGGAAAATCGCCCGAAGAGCTATTCGAGGAGTTTGAGGGCAATTACGACCTCGATGAGCTCAAAGGCTCCGGTGATGTTAAGTATCACAAGGGTTTTTCTGCCGACATGAGAACGTCCGGCGGCAATGTGCACATCGCGCTGGCATTTAACCCGTCTCATCTCGAGATCGTGAACCCGGTGGTCGAAGGTTCGGTGCGCGCGAGGCAACAACGTCGAGGCGATCTGGAACGGCTGGAAGTGTTGCCAGTACTTATCCACGGTGATGCCGCGTTCGCTGGTCAGGGGGTCGTCACAGAAACTTTCCAAATGTCCCAGACCAATGGTTTCCGGACCGGCGGTTCCGTGCATATCGTCATCAATAACCAGATCGGATTCACAACCAGCCGACCATCCGATGCCCGCTCGACGGAGTACTGCTCGGATGTGGCGAAGATGATCGAAGCCCCGATCTTTCACGTGAACAGCGACGATCCTGAGGCAGTACTGTTCGTCACGCGCCTGGCGCTCGATTACCGCCAGAAGTTCAGGAAAGACGTGGTCATCGATCTCGTCTGCTACCGCCGCCATGGTCATAACGAGGCCGATGAACCGTCGGCCACGCAGCCGATCATGTACGGCGCCATCAAGAGCCACAAAACGACGCGCGAGTTGTACGCGAATCGCCTCGAGCAGGCGGGCGTTATTGAAGCGACAACCGCAGCGGAATTGCAGGACAACTACCGTGATCGACTGGACCGGGGCGAGCCCGTGCCCAAGTCGAGCCTGGGACTGATTGGCGATGAGTTCACAGTGGACTGGACGCCTTTTCTGCATACCGAATGGGGTGACTACGTCGATACGACGATCAGCCCTGCCCAGGTCGCGCGGCTTGGTGCGTCGATTACCGACATTCCCCCGGACGTAAAGCCGCACGGCCGCGTCCAGCGCATCATGGATGACCGCCTGCGAATGGCGAAGGGTGAAATGGACATCGACTGGGGATTCGCCGAGACCATGGCCTACGCGTCGTTGCTTACAGAAGGTCACGACGTTCGTCTCATTGGCCAGGATAGTGGCCGCGGCACGTTCTTTCATCGCCATGCGGTCCTGCATAACCAGTTGAACAACCGCGAATACGCGCCGCTGGAAAACATTGTCGACAGGCCGAATGCGTTCCGTGTCATCGACTCATTTCTTTCGGAAGAGGCTGTCCTCGGATTCGAGTACGGCTACGCGAGTACCGCACCGGACACGCTCGTAATCTGGGAAGGTCAGTTCGGTGACTTTGCCAATGGCGCGCAGGTCGTCATCGACCAGTTCATCAGTTCGGGCGAATCCAAGTGGGGACGTCTTTGCGGTCTGACGATGTTCCTGCCGCACGGCTACGAAGGCCAGGGACCGGAACACTCGTCGGCCAGGCTTGAGCGCTTCCTGCAATTGTGTGCGGAGCACAATATGCAGGTCTGTGTGCCCTCGACGCCTGCCCAGATGTTCCATATGCTTCGTCGCCAACAGGTTCGCAATTTCCGCAAACCATTAATCGTGCTGACGCCGAAAAGTCTGTTGCGGCACAAGATGTCAGTATCGCCGCTAACCGAGCTCTCCACTGGCCGCTTCGAGGTCATTATTCCCGAGATAGAGGCGATCGACCCGAAGAAAACGCAGCGACTCGTATTCTGCAGCGGCAAGGTCTATTTCGACCTTCTGGAGGCGCGCGAAGTCGCTGGTATCAAGGACGTCGCGATAGTCAGAATTGAGCAGCTCTACCCGTTTCCTATCGAGGAGTTCGCCGACATGATCGAGCAATACAATCATGTCGAAGAAATTGTCTGGTGCCAGGAAGAACCGCTAAACCAGGGCGCGTGGTACCAGATCAAACATCGCCTGCAGGAACCCCTAAAGAACCATCAACAACTCTATTACGCGGGTCGAGCGAGTGCAGCCGCACCGGCATCCGGCATATTCAAAGTTCATTTGCAACAACAGCAGGCACTGGTCGAAGCGGCCCTCGACATTAATACCGAGGCGAGCAAGGTTCGCAAACCCGAAAAAACCAAACGGAAGAAGAAATGACCATAGAGATAAAGGTTCCGCCTTTGCCCGAATCGGTGTCCGACGCGACATTGGTTGCGTGGCACAAGACGGTCGGCGAAGGCGTCGCGCGCGACGAGAATCTCGTCGATCTCGAGACTGACAAAGTTGTTCTCGAAGTGCCTGCGCCAGCGTCCGGAACAATCGCCAGTATAGTTGTCGAGGATGGCGCAACGGTCGTCGCCGGCGACGTGCTGGCTATTCTCGAAGAGGGCGAGGTTGCGCAAGCGGCTCCGAACAAGCCCGAGAAGAAGACGGAAAACAAGAAGACACCTGCACCGCGAGAAAAGAAGGGTCCGGTTAAGACCAGCCCTGCGGTTCGGCACCTCCTCGAAGAGCACGACCTCGATGCGACGATGGTGACCGGTAGTGGTAAGGACGGACGGATTACCAAAGCCGATGTCATGTCCTTCCTGAAGAAGGATGACAGCAGCAACGTCAATCCTGGCGACCCCGCGCCAGTCCATGTTGAATCAATCTCCACGGGACCGGAGCGCAGCGAAAAACGCGTACCGATGACACGGCTGCGTGCCCGCATCGCGGAGCGACTGGTGGATGCACAGCAGACAGCGGCAATGCTGACGACATTCAATGAAGTTGACCTGACCGAAGTCATGGCGATGCGAAGCCGCTACAAGGAGACGTTTGAGAAGAAGCACGGCGTGCGCCTCGGATTTATGTCGTTCTTCGCGAAGGCGGCCGTAGAAGCGCTGAAGAAATTCCCGGTGGTCAATGCCTCGGTCGAAGGGGCCGATATCGTCTATCACAACTACTTTGATATTGGCATTGCTGTGTCGAGCGATCGCGGTCTCATGGTTCCGGTCATTCGCGATGTTGATCAGATGAGTTTTGCGGATTTCGAGTCAGCGCTAACGGACATGGCGGGCAGGGCGCAAGCGGGCACGATCAGCATGGAAGACCTGACAGGCGGTACCTTTACGATTACTAACGGCGGTATCTTCGGCTCGATGATGTCCACGCCGATTTTGAATCAGCCGCAAAGCGCCATCCTCGGCATGCATTCAATTCAGCAGCGCCCGATGGTTGTCGATGGAGAAATCCTCGCGCGTCCGATGATGTACCTGGCAGTAACCTATGATCACCGTATCATCGATGGCAAGGAAGCAGTGCAGTTCCTCGTCTCAATCAAGGAACAACTTGAAGACCCGGGTCGACTGCTGCTGCAGGTCTGATCTGACAATCTAAAAACAGGATTCGATACGCAATGAGTAGAAGTTTCGACGTAGTAGTAATTGGTGCGGGGCCGGCAGGCTATATCGCTGCAATTCGGGCGGCGCAGCATGGCAAGACGGTAGCGTGCATCGATGAGTGGAAGAACAAGGACGGCAAGAATGCGTTTGGCGGTACGTGTCTCAACGCAGGTTGTATCCCTTCCAAGGCATTACTCGAGTCGAGTGAGCTCTACCATCGGGCCGGCCACGAGTTCAAGAAACACGGTATCGTTACGGGTGGTGTCGAAATGGATATCGGCGCGATGCAAAAACGCCGTGCATCGATCGTGCGTCAGTTGACGGGTGGAATCGCCGGCTTGTTCAAGGCTGCAAAAGTCGAAGGCCTTGTCGGCCATGGCAAGCTGCTGAAAGGCAAGAAAGTCGAATTCACGGCGGTCGACGGCGATGTCGAAATCATCGACGCTGAAAGTATTATTCTTGCTTCAGGTTCTACGCCGATCGAATTGCCAATCGCAAAATTCGATGGTGTTCAAATTATCGATTCCTGGGACACGCTCGAACTTGATGCAGTACCCGAAACACTGGGTGTGGTCGGTGCGGGCGTTATTGGCCTCGAGTTGGGAAGCGTGTGGGCTCGGCTTGGGTCCCAGGTAACCATCCTTGAGGCTATGGATGACTTCCTGTTCATGGCCGATCGTGATGTCGCCAAACTGGCGGCAGGCGATTTCAAGAAGCAGGGTCTGGATATCAAACTGGGTGCAATGGTAAAGAAGGCCACGGCTGGCAAGAAGGGCGTCACCGTTGAGTACGAAGACAAGAGCGGAGCTCAGACTCTCGAGGTCGACAAGCTGGTCGTCGCCGTTGGGCGCCGGCCGGTAACGGAAAACCTGTTTGCCGATGACGCAGGTATCCAGCTGGATGAGCGGGGCTTTGTTGTCGTGGACGATGATTGCCGCACGCGCGTCAAAGGCGTGTACGCGATCGGCGACTGCGTTCGCGGGCCGATGCTGGCGCACAAGGGCTCGGAAGAAGGTGTGATGGTCGCTGACCTGATCGCCGGGGAGATCGCCGAGATGAACTACGACGTCATACCGTCGGTGCTTTACACCAACCCCGAAATTGCGTGGACGGGCAAGACCGAGGCCGAAGTGAAAGAGAGTGGTCGGGCTTACAAGACCGGTCAATTTCCTTTCATGGCCAGCGGTCGTGCCAAAGCCATGGAGCAAACCTCAGGATTTGTAAAGATCATTTCATCCGAGGATGACGACGAGATACTTGGTGTGCATATCGTGGGCCCGATGGCTGGTGAGCTGATATCAGAAGCCGTACTCGCGCTCGAGTTCTCGGCCAG
>JAACFG010000041.1 GCA_009937605.1 Gammaproteobacteria bacterium | reverse complement strand
GCCGCGACGCCGGAACGCGCAGCATGAGTGCATCGACCAATATGTTCCTTGCGCCCTGGAATGGCGCGAACATCGGTTCCCAAACCATGTACTGTTCCGATTGTCACGGCGCAAACACCGCGAATGGCACCGTGGTGCCATCGGGAGACGACCCCTGGGGACCGCACGGGTCGAACAATGTGTTCATTCTGAAGGGAACATGGAGTTCCGCGAACAGCAACAACGCCTCGACAATCTGCTTTCGCTGCCACAGTCGCTCCAACTACGCGACTGACGCCAATGATGGCGATGGCAACCAGTTTGCTAGTGGTTTTGGAGGTCCGCGCAACGTCAACCTCCATCATGAGCACGCCAAGAGAGTTGGCGGCGGCGTCAATCTGAAATGCAACTGGTGCCACGTCGCGGTGCCACACGGCTGGAAGAACAAGGCATTCCTAGTCGATTTGAATGACGTCGGCCCGGAGGCCGGCTTGCCGCCGGGCACCGAGGTTCCCATCAACGGGAATAATGCGACCTACAACGTGGGCCCGTATTACATGAATGCCAAGTTGAAAATTATCAACTGGCGTGAGAGCGGTACCTGGCGCGTGCAGGATTGCGGCTCGGCGAGCGGCAGTCCCAGCACCGGCGGGGACTGGATGACCGACGTGTGTGACCCACCGCCATGATAATGCTACTTAAAAAACTTGCTTCCCTGCGGCTGACACTGGTCGGGATGGCCCTGCTCGCGCTGCTCGCCGTCGTTGGGAGTCGCAATGCTGAGATCGGCGCGGGCATCACCGCAGTGCCGCTGGTCATTCTCGTTGTGAATTTGCTCGCAGCGCTGTTGACCAACAAGAGTATTCGCACCCAGACGGGTCTCCTGGTATTTCATGTCGGCCTGTTGCTGGTCTTCGCGTGCATCGGGTTGACGGTCCTGCTGCGCTATGACGGTCATGTTGAAGTCGTGCAGGGCGGCGCATTCGACGCGGGGATGGTTGAAACCGTCGAGCAGGGCTGGTGGCACCACAATCGGCTCGAAGCGATCGAACTTTACCAGGGTGAGGTTCGGGTCAATTACCTGCCTGGTCTCAATCGTCAGGACACTGCCAGTACGTTCGAGTATCGCGCATCTTCCGGAGAGTTACGCCGCATTACGGTGGGCGATACGCGGGCAGCGACAATCGATGGCTATCGAGTTGCGGCCACCTTTAATAAGGGATTCGCCGTGCTGCTGCATTGGACCGGAACCGATGGCACGGAGATTCTCGGCGCCGTACACATGCCGTCGTTTCCCGAGTTCGACTGGAAACAGTTAACGGCCTGGACGACACCCGCGGGTCAGCAGGTAGAGCTGGAACTCAAGTTTGACGAATCCGTTTCCGACGATCGTGGGGCATGGTCTTTTGGACGTACCGACATGCCGTATTCAGTCAATGTATCGCTTGCGGGTAAATCTCAACGAAGCCTGCGGCGGGGCGAATCGGTCGAGCTTGCCGGCGGTGTGGTGCGGGTGGTGGAGCTCAGGACCTGGATGGCCTACCAGATTGACTACACGCCACTGCTGCCCTGGATGCTCGTTGCCGCGCTGCTTGCCATCGTCGGGCTCGCCATGCACTTCGCCAGTCGTTACCTGCCGGCCTCGGTCACTGCCAGCTCAAAGGAGGACGGTTATGCCCATGTCGCTCGCGTTTGAACGGCAGCTCGTCCTGGTTGCGGTCGGGTTATTGCTCATCGCCACAGTGGTTCCGCTTGCGGGTTTCATGCTTGGTCGCAACGTGTACAGGCCGACCGCCGGCCTTTACGCGGGTGTTGTCGCGCTCCTCGGCGCTGCGATTACCGGTCGCTGGCTGCGTGAGGGGCAGGGACCGTTCCTGACGCTTTACGACATCTTGCTGAGCAACCTTTTCAGCCTCACCCTGGTGTTCCTGCTCATCAGCATTTTTGCTACGGCCGTGCGTGCCGGCATAGTGGTGACGAGCCCGTTACTGCTGGTGCTGGGCGTCTGGCTCACCGGCGTGTCGGAACTGTCGGTTCCGTTGCCCGGCGCCTTCGACAATGCCTGGCTCTGGGTACACGTGCTGAGTGGCAAGGTGTTTCTCGGTTTTTGTCTTGTCGCGGCAGCCACGGCAATCATCATGCTGACCAGCGCCGCCGGGTCGAGTGACCGCTCGTCCCGGCTGACGCCGTCCCCCGAGCGGTCCGAGCAGGCGATCTGGGCATTGTTCTTTGTCGCGCTCATTTGCCACAGCGTCATGTTGGTGGCCGGAGCCGTCTGGGCTCACAGTGCCTGGGGACACTTCTGGTCCTGGGATCCTCTGGAAACCTGGACGCTGGTCACGTGGCTGATGCTCGCAGGCGCGCTACACGCAAGGGCGACGTTCCGGAACATGCCGCACAGCCTGGGACATGTCATGGTTCTCGCTACATTTGCGGTTGCTTTCCTCACCTTCTTTGGCGTGCCGTTCTTCAGCATTGCACCGCACAAGGGGCTCATGTGAGGAATCGCCTCGACAAGCGGTACACGGTTATCCCTGCGATCCTGGTGGTCACAGTGTTGGCAGGATTGGGGCTGCAATTCAGGGAGCCAACGGGCGAACCGGTTGCAACGTCCGATGACCAGGACCTGCGTATTTTGCACCAGCAATTTCAACAGGCCGTGGCGCTGCTGCAACACGGTGAATACGACTACGCCGTGCAGGGATTTCACGAGGTGCTGAAAGTTGCCCCTGGCATGCCCGAGGCGCATGTGAACATGGGCTTTGCGCTACTCGGCCTTGAACAGTTTGAGACAGCGCGGAGTTTCTTCGATTCGGCCACCGATCTGAGACCGGGTCAGGGCAACGCCTACTATGGGCTCGCCATCGCACATGAAGGACTGGGCGAGCTGCCTGAGGCGATAGCCGCAATGCGTACGTTCGCGCACCTGCCAAATAGCGACGATCAGTACCGCCGCAAGGCCGAGTCCGCAATCTGGGAATGGGAGGCCGAACTATCGGCGCGACGCGAATGAACAACAAACATCTCCTGGTGGTTCTGTTATTGCTTTCCGTTGGGTCGGGAGTGCAGGCCGCCAGCTGTGACGAAGATCAAAGTAAGGCGCAGCAGGTCGAACAGAGACTCGACCTGCTGGCACGACTGCTGGATGACTCGGAACCGCTGCGCAGGGCGCGGGAAGAAGGTAATGTCGATGCGCTTGCGAAGATTGAACAGGCCGGGCAGTCCATGGTGGATGCCCGTGCAGCGCTTAAGGACGGGTGTGTTGCCGACGCATCTGCTCTTTCATCTTCCGGCCTCAAGCTGGCGACCACGGCCTTTCGAAAATCGCCCAAAGTGTCGCAGGAACAAGCACGCGTCGCCTATGAAGCCGCATTGCAGCAGTCGATGAGTTTCCTCTTATCCCTCGAATCACAACCCGAAGAGTTGCGGGGCGTTAGTGCCGAGGACCTGGTGGGCATCGAGAGGCAAATTGAGCGGGCTGAATCAGTCGCGATTAACGGAAACTTTGTGCAGGCCGTGAGTCTGCTCGCGCCAGTGAATGATCGCCTGCAACGTCGTCTCGCATCGATTCTCAATAACAGGACCTTGTACTACGAGAAGAATTTTGCGACGCAGGCAGACGAGTATGCCTACTACAAGGAACAGTACGAAGGCTACCTGTTGCTATTGGCGACGGGACAAAAACAGGCGTCCTACAGCGCCCGTAATCGAGTAGCCACGCTGCTGGACAATGCGGCAAGCTTGTCCGGGGAGGCAGACCAGAGCGCCGTGGCCGAGGCATGGGATGATGCTATCGCCACAATGCAGGAGGCCGTCGGCCTGTGCGAGCAGGCGTTGCGAGCGACTGGCTACACGTACTAACGATGACAAAGAAGCGGACAAAATGAACCAGGACAATCGAAACACAATCAATCCGGACTTCAGATCGTTGCTCACCTGGATCGCCTCAGGCCTGTTGATCTATTTGCTGGTCTCGGGTGCTCTCGTTTTCTGGCTGCCTTTCGGAGTCTATGCCCAGTACTCCGTAATCGTGCATTCAATGGCCGGTGTGCTTGCGTTACTTCCCGTTGGGATAATCGTGGGTTTGCATTGGCGTCGTCGCGAATCGTCGATTGCGGGCTATCCGGCACTTCTTGCCAAAGCGAGTATAGCGATACTGATCCTGGGCCTGGGAAGCGGGCTCGCAATCGTTGTGCAGTCGGTATTCGGGCGCGCGGTAGCCGACTTCTGGTGGCTGGTCCACCAGTGGTCTGCGCTCGGTTTTGGCATCATGTTGTTCCTGCACCTGTTACCGATACTTATCCGGTATGCAAACACGCCGTCTACGCCTCGGCGCATCGCGCGACGATGGTTCCTGGCCGCTGCAGCGGTCCTCCTCGTGATGCCGTTGGCCCTGACAGACTGGCTGGCCGGGCAAGTCGAACAGGCGGAAGATTTTCAGGCTTTTCCAAGTAACTACGTGTGGCGATACGGTGACGATCGTCCGTTCTGGCCGAGTCGGGCGCGAATCGCAAACGTGCCGTGGGAAGCGCAACTGCACGAGGGAATATTGGGTCTGTTCAGCGAAACGGAGCGGGAGTCACTGCGTATGTCCATGGCAGAGTTGCAGGAGAGCCGCGGTGGACCGCTGGAGAGATTCAAGCGTGCAGCGGCGCCCATGGCACTGGATGCTGACAGGCAGCGGGAGTTCAATGACTTACTTGCGGCGGCTACTGAGTCAATGCAGCAAGAAGGTGCGCTCAGGCCGGAGCCGTTGCTTGGCTCGCAATCCTGTGGGGCCGGCGGGTGCCACGATGACATATACAATGAGTGGGTACCGAGTGCACACGGTTTTGCCGCGATTGATCCGCTCTTTCTGGATGTTCAGGAAGCTCTCGCCGAGGCAAACGGCGCGGCGGATACGCGCGCGTGTGCGGGCTGTCACGATCCGGTCACGCTCCTGAGTGGCGGCCGCGACGGCGGATCGATCGGCGGCGGTCATATGGAAACGAATGAAGGTATTTCGTGCCTCGTCTGCCACAGCGTCGTGGAGACGGACACCAATGGTAACGGCGGTTATGTATTGCAAGTACCTGATCGCTACCTCTTTGCCAACGACGGAGGACCAGGAAAGTTCTGGAACCACTTCCTGATTCGCAGTTACCCGGAAAAGCATGTCGAGACATTCGCTCGTCCGCTGTACGAGGACAGCGAGTATTGCGCCGCGTGTCACAAGCAGACCGGGACTTCGGGTGAAGAAACGCCGATCGGCCTGGCGCAGGAGCAAAATGAATACGACAGCTGGCGCCAGGGACACTGGTACCACGAAGACGATCCCGACAAGACCATCAGCTGCCGTGATTGCCACATGCCCCTGGTGGCGGGGACTGACCCCATCGCGGGTGAACAGCACCGAAGTCATCGTACTCTCGGCAGCAATATGTACGTTCCAGCCGTCCTGGATCTGCCGGGCGGCGCAGAGCAGGCCTCACAGACGATCAGGTGGTTGCGGGGTGAGATCGACATTCCCGAGATCGCGGATCGTTGGGCCGACGGTCCGGTGGTCGCAATGACTATCGTGGCACCGGATGAGATCAGGTCCGGGGAACTGGTTAACGTTGCGCTGATTCTGCATAACAACAAGACGGGACATGATTTCCCAGCCGGACCGCTGGACATCCTCTCGAGCTGGATCGAATTGAAAGTCGAGGATAATCTCGGCCGCACCTTGCTGCATCTGGGCGACCCGGCAGGGGACAAACCGACCCTGGACGCACCGATCGTCTACAAGGCAGACTGGTATGACAAGCGCGGCCTTCCTGTCGATCGCCACAACATCTGGGAGGTTGTCGGTTCGAGCTACAAGAACGCGCTGGAGAGCGGCGGCGTCGAGAGCGTCGACATCGCATTTCGTTGCCCGGTTATTGCCCGACCGAAAATCTCGGACTCATTCAGCGAGGAAGGGCCGGGCGAGCGCAAATCGGACGTTGTATTTTCTATTGATAATGAATCAGTTACCGAGTTGACGGTCACGGCGAGATTACTGTACCGCAAGGCCGATCCGGAATTCATTGCCAAGACTTACAAGCTGGAATCCGCGGTCGAGGTACCGACGATCGAGTTGAACGCGGCGACACATACGATCGCAGTCAGCCCGCCCTGAGAAAGGTTCGGCTTGACCTGAACAGCTCCGTGTTTAGACTGCCTCCAATCGTGTGCCGGGAGGCCGACTGTCCACGGAGCCAGGTTATTAACAAGTCAATCGACAACACAGAGCTATTGCTGCGGCTGTATCCGGGCATTGCGGATCTGGACGACGACGTGCGTGCGCGCTTGATTGCCAGCGCGCAAACCGTGAATGTTCCGCCCGGTGCATCCCCATTCCGTAAAGGCGATCCCTGCAAGAATTTCATTCTCGTGCTCGAGGGGCAGGTGCGAGTCCAGCTGTCGAGCGAAGGTGGGCGCGAGGTCGTCCTCTATCGTGTGAAACGCGGCGGCACCTGTGCGCTGACAACGTCTTGCCTCATCGGCAATGAGGAATATCCGGCTGAGTCGGTTATCGAAGAGGCCGTCACTGCCATGATGATCCCGGACGTCGAGTTTCGACAGGCCTTGCTCGATTCCGAGGAGTTCCGGGAGTTCGTGTTCCGGGGATTCTCAAGACGCCTTTGCTCAATTGTTAACCGTATGGAGCACGTTGCGCTCAAAACAATCGACGAGCGACTCGCCCATCACCTGCTCAGCCATGGCGACGATACCGTGTCCGATATTACGCACCAGGTGATGGCGGCCGAGATCGGCACGGCGCGCGAGGTTGTATCTCGCAAGCTCAAGCGTTTCGAATCCGACGGGCTGATTAGGTCGTCGCGCGGAAAGGTAGAGATTATCGACCGCGAAAACCTGCAAATGCTTGCGAGCAATTCAGATACCTGATTCCTGCTTGCTTTGACTAATCCAGGTAACAAGGATTGCCAAGTTGCCGGAGACTGTTTCGATCAGATACGGTTATTCGACCGCGGGCAAGCCGGACCCAACCTTCACTCTCGAATTGTTTCAAGCGTCGAGACACCACTTCGCGCGCCGTGCCAAGTTCGACCGCTAATTCCTGATGAGTGACCCGGTCTTCGCCTTTCTCATGGAAATCCAATAACGCGTTTGACAATCGAGTATCGATAGGCACAAAAGCCAACTGTTCGATTCTTGCAATGAGGTTGGCGTGACTAAATGCGTAACCCTCCAGAACGAAGCGACGAAAACCGGGCGACTGCTCGAAGGCTCTGTGAAAAGTCTCGCGGGATATAGCTACGGCCTCACCGTGAGACTCGGAAATCGCATCCGCAGGATAAACACTTCGCCCTAACAGGCACGATGTCGTCAAGCTGCAATGGTCTCCGGGACCCAAGCGACGGAGCGTGATCTGCCGCCCCCTCGGAGAACTGAGCTGAACCCTGACGGTTCCGGTCAACAGAAGGAGGAAAGAGTCGCAAATACTCCCGATGCGATAGATCTCTTGTCCCGGCTTCAGGCGTTTGACGGCCACATCCTCGAGGAGTAATTCCAGGGTGGGATGGTCATCCTCAGAGAAGCTCAAAAAAAGACCCTGAAGTCGCTTCTTGATATTCGCGTTATGTTTAATCGGTGCGTTGATTTGGCGCATTCCTTCGGTTCAAGACAGTCGATTCTCATGAGTGAGTGCGGCCTGCGGTCCAAAAGGTTCAAAGTGGCGCGAGCACTGCCAGGGAGTGACTTGCGCGGACGACCGGAAATAATGGACCGTGAGTGCCAGTTGGCCGTATCCGGCCCAGCAGGCTCCTAAACCCAAGGAAAATCAGCGACATACGGCTTTTTACGCGCTCATAAAAGGGGGCTCTCTCGGCCGATATTCAAAAAAGACCTTGCATTTACTTATATGTGTGCTAAAAATGCACACATATAAGGATTACGGACAAGACCCTGTGGGAATCAAGGAACAAGTCATCAAGAGCTGTCGCTACCTGCTGCTGCCGGTAGTGCGCTTCGTGTTGCGCCACGGCGTGACCGTCAGTGAGTTCACTGAACTGACAAAAGAGGCCTACGTACAGGTCGCAAGACAGGACCACGGTATCGACGGGCGGCCCACGAATAACGCCCGCGTTGCCATGCTGACCGGCCTAAGCAGGCGCGAGGTCGCCAAAGTACGTGATCGCCTGATCGAGGGCGATTTAATGGCCGAAGACAGCCAGGGCAACCGCATTTCGCAGATATTGACGGGCTGGCATGTGGACAGCGAATTCATGGACGAAAACGGCCACCCGAAAGTACTGGCCGCGACTGGTCCTACGGGGAGTTTGTCCAGCCTGCTGAAGCGCTATGCTGGTGACTTGCCGCATGGGGCGATCCGCAAGGAAATGCAGCAAAGGGGCCTCATCGAGGAACAAAAGGACGGTAGTTTTCGTGTAATGAAACGTGACTACGTATTTTCTGAGCTCGATCCGGAAAGTGTCAACCGGCTGGGTGTTGTGCTGCATGATCACGCTGCCACGTTGGCGCATAATTACGATGAAGACCGCCGGACCACACCGCGATTCGAGGCAATGGCCGATAATGCGTTTATCAAGCCGTCAACCTACAAGGCATTCCACAAACTCGTCGAGGAGCGGGGACTCTCGTTTCTCGAAGAAATGGACGGCTGGCTGTCTGAAAACGACACCGAAACATCGACTGACTCCAACGCACGTACCGTTCGCTTGGGCGTTGGTGTCTATCTTATCTATGACGAAAGTGAACAAGGATCAGTATCATGAATGCTCTCTCCAGAATCAGCGTCGCACTTTTTGCGACAGCAATACTTAGCACCGCCGGCTGTGGCGGTGGTGGTGGTGGTGGCGATGGCGCTACGCCTCCTCCTCCTCCTCCTCCCCCACCTCCCCCGACTGGCGGAATAACGCGAAGTGGCGTTGCGGTGGGACCGATCACGGGCTTTGGCAGCGTAATCGTCAATGGCACGACCTATAACACCGACGATGCGGTCTTCACGAAAGACGGTCAGCCTGCGACGCAGGACGATTTTTCTGTAGGCCAGGTTGTAGTCGTCAAAGGCAGCATCGATGATGATGGCGGCAACGCCACGGCCGACACGGTCGAGTTTGACGACGCCGTAGAGGGTCCGGTATCGAGCGTCGACAACGCGTTGAGCCAGATTGTCGTCCTCGGCCAGACTGTGACCTTAAACGCAACGACGTCGATCGACGATAGCTGCCCGGCAACACTTGACGGTTTGCTGGCAGTACCGGCGGTTGAGGTATCCGGGCTGGCCGACGCAAATGGCGTTATCGATGCTACGCGGATCGAGTGTCGCGACGGAACCTGGGACGGAGTCATGGAAGTCAATGGTATCGTCAGCGGCCACAACGCCGGCGCCACGACGTTCATGATCAACGGCCTCGAAGTCGACTACAGCGGCGCGGCCGTTGACAATTTCCCGACGGCTGGCGTCATCAATAATGACGATCCGGTTGAGGCCAAGGGAACGACGCTCAATGGCAACACGCTTGTAGCAACGCGTGTCGAGTACAAGGGCAATCGCTTCGCCGACGACGAAGGCGACTTTGCCGAGATTGAGGGCTTCATCACACGCTTCAGCTCGGCGACTGACTTTGACGTCAGCGGTTTGCCTGTAACAACCACCGGCAGTACCACGTACGAGGGCGGCACAGCGGCCGATCTGGGGCTCAATCTCAAGGTTGAAGTCGAAGGCGTGTTCGATGCCAATGGCGTCCTGGTCGCAGCCAAGGTCGACATCAAGTCATCAACAGCCGTGCGCGTGACGGGCAACCTGGATTCTGTATCTGGCAACACCCTGACCATTCTCGGAATTACTGTGAATACCGACTCGCTGACCACTCGCTTCGAGGACAAGAGCGATGCCGATGTCGATCCCTTGCGGGTTGGTGACCTGAACTCCGGTGACTATGTTGAAATTCGTGGCCAGGAACAACCGGTGGGCCAGATCACGGCGATGATCGTCGAACGAGACGATCCGGACACGCGGACCGAGTTGCGTGGCTTCGTTGAAAGCGAGAATGAACCGAATCTGACCGTACTGGGTGTGACCATAGCTACGACTGGCGCGACGGTCTATCGAGATTCACGTGGTAGCACCGAGGTCCCGATGAGCGCCGTCGATTTCTGGGCGGCCGTGCAGACTGGCAGCCTGGTTGACGCCCGCGGCACCGCGACCGGTGACACCACCTTGACCGCGACCGAACTCGAGCTGGAAGGGGACTAGGGCAGGAATTATAGAGGTATCCGGCGTTGCGGGGCTGGATACCTCTTTAGTCGAGCGATAAGACCATGAATAGAAACGCTTTGATGTACTGTTGCCGCAGCGAGAAACACATCGGTAATTTGCAGCGCTCAATCGAACTTGCTCGAAAGCTGAGCGAATCGCATGACGTGACCATGCTGATTGATGAGGAAGGCCCTGTTCTCGTGGACGTACCCGAGTCAGTGCAACTCAAGATGCTGCCGGCACCGCCTGTGGATCCGGACTCAAATGTCTTCGAGTTCGGCCGCACCGAAGAATTCAAGGCGAGCATCATCGCTCGACGCGACCTGATACTCGAGGTTTTGGAAGAGCTGAAGCCCGGTGTTGTGATCACCGACAATTTTCCGTTCAACCAACAACGGCTCCAGGGCGAAGTGCTTCCTCTCATCGAGCGGGCACATAACGGTATCTACGGAGAGTGCCTGGTTGTATGTACGACGGACGCCATCATGGTCGACGAGTCGACCAACGGTGAAAATCGTGCGGACCGGGCAGCCGGGCTGCTGGACAAGTACTACGACACGGTCATCGTGCAGTCGGACCCTGTGTTTGCACGCATCGAAGAGTTCTTCAAGCCGCGGAACGCACTGCAAACGCCGTTGTACCACGCGGGCTTCGTTGTACCGGAACAGGATACCTCTGGACTCGACCCCGCCGATGGCAGTGACTCGATTCTCGTTTCGGCCGGCGACGGCCGCTATGGCGGTGTGCTCTTTCGAGCCGCAGTAGAGGCGCAAAAGGTATTGTGGCCAGTGTCAGAGCGGCCCATGAAGATCGTTGCCGGTCCGCGCCTCCCTGAAGAAGAGTGGCTGGATCTGTGCGTCCGTACGAAAGGCGCTGAGGGCATTGTTCTTACGCGGTTGGTCGACGACATGCGGACGGAAATGGCGTGGTCGCGATGCTCGGTAAGTCAGTGCGGATACAATACGGCGTTGAACGCGGCTACAACGCAGACACCCTCTTTATTCATCCCTTGCCAGGACAGGCAGCGCAGCGAACAAATAGTCCGGGCTCAGAGACTCGTGTATTGGGGTGGCGGGCGCCTGCTTATGCCACACCATCTCAATAATGCGTCACTGGCCCACGAGATTAATCAGCTACTACGGTTTCAACCACGCAAAATCCGCTTCGATACAGATGGCGCCGCGAACACGGTCAATCTGATTGAACGGGCCATGCATCTCAGCGACATCGGTTCATCCTCGTCGCATCTGTCGACCGACGGACGTCGACCACACTAGGTAAATCCAACATTTAGCCGCCCGAGAAGAGCGGCGCGGAGCGAACGCAATGAGTGTAAAGCGAACACTACCGGTATCCCTTTGCCTGCTGATAGCGCTCAGCGCAGCGGCAAACGACGAGCTATTCGAACAAGCCGCCGAGGCAGCGCGGCAGGGCGACCTGGTCATGATGCAGCAGACCTACGAAAGGATCATCGCTGTGGACTCGGACAACGTGCGTGCATGGAACGGTAAAGCCACAGCGCAGGCGTGGCGTGGCAATTACTTCGCGGCCATAGAATCGTATCGGGAAACCCTGGCAATTGAGCCTGACAATCCCGCCGCGCTGGTCGGTATCGGGTACGCCTTCGCGTGGGCCGGCGATTACCAATATGCTCGCCGGAGTTTTGAGCACGCCCTGGCGTCGTCGCCGGAAAATTTTGAAGCGCAAAAAGGCATCGCGTACGTCAACCTGTGGTCGGGGGACGCGGATTTAGCCCGCTCTCAATTTGCCGAATTGCAGCAAAGTAATCCCGCCGACGCGGAACTCTCGGTCGGGCTGGGACAAGCGCTGCTGGCGGCCGGCGACTCGCGCGCAGCGCAGAGCGCTTTCGACACGGCGTTGCAGTTGGACCCTGGCCGCGCGGACGCATCGAGCGGACGAATGGCTGCGTTGAATGGGGCGCCGAAGTTCGATGCCTCCGCCTGGTACGGCTCAACGTCGAACGCCGATTCGGGCCTGCGCCTCGTGGAGTTGGGCTGGCAAGCAGGTCGCGACACGCGATTGTTCGCGCGCTACGACGACAGCCTTAGCCTCGACAATCCAGAGATCACTCGACGTGGCGAGACTGCCCGCACTTACCTGGCCGGCGTACAGCACAGGATAAATAGTAATTTTGCGGCCCTCTTTGAGGCCGGTGTCCGGCAACTGCCAGATGGTGACCAGCAGCTGTACCGGGCTGAGCTTGCACTGGATAACCTGCCGGGCCGGGTGGCTCTGGGTACGCAGTTGGGCAAGCACGAACTCGGTTATGACGACAATCTACTCTACCTGGGTATCGGCATCCCCGTCGGCGAGCGCTGGCAAATCGAAAGTAACAATTACTTCTCGACGGTCGGCGTCAACGAAGATGAGGAGTGGCGTAGCGTGCTGAATTTCTCGTATGCGACGGATAACGGTTGGAATGCGATGGTAGGCGGCGGTGTCGGTGAAGTCGACCGGTCGGGCCAGCAGAATTCCGAACGAGTGAACGTCGTGCACGCCATGGTTTCGATGCCCGTGTTTGGTTATCACCGCCTGCATTTCGTGCTGCGGAATGAGGACGTGGAAGGTGACAGCTTCAACACCGCCATGATCGGTTTCACATATCGCCTGCCGCGCTAGGAGGAACTGCCATGCGTTCATCAGAATCCGTAATTGATTCCCCCCAGCCACTCGATAACCGCGCAGTCCGCGGTGTTGCACAACGCTCACCGCTAATGTTTGCGTTCATCTTCGTCGCCTGGATTGCATCGCTTTTGTGGTTCGGACCGCGGCTCCTACAATCTCTCGACGCGGCCCAGGGGCCGGTGTCGAGTTTTGCATTGCATTATTTTGTCACCTTCATTCCAGTGGCCTGGTTGTATGGCATATACAACCTCAGCGTTGTGCTCTTCGCGCTAATCAGTCGCTTTCAAGGCGACATGGAACAAGCGGCAGGCGCGACCGACACGCCGGTAGCGGTGCTGTATACGACGTGCAACGATTTCGTCGAAACGAGCGCCTTGTCTTGCGCGAGCCTCGACTACGAACACTACAAAGTCTATATCCTCGACGACAGCAGCGACTCGGAGATCAAATACAAAATCGATCGCTTCGCCGCGCGCTTTGAGCATGTACAGGTTGTGCGACGTCAAAACCGGCAGGGTTTCAAAGCCGGCAATTTGAATCATGCGCTGGCCGGAGTGGTAAGCGAGCCACTGTTCGTCATTGCGGACTCCGACGAAATCCTGCCGCGTGATTTTCTTTCCAGGCTGGTCCCGCGTATCAATGGCGACCGGAACTGTGGCTTTATTCAGGCCAACCATCGCTGCCTGCAACGCGGTACCAAGCTGCAGAGTGACATGTGCCACGGTGTCGACGTGCATTGGAAGTGGTACCAACCGCTGCGCAATCGCTACGGCTTCGTGATGTTCCTGGGGCACGGGGCAATCCTGCGCCGCAGTTGCTGGCAGCAGGTCGGGGGCTTCCCGGAGGTGGTCAGTGAAGACCTCGCCTATGCCATCGCGATTCGCGAGCAGGGCTTCTACGGTACTTTCGCCAGCGACGTTACCTGCTTTGAGGAGTTTCCCGAGTCGGTCAGGTCGTTCCGCGTTCGCCATGTGAAGTGGACGCGCGGCACCTGCGAATTCCTGCACCGCTATGGCGCGGACCTCTTGCGCTCGGCGCGCATATCATGGAGCGAGAAATTCGACATCCTCTTTCCCACAGCGAACCTTCCCGTGACCCTGTTCTTCTTCCTCTACATGATCCTGGCCGCCATCGTGCTGCCGGTGACCATCGGGGAGCGCCATATCCTGACGCTCGAAATGTGGCAGGGCTCGTTTCAGGTGCCGGTCATGTTAATGCCGCCCGAGATGAACATCCTGTACACCTGGGACTTCTTCCTGATCACGGTGTGTGCGCTGGTTTCGCCGATATTGTGTTTTATTCTTGAGATGTGGCGCCAACCGATCCGCTTGTTGCGCTTCCTGACGCACAGTACGGCCTTGTATGCAGCGCTTGCGCCATTGTCGACCATCAGCGTGCTCGGCTACGCGTTTACGCGCAAAGCGCGTTTCCTGGTCACGGGCGATACCAGCGACAGCCAACGCGGTAGCAGTATCTGGAGCGAAACTCACCCAGACGCGAAGGGCGTGCAGCGCTTCGAGTGGTTTGCCGCGACTGTGTTTGCGATCGGCGCCATCGCGAGTTTCCAGATTGCACTGTTCGGCATTGCCATTGCATACGGCCTGATCTCCGTCATGCACAGCAGCGACTGGGGCCAGCCGGGCCTGCAGACGCTCGTTTGGCTGCCGTTCTCGTTTATCGCCACGGGATTGGCGCTAGGCGGCATGGGGCTATTCGGAATGCAGCCCGTCTTTTTTGGATTTGGCTTCCACTTCTGAGGTATAGGTTTATGTAAGGCAAAAACCTAGCCGAAAGTTGGGTTCAATTTGTTCCGTTGGGGCGTACTCTGGTTGTCTGGCTAACTGCGGAACAAAGCTATGGCGAACAAAGGTTTACAAGGCGCTGCGCTATGCGTTGCGGTCTTGTTACTGGCATCCTGTGCGACCGCACCGAATACGGACGCTGCCGACACGGCCGCGCCGCGCGAGGATGGCGGCGAAGTGCCTGTGTCCGATACTGCGCCCGAATCTCCAGTAACATCGACGGCGACATCGACAACCCCCGAGCGACCTGCCGATCAGGTCGTACTCGGTACGGGTGATTTTGTTCAGGCGGCACGTGGTCCCGAGCGTGCCGTTTTTGCCGGCGAGGATGGCGTTACACTCAATTTCGAGAAAGCCCCACTGCACGAATTTCTGCGCGTCATTTTCGATACGATCCTCAAACAAAACTACGTCGTCGACCCATCGGTCATCGGCACTGTCACTTTGCACACAACGCGGCCGATCACAGCAGAAGCCGTGCTGCCGACGGTCGAGACCGTTCTTGAGCTGAATAATGCGGCGCTGATCTACGACGACGGTGTTTATCGCGTACTCCCGCTTGCTGCCGCACCACAGGCTTCGCGCTCTCCCGCGGTGGGCCGCTATTCATCCGGTAACAATGTCGGGTACGGATACCAGGTTGTGCCACTGCAGTTTGCGTCGGCAACCGAGATCGAGAAAATCCTTACACCCTTTCTCTCCGATGGCACCACGCTCAGCGTCGATGCTGCCCGCAACGTCCTGATTCTCGGCGGCCCACGATACAGGCTCGAGGAATTGCTCGCGACCGTCCGGACGTTCGACGTCGACTGGTTGAAGGGTATGTCCTTTGCAATGTTCAGGCTCGATTATGCGGACGCCGCTACCATGGTTGACGAAATTGAACAGGTCATCGGCACCGGCAGCGGAACACCGCTGGCGGGCATCGTAAAATTGCTGCCAATCGAGCGTCTCAACGCCGTCCTCGTAATAACGCATGCGCCAGGGCACATCGCCAGCGTGCGCGCGCTCATTGAGCAATTTGATCTTGGAGTTGAGGGCAGCGGCGGACGGCGCTTGTTCGTTTACGAGGTCGAAAATGGAAAGGCGGAAAGCATCGCCAATGCGTTGCAACAAATTTTCGGCACTGGTGACGACGAGACGGGCGCTACGCGGCAGGGGGGACTCTCTGCGGATAGCGTATTCCGACCAGCCGAGTCGGTAACCAGCGCTGTTCCCCCTCCCGGAACAATGAACGTCGGCCAATCACTGTCGCCGGTGGCACCGGGAGAGTCCGACGGTATCGCGTCGGAGCAGCGCGGTGATATCAAGGTTATCGCAGATACCGACAATAATTCGATTCTCGTGCTTGCAAGCCAGGAAGATTACCGCTCAATAGAAGCCGCGATTCGCCGGCTGGATGTGGCGCCGCGGCAGGTTCTGATCGAAGCAACAATTGCCGAGGTCTCACTTTCTAACAACTTAAATTACGGTGTTCGTTGGTTCCTCGAGCGTTCGAACTTCGAGCTCGGTTTCAACGCACCCGTGCCAGGTACTGCGGCGGGCGAGGGACTCGCTTTCGCGTTTCTCGATGATGCCAGTAGTGTGAGTGCGTTTTTTGACGTGCTCGAGGCGAATTCAAACGTGAAGTTCCTGTCGACACCTCAAGTCATGGTGCTCGACAATCAAACGGCAAACATGCGTGTCGGCGACCAGATTCCGGTGACAACACGCAGCTCGCAAAGTACCAATAATCCGGATGCACCGATTGTGACCGAGGTACAGTACCGTGATACCGGTACGTTGCTGACGGTCACTCCGAGAATTAACGCGGGGGGACAGGTGACGCTGGAAATTAGCCAGGAAGTCAGTTTGCCGGGGACATCCCCCGCGGTCGGTGGGAGTGGTAATGTGTCCATTGCGCAGCGGACTATAAACAGCAGCGTTACGGTGATGAGTGGCCAGACGGTTGTGCTCGGCGGGCTGATTCTCGAAAGCGCGACCGAGGGCAAGACCGGCGTTCCGGTCCTGATGGATATTCCGTTGTTAGGCGCGCTGTTCAGCACGAACACACAGGACGTTTTCAGAACTGAGCTGATAATAACTGTGAAGCCCCTGGTTGTTACCAACGACCGGGAGATGCGTAGAGTCACCGAAGAACTTAGGCAGCAACTCAGTAATGCGAATGATTTTGAGCGACAAGTGAAGGAGTCGCGCTTAGCAAACTGAGCGCGCATTGGAGTTGTAGTGAGTTTGATCAGCAGCAGATTCCGGCGATTTGCCCTCGTAGCGCTGGCGGGCAACATTGCGGCTGCAGTCGCGGTGGTCGCGCTCTACCACTATGTTGCGGTGGAAAATTTCGAGGCTATTCGAGCCGAGCAAAATGTCCAGCTGGCCCGCGCCCTGTCCAATAACATCATCGACGACATAGACGGCTTGCGAGCGATCGCTGCGACAAGCAGCTGGGCGGAGTTGCAGGCGAGTCCGGAAATCGAAAGTTTCGGTGCGTCCCTGGAGTCCGAGCTCGCTCAACTGCAGGTCTACGAGCTTAATATTTTCGATACCACCGGGCTCGTGCTGTATTCGACAGACAGGCAGCGCATCGGTGCCAAGATGCTAATGAACAGAGGCGTCGAACTGGCGGCAGCTGGAGAGGAAGTCAGTGCCATCGTGCGGCGCAATGCCTTCAACGCATTCGATCGAATGATTGAAGATAGGGACATGATCGAGTCCTATCTCCCGTTGGTCAATCCATCCGGCGATATTATCGGCGTATTCGAGATCCACTCGGACGTGACCGGGTTCTTCGAACGCCTCCTGAAGACCCAGCGAACCGTGGTTATCGGCGTTGGCCTGGCATTGCTGCTGTTGTATTCGCTGCTCCTGATCTGGTTCTGGCGGTCGGACCACCAATTGTTCGCGGGAGTTGCACCGAGCCGTTCTTCACCGCGTCGTGGCGGCGAGTCGGAGACTGTGAGTCGAGCCAAGTCGGAGTTCGTGGCAACGATTAGCCATGAGATTCGTACGCCCTTGAACGCGGTGCTGGGCATGACGGATCTCCTGAACCTCACGAACCTGACACAAAAGCAGCGCGAGTACATTCACACAATTCAAAGCAGTGGCGACATGTTGATCAGCCTGATCGACAACCTCCTCGATTTTGCAGATCTCGAAAGCGGCGATCTGAAATTGGAGGTGAGCGAGTTCGATGTCATGGACTTACTCGGCAGGGTGTTGCATATCATGGGGCATTCGGCCTCTGCCAAGAACCTCGAGCTGGTCGGTGACATTCAGCACGACCTGGACTTGCGAGTCGCGTCGGACATACGGCGGCTGCAGCAGATTCTGATCAACATCGTTTCCAACGCGATCAAGTACACCGAAACCGGCGAAGTGGTGGTCGCGCTCAGTGCGAAAGAAGAAGGTGATGGTCCGTTGCGTCTGCGCTTCAAGGTGACTGACACCGGGCCGGGTATCGACGAGAAGACACGAGAAGGCCTGTTCGCCGCGTTTGCGAGCGGCCAACGGCCCGCCTCGAACCAGAAGTACGGCAGCGGTCTCGGCCTGACCATCAGCAAACGGCTGCTCGACAATATGGGCGGCACTATCGATATTCGAGCGGGCGACCAGGGTGGCACCGAGGTCGAGTTTGAAGTGCCTGCCAACAGGGTCAGCTCGCCGTCGTCCGGCGACCTGGCCGCGCAGCCGGATGACCGTCTGCAACGCGTGTTCAGCATGTTCAGCAGTAAGGCACAGCAGACAAGCATTTGTCGCTTGCTGGAGAACTGGGATGTCGGGTGCGAAAAGACGTCAAATATCGAGGAGGGGCTGCACCGGCTGAGGGTTGCCGCATCAGGCAACAAGCCGTTCAGCTGTGCGATTGTAGATTCGGCGCTGACTCCGGACGATCACCTGCTTGTAGTCCGGCGCATTCGCAAGAGCCCTGAGACGGCAAATCTACCAATCATCCTGCTGACTTCGATCAGCAAGCCGTTGGGTGTTGGCGAGGTGTCGGCACTCGGGCACCTGAGTTGTATCAACAAGCCCGTGTTGCCACTCGAACTTCGTTTCAACCTGCTGCGATCAGTGCGGGAACAGGCGGACCATAGCGTTACCGACGACCTGGCGACCCGGTCCGACGCAGGCGGCAGCGATGTACAAATTCTGATCGCCGAGGACAACCCCGTCAGCAGCGGCGTGCTACAGAAAATGCTGCAGTCCGAAGGTTTCGCAGCGGACGTCGTCGAAGACGGACCGTCTGTGCTCGAAGCCCTGCAATCCAGGAACTATGACCTGTTGCTGCTCGATTGCCAGATGCCCGGCATGGACGGTGATGTTGTGACAAAAAATATCCGGAAGAACCCCGAGCGTTACGGTAGCGACCCCGTAATCGTCGCAGTCACCGCCGATACGACCGAACAACACAGGGCACAGTGCCTTGCCGCCGGGATGGATGACTTCGTACCCAAGCCAATTCGGCTTGAGGCCTTACGCTCGGGCCTGGCGCGCTGGGTAACAATGGCGACGGCGCGTGACGATGCCGAGGATCAGGACGCGCTCGCCCTCTTGCGGAGAAACCTGGTCGAGCGCACCGGGCATGACGATCAATCTTTCCTGAAGGACTACATCGGACTCTTCCTGGATGACACGAGCGCAAGACTCGAGCGCATGGGCCAGGCTCTGGCCAGCGGCGAAGCCGATGCGGTTCGGCGCGAAGGGCATGCTTTGAAAGGATCCTGCCTGGAGCTCGGAGCGGATCGGATGGCGAGATATTGTGAAGATCTCTCAGTCGCGGCGCGCAACGACAATCTTGACGAAGTCGGTGTTGTGATTGGTAACCTGGATCGCGAGTTTGCTCGCTTGCGCCCGGTCTACGAATCCGCTCAGGTCAGTTCGACGATCCCAAGCTGAGCTGCGATAGACACGGCCTCGGTCCGATTGCCCGCATCCAGCTTGTTCAGAATCGCGTGCACGTGAAACTTTACGGTGGACTCCGAGATGAACAGCGTTTCGCCAATCTCCCGGTTGGTCTTGCCGCTGGACAGCAACCCAAGAACCTGGGTTTCGCGTTTGCTGAAGCGTATCGTTTGCTTCTCCTCAGCGGATGAACGCCGATTCACGTGCCGCATGAGTTTGCCAGCGACCGAGGATTCAATGGCTATACCGCCGGCACTGACGCTTTCAATGGCGTTGACCAGTTCGCGTTGTCCGCAACCTTTTAGCAGGTAGCCGTCGACACCCAATTCCGCGGCCTGCACGATACGTTCTTCTTCGTCATGCGAGGTGTAGATGATGACCTTGGTGTCAGGTGCTTGTTCGCGCACCATTCGCAAAGCGTCCTCGCCCGTCGTGTTCTCGAGCTCGAGATCCAGCAAGACGATGTCGGCCTCGGCCTCCCGGATGGTTTCGATCAACTTCTCGGCATCATCCAATTCGGCAACGACTTCGATACTGTCTGTCGCGCTGAGCATCTGCTTGACGCCAAATCGGACGACCGGGTGGTCGTCTACGATGATGGTTTTTATTGTCACTAGCTTAGGCTGCCTTAACATGAACGCTGGTTTCATAATTGAACCGAGCAGATACAAAATCTACCGGGTTTACCGATAAGTTGCCACCGCAAAAGGACAATAACTCATTGAGAAATCGTGACTTTGTCACGAGGCAGGTGCATGTACCTACAACTTTCGATCAGGTTTTTCACCATAATTCCCTACACTAGGTTCAGCGCAAGTCCGCCCTGATGGCCGGTCACACCGGGGTAGCGCTTCTGTAGCATGAACTGCAACTACTGAAAAACCCGAAGAGTGGACCGGCGCCCGATGAAATCCCTAGCCGCAGAAAATATCGGGCCTGCGCGACTTGTTGCCGTGGGCGCTTCTGAAAGAGCGCCGTTATGCGGCCTGCTTGTTGATGCTGGCAAATTGATGACGCCCGACGTCGACCGCGCGTTGCGCCTGCAACGTGAACAGGACAGTTGGGAGCGGATCGGTTCCGTCCTGA
>JAACFG010000002.1 GCA_009937605.1 Gammaproteobacteria bacterium | reverse complement strand
AAGTACTCGCCGATGACAATTGCAACAAAACTCATCAGGCCGATTGTCATGGTCAGCCGGTCCCAGGCAAGGGATTCATTGTCAGGGGCGAGGTGATAGTAGCCGGAGCCGAAAGCCGTCAGGAATACTCCCGCAAAGAACGCGAGCCACGCCGCACGCAAGGGCTCCTGTTTCTTCTCCAGGGCGACCTGAAAGCCGATTGCGCCCACAACAAGGAATGGAAGATTGGATACTACATTCCAGAAGTTTGGAATCGCGAGGAGTGTTCGTCCGTCAGCAAACAGGTGATACGCGGGGTCCTGTACAACAGGATTGCTGAGCAGGTCGATGACGGTCATTCTGCGGCTTCTCCACCTTCCGGACCGTAGAAGATTACCCAGGCGCCGAAGTCCTCAGTGAAGTCCACGAAGCGATGTTCGACTCCGGCCGGGACAAAAAGAGCGTCCCCGGGTGCGAACGCAATGCGCTCTTCGCCAAGCAGGAACTCACCCTCACCCGTATGCACGACATAGATCTCATCTTGCTCGTGAGGCTCCTGGTCGTCATGCTCCAGTGGCTTGTAATAGCCAAGTTCGAGCGACCCGTGCTCGAGGAGGACGCCATATAGACCGTCGTTGGAGTCCTTGACGGCCGCTAGTGCTTTTCCTGGTGTCATGCGTTCGGTCATGGCTTCGGGCTAGAATGCTCGTCGAGGCACTAGAGTACAGCAAATGAGAGCATTCTTTCGGCACCTGCGGGGCGTCGCCATCTTCAGCGGATTCGTTGTAAACACCTTGCTGTGTTTCACGCCGCTTCTAGTTCTCGCCGTCATCAAATTATTCATGCCAATTCCCGTAATTCGGCGGGGTATCACACGCGTGCTTATGCAAATCGGTGAGACCTGGGTCGCCGTCAACTCGGCAATTCTGACCATGGCAGGATCCATAGACTGGCGAGCAACGGGCCTTGAGAACTTGCGCCGCGATGAATGGTATCTGGTCATCGTCAATCATGTATCTGCGGTCGATATTCTCGTCGTACAAAAGGTGTTCAACAGGCGCATTCCGTTCCTGAAGTTCTTCATCAAACAGGAGTTGGTCTGGGTTCCAATACTCGGTGTGGCGTGGTGGGCGCTGGATATGCCGTTTATGAAACGTTATTCGCCGAAGTACCTTGCGAAGAACCCACATATGAAGGGCAGGGACCTCAAGACAACGCGCCGTGCCTGCAAGAAGTTTCGCTATACACCGACCTCGGTTATCAACTTCGTCGAAGGCACTCGCTTCACTGTGAGCAAGCGCGATTCGCGCAACTCGCCCTACAGGCATCTGCTGCAGCCGCGTGCCGGTGGATTTTCTGTTGCAATGTCATCGATGGGAGAGCTTTTCGGCTCGATACTCGACGTGACACTCGTTTATCCTGGCGGTGCCGCTACCTTCTGGGATATGTGTTGTGGTAAGCACATCGAAGTTCTCGTGGATGTACGAGAACGCAAAATAGAAGAATGGTTGATCGACGGCGACTACCAGAACGACAGGGAATATCGGCGTCGCGTACACACCTGGTTCGGCGAGATTTGGCAAGACAAGGACGAACTGATACAACAGATGCTGACTACAAGAGAGTCTCATGACTGAAAGTCGGCACTACGACACGGTTGCATTCGACGTTCGCGACAATGCGACGATGCTATTTTTTGCGAAAACGACAGAAGTTGGCGATATCAACGACTACCTTTTGCTTATGCGCACGGTCGACGATGATTTTGACGAATCGATCTATGTCGAAATCAACGAGCAGCAATTTGGCGGGCACAACCTGATCCGTGAGGCGGCACTGACCGGGAATATCCTGACCCTGCGCCTCCACGAACCCGCCGAGGAACTCGGTGGCATTGCCGACATTGTCCTGACCTGGGCGGAAACCACCGAGAATCTCGACAGCATTGAGATGGGCGCGTTTCGCGTCTTCGGTGACACCCTGGTTGGCGGCAACGCCTGACGTTAGTCGTGGCAGATACCGAATTCAGCCTGTATATCGTGCGGTGCGCGGATGGCACGCTGTACACGGGGATTGCTACCGATGTCGACAGGCGCCTGTCCGAGCACGAGTCCGGATTGCGCGGCGCCAGGTTTCTGCGCGGCAAGGGACCGTTGCAGGTCGTGTTCTCAGAAGTTGTCGGCGATCGTTCGTTGGCATCGCGGCTCGAGTATCGCGTGAAGAAACTCGATCGGTCGAAGAAACTGGAGCTGATCGATGGCCGGAGCCGGCTGGACGACCTGCGCTGCGATCAGGTGCTCGAAGAAGGCTGCGCGTAGAGGGCAATCGGCTTGCCGAATTCCGGCAGATAGATGGTCACGTCCTGGTCCCATCTGTCACGAAAAGTCTCGAACCACCGCGAGATCTTCTCGAGATCACCAAATACCCGGGGACCCGGCACGATGACGCCAAACGGCTTCGTGAAGTCGTCGAAGTGAAGCGGATACACGCTGCTGGCGCCGGTGCTTGTCACGTACGCCTGCCAGTACTGTTCCGCGTAATCCTTATTAAGCGTCGTTAGTCCGCCGATGCTGAGCATAACGACGTCGGCAGCAACGCCTGCGGCCGAATCGTCGACGAACCCAGCGCTTCCCTGGACGAGCGTCGTGCCCTGCGGATGTTCGATGACTATCGTGTAGGTACCACCTTCGCGCCACGCCGAGACAGGTTGGGGTACCTTGAGCGGCTTGTCGATCGTACCGGGTAAGGGCGGGTCGCCCCGCCAGCCGATTGGCGCGTGCCTGGACGGCAGAATCCGGACCCTGAACTCGCCAAATTCGTAGACCTCGGACTCACCCGATACGACGATCTGGTCGTCCGGTACGCCGGCACCGCGTGCGATATTTGCCGTTGTTTCCGACCCCAGGATAGAGGCACTCGTGCGTTTGGCGACTGCGCCGACGTCCATGGCATGATCGAAATGCGAATGTACAGGGATGATCGCAGCCAGCCGACGCATTCGGAATTCATGCAGGGCATAGTTTATCGTCGCCGCATCATTGGCCACGGCGCGGCGCAACACCGAGTCCGCAAGGCTCGGGCGGGAAAAGAACCCGTCGATCAGGATCTGGGTTTCACCATCGTCGAAGAGCAGCGTCGTCACTCCCAGCCAGGTCGCCGTGACAGATGCCGAGTTCTCCGTCTGCTCGGGTGGGGCGCTCCAGCCGGTGGACTCAAGCGACGGGCGATCTTGCCATAGCCAGACACCGACCATCGCTGCGACAACAAGTATCGCGGCTATGGCGATGGCTGCCCGGGTGACCCGCTGTTTCCACATCGCTATTGCCCTACGGCGATCCTGGCGAGGTGGCCGGTCAGAGGTGCAAGATAGTTACCCAGGGCGTAGCCGAGGAGCGCCAGCAGAATCGACGCCGGAACGAGATTTGGCCGGTGGTGTGCCGCGACGATTGGCGCAGATGCGGCCGCGCCAATATTCGCCGCCGACGCGATTGCCACACTGTGAACATCCACGCGGAAGATCCATGCGCCCGCAAGCATGAAGAGACCATGGATGAATATCCAGATGAATGCCCCGAGTACGAATACCGGTGCGTCACCAAGGCCGCTGATTTCAGCTCGCGCTCCCATGCCGGCTACGAACACGTAAACCAACGCGGTTCCAATCGCTGTTGAACTGGGCAGTCGCGAGATCGGCGTTGTAGAAAGAAACAATGCGATCGTTGTCACAAACAGTATGCGCGTCGTGGTTTCCGAGAATATGTTTGCCAGATCAGGTGACAGGCTTGCGATCCATCCCGCTATCGGTGGAGCGACACCGTGGCCCGCCGCCGCGACGCCGATAACCACTGCCGCAAGGTAGAGGTACTGCTGCATCGTTGGCGCATGGTCCTCTTCGGCGTGCATCTCAGCGGCAGCATCCATCGCGGCGAGTCGATCAGCGGGAACCCGTGCCCATTTATTGAACTTGTCGGCATAGTCGCGGGACATGAGCAGCAACGGCAGCCATACGATGTAGATGACATTGTCGGCAACGATCGCCAGCGTGAATTGGGTTTCGGAAGCTTCGAGAATTTCCTTGGAGGCAAGCATGTTTGCCGTCCCTCCGATCCAGCTGCCGGCCAGGGTGCCGACCCCTTTCCACGAGTCCTCAGGCAGCCAGCCATGGACCAGGATATAGGACACCACGCCACCGACCATTACGCCGGCGGTGCCCATCAGCATGACAAGTACACCCTTGCCCATGACCTTGACGATTGCCGGGACGTTAACCTTGATCAGCATGAGCACGATGAAGACCGGTAACGCGTACTGGCTCAGTCCGGTGTAGATGATGGACTTGTTCGGTATCAGGGTGTGGCCGCCGATTGCGAGGTTGCTGAGAAACACTGGTGTTGCATAAATGAACAGCAACGGCGGAAGGAACTTGAAGAGTCTGGAATCAGTGACCTGCGCCAGCAGGAAAAAGAATGCGGCGACCGCGCATAGAACGGCGAGTACACCTATCGGTGATGCAATCAGTACTTGGGAGGTTTCCATTCAATCCGCCTAATGCCGAAACATGGCGACCGAGTATAAAGCATCTTCGGTTCAGCCGAAGCTGATCTGGGCGGAGAAATCCTTGCGGGTTGCCTCGTCACGCATCACTGCGGAGTTGATGGTTAGCCAGACGGCGTCCCAGTCTTCGATCTTACTCGGACCGAAAACGTGCTTCGCGATATAGCTTTCCAGTTCGCGAACGTGAATGACATTCTTCGGCGTTGCCGATGTAAATTCGACAGAGCCTGTGAAGATAACGAGGTTCTCAACGGGAACATCCGGTACGACTTTTTGAATTGCCCGTGTGCGGCCTTCGTTCTGGATCAGCGGATTCAGGAAACGGCGACGATGGACACCGTCTACATTGGTCCATTGGGCTTCGTCTTCTCCGCCGAATACGATGCCGTTGAAATGCTTGGTCTGAATACACAGGATGCCGCCAGCCGTCAGGATTGCATGATCGATCCTGGCAAGGCCGCCGTAGGCACCTGGCAAAATGAAGTCGTGCAAGACGTCTTTGCTGCGTTTGGCCAGCGCGGAACGAATCCTGAACCGTCCGATCGCGCCAGTAACATAAAGTGCGACGTGATTCGCGACCGACCGAAAGACCAGGGTTAGAAGCAGGGCGCCGGCGATCGTGAACAGAAACAGTGCTGGCCCGATGCTTGTTATCCCGGTCTGCACGCCGCTATCAGCTGCGAGTGCGGGTACCGCGACCAGCGGTACGCTCGTGATTATTCTTCGAACCGGTTTCAACATAAGGCACAGGGTAGGCCTGAACTCGATTGCGGACAACGTAACAGGTCACGTTTTTGCATTCTCCCCAGGGTAGGCGAGGAAATAGCCGTCAATTTCCACAACCCGAACCTGCGTCTCGTAGACCTCGCTGAGTATCTCCTCAGTCAGGACCTCCTGTTTGTTGCCGTCAGCCACGATGCGGCCGTCGCGCAACAGTACGACGCGATCGATTTCGGGCGGGATCTCATTGAGGTGGTGTGTCACGACAATGATATTACGGCCATCGTTTGCCAGTCGTCTCACGCGGTCGAGATAGTCAAAACTGGCCGAGAAGTCGAGGCCGGCCGTTGGTTCGTCGAGAATAAGGGTTCGAGGATCGTGGACGAGCGCCCGCGCAAGGATGCACCGACGCTGCTGGCCCGTCGACATGTGTTTCAGCGGCGTTTCGGTCAACGCGCCGATACCGAGGTCCTCCAGCGTACGACGCGCGGCGTCAACCTGGTCGTCGTTTACGCGATCGGCCAGCGTGCCGTGGACGCCGATGCTTGAGTGGAACCCTGAGACGACGACCTCCAGCGCCGTCGTCGTCTGGGTGTAGCGTTGCTGCAGGTCCTGCGACACGATGCCGATTTGCTTGCGTAACTCCCACACATTCCAGGCGTCGCGGCCGAGTATTCGAAACACCGATTGCGGGTCGGCAACCGGGTAGAGTTCCCTGTTTATGGCTTTGAGCAGGGTTGTCTTGCCCGACCCATTTGGTCCGACGATCGCCACCCTTTCATGTTGTTGTACCACGAGATCCAGGCCCTCGAAAACGCAGGTGGATCCGCGCCAGAGAGTGGCGTTGCAGATCTCGATAAGTGGGACCTCACGCGTCATGGGTTTTCCACTTGCCGCGCCGGAATACGATGACGGCAAGAATCGTCAGAACTGACTCAGAGATAGTAATGGAGGCAAAGGCACCGTTTGAGAGAAGCGGTGTCCTCGTGGCCAGCGCGTACGCGAGCGGGATCTGCAAAATCCAGAAACAGATGGCATTGAGTGTGGCCGGAGTTTCCGTATCGCCGGCCCCATTCATCGCCTGGACGATGACCATACCGACGGCATAGGCCGGGAAACCGATCGCGAGAATCTGCAGGCAGTTTGTGCCGATGCGCAGTACCTCGGGTTCGACAGTGAACAGCCCGGTAATGCCTTCGGCGAAGAACAGCAGGAACATACCGACAAAAGTCATGAACATCGTGTTGTATTTTGCCGCGCGCCAGGTCGACTCTTCGGCTCGTTCGGGTTGCCCTGCGCCAAGATTTTGTCCGACAAGTGTCGCGGCGGCGTTACCCAGGCCCCACGCCGGCAGGAATACGAACTCCATCATGCGTAGCGCGATAGTGTACGCCGCTATCGCCGGGCTGCCGAAAATCGCGACGATACGCATGACGATGATCCAGCTGGATGTTGCCACGAGGAACTGACCAATGCCGCCCAGGGAAATCACGATCATGCGCCAGGTCAGGGACGGAATAAACCGCAGATGTTCCATGGCAAACGCGAGGCGCCCGCGGCCATTCATCAGGTACCAGAGCTGGTAGGCGACACCAACGCCGCGACCGATCGTGGTTGCTACAGCCGCCCCGGTCACACCCATCTCCGGGAATGGGCCGAGACCAAAAATAAAACAGGGATCGAGAATGATATTGATCCCGTTAGCTATCCACAGCGAGCGCAGGGCAACAGTCGCGTCACCGGCGCCGCGAAAAGCCGCGTTGAGCAGGAACAGGTAGATAATGCTGAATGAGCCGCCCAGTAGAACAGTCGTGAAACCGGTGCCTTGCTCAACAACCCCGTCCGACGCTCCCATGAGTATGAGCAGATCGCGCGCGAACAGGACTCCGAATACGCCAATACCGACCGACAGCGCAATGCCGACCCACAACGCCTGGCCAGTGACCTGGGCCGCGCCATGCGGGTCTTTGTTGCCGATGCGCCGTGAGACCATTGCCGTAAGGCCCATACCGAGGCCGATCGCGATTCCATAGAGCACCGTAATTAATGCTTCGGTAATTCCGACAGCCGCGACCGCGTCGGTTCCGAGACGCGAGACAAACGCGATATCGACGACCGCAAAGATGGACTCCATCGCCATCTCCAGCATCATCGGAATCGCGAGCAGCCCTAATGCGCGGCTTATTGGGCCGCTCGTGAAATCCTCTTCGTTGTCGCGCAATGCTTCGGCAAAGAAAGATCGGGTTCGGCGCCAGGTTGAGCGTAAGTCAATCACTGACGATCCCGGAGCCACAGTGCTATGCTGACCGCTCGCAGATCCACGGGGCAACGACCGATGCCAAAAGGCCTGATCTTTCTTCTTGTCATGATTGCCGTGGTCATCATCTACACGATCGCAAAAGTCATTCGCCTGAATCGCCTAAGTGAACAGCAATGGGAGCAGGTCGACAAGAGCAAGATCAAGGAGTGGGACGACGATGAGTGGGACTAGCTCTGAATTTCGTAGCGCATTATTCTTTCTCGGATTTCGATTACACTAGGTCCATCCGGAATACGTCAGGGCGATAGAATGTTCATAGTCAGGCTCACAAAAACAATCGCAGTTGCGGCAATACTTGGCGGCAGCCTTTTGCTGACGGCATGCGAAAAGGACGCTGAGCCGGCATCCGAAACGGAAATAGCTGCAGGTCGCGAGACCGTCGAGGCGATGTCGCGGGAGCACGCGGAAGATACGACGGAGCCGAGTCCGGCGGCCGAAGTGGCACCTGCCCGCGCTGTCATATCCGATCCCAAGATGCCCTACGCTGAAGTCGGAGACCAGTTGGTCTATGGCTACTTCGCGGCGCCTTCTGATGTGTTCGAGCCACTGCCCGCAATTATTGTGATTCACGAGTGGTGGGGACTGAACGACAACGTTCGGGCGATGGCAGACCGGCTTGCCGGCGAAGGGTACATGGTACTCGCTGTGGATCTCTATGGCGGCAAGACGGCAGATTCGCCAGCCGGAGCACGAGAACTGATGCTCGAGGTCGTAGAGGAGCCCGGTCTGACCAACGACAATATTCGTGCGGCCTACGAATTCCTGACAATCGCTGGCGCGCCTCGGATTGGTTCACTGGGCTGGTGCTTCGGCGGTGGCTGGTCGCTTAACACCGCGCAATTGTTTCCTGACGAGCTGGACGCAACGGTGATTTATTACGGACAGGTGACTGACGACGAGGAAAAGCTGCGCCCAATTAGTACTCCGATTCTCGGCCTGTTTGGGGGCGACGATACGGGAATTCCGGTTGCGTCTGTCGAGGCATTCCGTGAGTCGCTGACGAGGCTGCGCAAGGACCACGAAATTCATATCTATCCCGGTGTCGGCCATGCCTTCGCCAATCCGACCGGGACAAACTACGATGCACAAGCCGCAACCGATGCCTGGGCCAAAACGCTCGACTTTCTCGGTCGTCACCTGGTGCCGGTCGAAGGATCCTGATCGGTCTCGCTGTCGTCCGGCAGACGATCGCAGCTCAGTTTCACATTCAGTGGCGCGCTGGCGTAGAGCGCTGATATACCCGATTCATCCTCGCACCGCAGCGACGCGTGTGCCGTTGCAAATCCCGCTGCGAACAACGCGTCCGCAGATTCATCTGCGTCGTCTGTGCAGAATAGCCTGCTCGACGCCAACACCAGTTGTTGTGCCGGGACCGTCAGTGACGCTTCGGTTGCGCGCTGCCCATCCAGTTCATCGCGTCCCCTGGTAACAAAGGTATCGGCGACGCTTAAAGTGACCGATACAGGATCACCTTCGCAGCGGATAGCCGCACGCAGTTTGAATGTGAGTGGCGGTAGATTGACGCTTCGCGCGCGGACGGATCGCGGTGCGACCGTTGCCTCAGCTTCCTGGGCGGCGACGACAATCACATTGTCAGCGGCGGCGGTCGAAACAGCGGCTGCAAGGACAAATAACGCTAGAATGGGAGCCTGACATGACTTCATCGGTCTAAGGCTACGGCAAGCCGTGGCAAAAACGAAGGACAAAGTTTGGTGATCAAACGGGCGTTTCATCTAACCTACAAAGTGGCGCGGCGCATCGTCATCACTGTCGTAGGTGTGACGGTATTGATTATTGGCGTCGTAATGATTGTAACGCCAGGACCTGCGCTGGTAATGATCCCGGTTGGCCTTGCAATCCTGAGCATTGAATTCGCGTGGGCACGCGCCTGGCTCAAGCACTTGCGAAAGGCGATTAGCAATCGCAACGCGAACAACCATAGCAGTCAGGCGGAGAGCCACCGCAGCCGGGTATCGGGAGATTAAAAAAAAGGCGCCGGATGACCGGCGCCTTTGTAGTATGCGGCAGGGGGGGGTGCCGCCGGACCTTCCTGGTCCGATATCGCCGGAATCCGTCCGGCGTGATTTCCGGTCAGAGCGGCCAGGCAGTCAGGGGGAGAGAGAAGCCTGGCTGGCTCGCGACCGGAGGGGGATATTGTGCTTAGCCTACTTACCGCGTGCTATTAGCGTTGATGTGCGGTCTTCGAGCTGAATATCAAGTTCAATCCAGTTTTCGAGCGCCAGCGACGCTGCTGCCGCTGCTGCCGTTTCGGCATTGGCCTTTTCAGCACTGTTCAAAGTGTTTTCCGCGGCCCCGTGAATGGCGGGGGCTGTGGATGTGTTATTGGCGTTTTCTTCAGCGAGCGCATTGTCCGCGGCAAAGGAAACACCGATCAAAACGACAACCGCGCCAACGAGCGCGAGTCCGTTCTCTATATTTCTGGCTTTCATCATCGTGTCCTTTCAATAGATTTGTGAGCTTTGATCTTTCGATCCGATTTGCTCTGGCTTTTGATCTCCTTAGTGCACAAGCCGTGCCAACTTTGAAAAGACTTAACAAACAACAACTTATGGGCTTTTCAGTGCTTACGAAATATCGTAAATCACGAAAAACCGTAAGACAATTTACGAAATATCGTATATGATGCGCGCATGATTACCCAGGACGACTACGAATGGCTGTTTCGCAAGGCCCCCGTGATGACCACATCGATTGCGGAGGATGGTTCGTACCTGGACGTTAACGACGCCATGCTCGAGCGATTGGGCTATCAGCATGAGGAAATGGTCGGGCAGAGTCCCGAGAGATTTGCGACGCCGGAAACCGCCAGGCGAATCGTGGAAGAGTTGCGCCCGGCGCTGCGACGCCGCGGCAAACTGGAAAATAAACCGGTCAGCCTGGTAACCGCTGCGGGCGAAGTGGTCGAGTGCATAACGAATGCGTTTGTCGAGTACAACCAGGAAGGCGAGTTTCTGCGAACCGTCGCCATGTACACGGAACTGTCCGACCAGGCGCGCGCCAACTTCAAGTACCGGACTCTGTACCGCTCCACGCCGGCCATGCTGCACACAGTCGATGGTGACGGCTTGGTTGTCACGGTGACCGATCATTGGCTGAGCAAACTCGGGTTCTCGCGAGAGGAGGTGCTCGGACGGCCGATCACGGACTTCATGAGTATCGCGGACCAAAAGCGGTACGAAGACGGAAGACTGCGGAAGCTGATCGCCGAGGGCGAATTTAACAACCTCGAACGCCAAATGGTGGCGAAGGACGGCACCACGATCGACCTGATCATGTCTGCGATTTCCCACCGTGACGAAGACGGCGAGGTCGATCGAATGCTGGTGGCATCCAAAGACGTAACCGAACGCAATCGCGCGGAGAGCCAATTGCGAGGTACGCTGCTGGAAAATGCTCGCTTGCGTGAGGAGTTGGAGCGCGAACGCGACTACCTCCGCGAAGAGGTTAACGTCGCGATGAACTTCGGCCGTATCGTCGGGACAAGCCCGGCACTCCGGCGCATGTTGAAACGAGTGGAAGCGGTTGCGGAGACACCGGCCAGCGTGCTTATAGAGGGGGAATCCGGCGTCGGCAAGGAACTCGTCGCTCGAGCGATTCATGCTCGCAGTCCCCGCCTGGACGGGCCACTCGTAAAAGTGAATTGTGCGTCGATTCCGAAGGAGCTATTTGAGAGTGAGTTTTTCGGCCACGTTCGAGGCGCATTTACGGGCGCGCATCGCGACCGTATTGGCCGGTTTCAGCTCGCGGACGGAGGTACGATCTTTCTCGACGAGGTCGGTGAGATTCCGATGGAGTTGCAGGGAAAACTGCTGCGCGTTCTCCAGGAGAGCGAGTTCGAGCGAGTTGGCGACGACGTGACTCGATCAGTGGATGTCCGAGTCATCGCCGCAACCAACCGCAATCTCGAGCAGCTGATCGTCGATGGTGAGTTCCGTGAGGACCTGTTCTACAGGCTAAGTGTGTTTCCGGTAGAAGTGCCACCACTTCGTGAGCGAGGCGACGATATCGTGCAACTCGCCCAGCACTTCCTCGAACAGACGTGCAAGGATTTTGGACGCGAAATATTGACGCTGACGCGCGCCCAGGCAGTAGACCTGAAGAGCTACAGTTGGCCGGGCAATGTCCGCGAGTTGAAGAATGTGATCGAGCGTGCAGTCATTCTCTCGCCCAACAAGGTTTTGCGCCTGGATCTGTCCATGCCGGGCTTCGCGCAGGCGACGGCCGCTCCGGCCGAAGCCGAGTCAACTACGGCAGGTGTCCTTACCGAGCGCGAAATGCGCGACTACCAGAAACGCAATATCGTCAAGGCACTCGAGCAGTCGAACTGGAAAGTCTCCGGTGAAGGTGGTGCTGCGGAAGTGCTGGGCGTGCGCCCGACCACGTTGGCCGACCGTATCCGTACCTACAAGATCAAGCGACCATCGACATGAAACGAGCAACGATCAACAGGCTGGTCCTGGTCGCGATTTTTGCCGCGCTTGTGTACGCGTTGTACGTGCTGCCAATTGCAGGTCCCGTCACGACCCTGGTCGACTGGGCGCAGGCGAATCCCGTGGCCGGCGGTTTCGTCTATCTCGTGTGTGTTGTCCTTGCCACCGTTCTGTTCATACCCGGCTCGGGCTCAATGATGATCGCCGGATACGTGTTCGGGTTCGGCGCCGGAACGTTCCTGTCAGCGATCGCGATCACACTTGGTGCGCAGTGCGCATTTCTCGTTGGCAGGCTCATCGCCCGCGACTGGGTGGCAGCAAAAGTGTCTGGAAATCGCAGGCTTGCCGCGATAGAAGCCGGGCTACGAGAGGAGGCCTTTCTGATTGTCGTCCTGACGCGCTTGTCGCTGGTCATCCCGTTTAATCTGCTGAACTACGCCTATGGCATTACCGCCGTGCGCGGCACCACACACCTTATCGCGACAGCTGCGGGAATGCTGGTACCCGTCGCCCTGTATGTCTACCTTGGAACCCTCGCCCGTGATATTGGACAAATACTCTCAGGTGCTGCGACGCCGACGGTCCTCGGATACTGGATCCTGGGTGCCGGAATCGTCGGCATATCCCTTCTTACCTGGGTGATGCATCGCGCTGCGAGTCGCGCCCTTGAACGTCACCTGCCAACCATGGATTCCGATAATGCCTGATCGCGCTCAAATTGCTCTCATCCTGTTGTTCACCTTGTTGGCGCCGCCCGCCTTCAGTGCAGATGACACCGCAGATGACACCGCAAATGACAGCGAGCTGCCCGTCGGTGTGCGCGCCGTCCTGAACGTGCGTCAGGTTCCGCAGGACTCCCTGAGCATTTACGTTGAAGATGTCGAGACGGGTGAGGTGGTCCTGGAGCATTTGGCGGCCACGCCGCGCAACCCGGCATCGACTATGAAGTTGCTCACGACGCTCGTTGCGCTCGATACGCTTGGCCCCGCCTATCGCTGGAAGACAGACATATTTGCGCTCGGCGAAGTTAAGGACGGACGCCTTAACGGTGACTTGCTTCTGAAAGGCTACGGCGATCCGTTTCTCGTCACGGAACGATTCTGGCAGATGCTGCGCAGCATTCGTCTAGCCGGCATTGAAGAAATTACCGGCGACCTGTTGATCGACGATAGCTACTTCGATATTGGCACGTATGATCCCGGCGCGTTCGACAGCCAACCGTTACGCGCATACAACGTCGCGCCGAACGCACTGCTGACAAATTTCAAAGTTGTGCGCTACTGGTTCGAGCCCGATGGCCAGTCGGTCAAGGTGACAGTGGATCCCGATCTCGACAACCTGCGTGTCACTAATCAACTCCGGGTTACCCCGGGCAGTTGCCGCGGGTACCAGCGCGGCATCGCCGTTTCCGGAAACGGTCACGATGACAAGGTGACCTTTTCGGGCAAGTTTCCGGGTGGTTGCCGACTCTACGCGATGGACAGGGCCGTGCTGACGCACAATGAGTTCACTTATGGCCTGTTTCGGTCGCTCTGGTCTGAATCGGGCGGTTATTTCGACGGCAACTGGGGAAACACCGTCGTGTCCGACGATGTCGAGCCAATCCTGTCTTTCGACTCATTGCCCCTGTTCGATATGATCGCGAGGGTCAACAAGCACAGCAACAATGTCATGGCCAGGCAGGTGCTCTACACGCTGTCCGCCGAGGCGCTTGGTCCTCCTGGAACCGAATCTGGAGGCCGTGACGTTATCGCGAAATGGTTGCGCGACAATGGCCTCGAGCCCAGTGATCTGGCGCTGGAAAACGGCGCTGGATTGTCACGCGAGTCACGCATTACCGTCGCCGACATGGCGGCATTGTTGCGCTTCGCCTGGAAGCAGCCCTACATGCCCGAGTACCTGGCCTCCATGTCACTGACCGGGCTGGATGGCACATTGTCCCGTCGATTTGTTGACAGTGAACTCGCGGGCAAGGCGCATCTCAAGACGGGTTCGCTCGATCACGTCACCGCCATAGCCGGCTATATCCAGGCCCGCTCAGGGCGCCGTCTTACGGTCGTGGTCATGCAGAACTATGAAGATATTCACCGCGGGCCGGGCGAAGAGGTGCAGGAAGCGGTGCTTCGCTGGGTTTACGAGCAGTAGTTCACAATTGAACATATTGTCATGGTGTACACTCGCGGCGTGTTTTGGAGATCGACTATGCGTCTGATAATTGGGGTGCTTGCGCTGCTGCCGTTGATCGCGGCCGCGGACACGGCTTACGTCACCGATAACCTCAGGCTTGGCCTGCACACGGCGGAGGATACAAGTGATCGCGCGTTTCGCGTGCTGGAGAGCGGCCAGCCAATGGAGGTGCTGCTGCGCGCCGGAAATTATGCCAACGTTCGCCTGCCCGATGGCACAGAAGGCTGGGTTAAGTCCGGGTACCTCGTCGACGAGAAACCGGCCAAGCTGATAGTTGCCGAGACGGCGGCCGAACGCGATGCACTGGCCACGGAACTGGCCGAAGCAAAGGCGGCATTCGCACAACCGGCGGCGACGATCGAGAATCTCCGGAGCGAAACGGCGGACCTTTCGGCGAAGCTCGGCAGCGCAGAGGCGCAAATAAGCGAACTCCAGGAAGAGAACGCGTCGATTCAGGGTATGAAAGAGCAATACCGGGGCAGCGTCCCGCTTGCCTGGGTGGGCGGAGCAATCCTCGTGTGCCTTATCGCTGGGTATCTTGCTGGCCTCTGGTGGGCCGACCGCAGCAGCCGCAAGCGGCATGGCGGTATTCGAATCTACTGAGCAGCGCTCAGGCCGAGGCGATTACCTCGTCGGTGCAGCCACCACGCATCGGTATCTCGATGTCCTGAAAGATCTCGTCAATCCTGGCCTGGTTCGTTGCGCGCTGGACCGCATCGATCTGTTTTCGGCTGAGGTGCGAAGTGAACAAGTGAATGAATTCCAGCATGTAGCGTCGCAGCACCGTGTCGTGACGATAGCCTATCCAGGTCATGCTTTGCGGAAACAGCCCGTCGGCACTGATGACCTGCAGGTCTTCGCTGTCGGAACAATCGGCCGCCATACTCGCGACAATACCTACCCCCAGCCCCATCCGTACATAGGTCTTGATGACATCCGCGTCGCGTGCGGTGAATGCCACCTCGGGTTCCAGCCCCTCGTCGGCGAAAGCCTTCTTCAGCGATGATTCCCCGGCAAAACTGAATACATAGGTTACGAGCGGGAATTTCACCAGGTCCTGCAGCTGTAACTTTCGATCGAGCCTTGTGAGTTCGTGTCCGCGTGGCACGACGATCGAGCGATTCCAGTTATACCCCGGTACGAGCAGCAGCTTGGCAAAGAGGTCTCGCGATCCCGTAGCGATTGCGAAGTCGACACGATTTGCTTCCACCATGTCGGCAATCTGCTCAGATGTTCCCTGGTGCAGGTTCAGACTGACCTTGGGAAAGCGCTTGCGAAATTCACCGATAATTTCGGGCAGGACGTAGCGTGCCTGGGTGTGGGTGGTGGCAATCGACAACGAACCCTCTTCCTCGGCAAATGCATCGGATGCCAGGGTTCGAATGTTGTCGACTTCCTTCATGATGATGCGCGCGCGCTCGATCACGCGCTCACCCGTGGGTGTAATCGAGCCCAGGCTTTTGCCCCTGCGTTCGAACAGGAGCATGCCAAGTTCTTCTTCGAGTAACTTGAGTTGCTTGCTGACACCGGGTTGCGATGTGTAGAGCTTGTCGGCAGCGGCCGTGATGTTCAGGCCATTGTCGACAATCGCGAGCAAGTATTTCAGTTGCTGAAGTTTCATTCGGTTGTTTTTTGTCCGTGTTCCAGTATCTGACCGCACGTGGCCCGATCAGTTTCAACCAGATCCAAAACGGGGACAGTGCGTCAGATTACCACTTATAACCAAGGGCTATAAAGGGATCAAGCGCGCGAACGCAATATTCGGAGAATTGTGCTAAACAGATTGCAGGGTCTGAAAACAAGGACAAGAAAATGATCTACAACAACATTCTGGAAACCATCGGCAACACGCCGATCGTCCGTCTGAATCGCATGGGGCCGGACCACGTCGACCTGTACGTGAAAGTCGAGTCGTTCAATCCGATGGCGTCCGTCAAAGACCGGCTGGCTTTCGCGATCGTGGCCGACGCGGAACAGCGGGGTGTTTTGAAGCCTGGGCAGACCGTGGTCGAGGCGACATCGGGCAATACGGGTATTGCGCTGGCAATGGTCTGCGCGGCCAAGGGCTATCCGTTCGTTGCCGTGATGGCGGATTCGTTTTCTGTAGAACGCCGCCAGGTTATGCGTGGGCTGGGCGCGAAAGTCGTGCTGACGCCGGCGGCAGAACGCGGCACCGGTATGGTTAAGAAGACGGAAGAGCTGGCCGAGCAACACGGCTGGTTCCTCGCGCGCCAGTTCGAGAACCCGGCGAATCCAGCGTATCACCGCAGTACAACCGGTCCGGAGATCCTCGTGGATTTCGCCGGAAAGCGCCTCGATTACTGGGTCACGGGCTACGGTACGGGCGGCACGATGACCGGCGCGGGCGAGGTCCTCAAGGCGGCCCGGCCGGATCTCAAGATTGTGGCAACGGAGCCCGAGGCAGCGGCTCTGCTGGCTGGCGCTGATTGGGCGCCGCACAAGATCCAGGGCTGGACACCGGATTTCATCCCGGACGTCTTGAGCCGCGAGGTTTATGACGAACTGCGTTCGATCTCCGACGACCGTGCCATAGCGGTTGCGCGCGATGTCGCGGCGAAGGAAGGCATATTCTGCGGTATCTCGGCGGGTGCCACGCTGGCGACAGCGCTGGACGTCGCCGATGAGGCCCCTGAAGGGTCGGTGATTCTCGCGATGTTGCCCGATACGGGCGAGCGCTACCTGAGCACGCCGTTGTTCGAAGGCGTCAACGAAGGTTCTGACGACGAGTGGCTATCAGGCCTGTAGCCGGCAAGCTGCGTATCTGGTCAAAAAGGGCCGTAATTGGCTGAATCCACAGGGTAAACCGCTTACAGCTGAGACCTGAGTCACAGCCCTTTGGCCGTGTAACTGGCATCGTGGGCGTCTGTTTTTTAGTCCGGGCGCTCAAACAGGCATGACCGCAGAACTTCACGACCTCGAAGAGAAGAAAAACGTCGGCAAGGCAGCGGGACTGCTGCACTCGTTGGTGCCGCGCGCGCAAGTTTTCTGCTTTTATGACCAGGCGCGCGGTTGTATCTGGAGCAGTGACGGCGCCGAGGACTACGAAATCGATAATTTCGTTGCCGAACTCCCCGACGACCTGATCGACAAGCTTGATAGCAAGGACGAAATTCTTCGAAGGACCCTGTCGTCCGGCCGTACGGTGCTCGTACTGCCCGTGTACGGTGATCTGGGAACACGACTCGGTTTGCTTGTCGCCCTGTTTTCCAAGAATGCCGGCAAGTCATCGTCATTTAATCCAAGTCTCCTGAAGAGCATTCTCGAACCCGCTGTCGAACTCATCGGCGAGGGCCTGATTGTTGGCAGCAAACTTGACCGGGCCATGGGCCGCGCCGCCGCTGTCGAGAAGGAGCTCGAGCTTGTCTACCAGGTCGATGAAAAAATTCACGGTGCCAAGACTCGCCACTCGAGTCTTGCGCAGCTTGTCGGTCAAAGTGGCAGACACCTGGGAATTAACTACAGCGTGCTGCTGATACCCTCCAAACGAATTCGCATAAGCGCGACTCACTCGAGCTGGAAGACCGTCAACCGGAAGGTTGTCGACCGCTACCTCGTCGAACAGCTTTTGCCCAAGCTGGAAGGCGAGCGCAAGCCTGTGGTTTTTCAGATACCGGCCGTCGAAGGCGCCGACGATGCGGCCGAACACGGCTACCAGGCGTTGCTGACTCCATTGCTGGACAGCCAGGGTAATGTCGAGGGCATTCTTGCGCAGTTAGGCCGCGTCGATCAGAGTGAATTCTCACGAAATGACCGGCGCTTCATGTCGCATATTGTTCGCAAGGTGGAGTACGTGATTGAGCAGTCATTCGACGCGATGACCGGCTTGATGAGTCGCTCAGGTTTCGAGGCCCAGTTGCACGAATCCTGGAAAGCCCTGAAGTCCGACGATGACGTGCACCAGTTGATCTACTTCGATCTCGATAACCTGCAGCTCGTGAACGATACCTTCGGGCGCGACGCAGGTGACAAAGTCATCATGCGATTCTCGCGCATGCTCGAGTCGGACCTGCCCAAGAGCGGCGTTTTGTCTCGCCTGACGGGTGACGATTTTTGCTTGCTACTGACGCACGCGGATACGGACGCGGCTCTCGATTATGCCAATGAAATTCGAAAAAAAGGTGAAGCGCTCCGCTACCTCGAGGGTGACAAGTCGCTGCAAATAACGATGAGCATTGGTATCGCTGAGTTCACACGCGCAAGCGGCAGAGATGGCAATGCGCTGACGACGGCTCGAATGGCCTGCGAATCAGCCAAGGATCACGGCCGTGACCGGGTCGAGGTCTACGACGAGCGTAACCTCAGCATCGTACGTCGCTACGATGACATGCAATTGGTCGCGGAGATCCAGCAAGCCCTGGATGGAGACGGATTCGAGCTGCTGATGCAGCCTATCCACTGCCTGACGGGCAAGACCGACAACCCGAGGTTTGAAGTGCTGCTGCGAATGCCGGATTCGGATGGCCGCAATGTACCCGCACAAGCACTTTTCTCGGCGGCAGAGCGTTACCGCATGATGCCGCAGATCGATCGCTGGGTTGTGTCTACCTCTCTCGCGAAGCTGGCTGAAGTGCAGGAATTCGTCGAGGGGGAGTCGGCCATCTTCGCGATTAATTTATCCGGGCAGACACTGGGTGACGACGACATCCTCGAATTCATCGAGGAAGAGATTCGGCAGAGTGGACTCTCGGCCTCGTCGCTTTGTTTCGAAATCACCGAGTCAGCCGCGGTTTCGTTTCTCGACAAGGCGCAGGGCTTTATCGACCATCTTCGCAGCCTTGGCTGCACGATTGCCCTGGATGATTTCGGTGCTGGCCTGAGTTCGTTCGCGTATCTCAAGAACTTCAACGTCGATACGCTCAAGATCGATGGCGGTTTTATTCAAGACATCTCTGAAAACCTGATTTCGGAGTCGATGGTTGCGGCCATTACGCAGGTAGCGAAAGTCATGGACCTCGAGACGGTGGCCGAGTACGTGGAGACAAAGAAGGCGCGCAAGCTGATCGCGAAGCTTGGCGTCGACTATGCCCAGGGACATCTGATTGGAAAACCGGCTCCTATCGACACCGTTCTGGCGGACCTTGGCGATAACGCCAGGTCGTCGGCAGGCTAAGCCCTGGCGCACGCCGGCTTCGAGGCCGGCATTTTTTCGATAGACTGCAGGCCATGAGCACTCCTGACGCTACATTGCCTGCGGAGCTCCACGCGTCGCTGGAGCTTTGGCTGGAACGCTTTGGAAAGACTGACCACGTTGATGTACTCACGAGGCTTGTGACCTGTAGCGAGTTTGCGGCAACCGTCGTGCTCCGTGAGAAAGACTGGTTCCTGGATAACGTCGCTGCGTTTGGCGCCGCGCCCGATGCGAGTGGGCTGGACGAATTCCTGGGCGCTGACAACATCCAGTCACAGCTTCGCAGATTCCGTAATCGCTACATGCTTCACGTTCTCTGGCGTGAAGTATTCGGCCTGGCCGACCTCGACGAGACCCTCGGATCATTGTCGACACTGGCGGACCGAATGCTCGATGTCGCCACGCGCCATGCGGAGCAGTCTCTGTATTCGCGCTACGGTGTCGTACGCAATTCGACGGGTGAAAAGGTACCCCTGGTCATACTCGGTATGGGCAAGCTGGGTGGGCTGGAGCTCAACTTTTCGTCGGATATCGACATCATTTTTCTTTACTCCGAAAGTGGCGAAACGGACGGTCCGAAGTGCGTGAGTGCCCAGGAGTACTTCGGTCGCCTGTCACGCCAGATCATCGCGCTGTTGGACGAGACCACGGTCGACGGCTTCGTCTTCCGAATCGACACGCGGCTGCGCCCGTTCGGTGATAGCGGTCCCCCCGTCGTGAGCTTCGGCGCGCTTGAGTCTTACCTGTTGCAGCATGGCCGTGACTGGGAGCGCTATGCGTATGTAAAGGCCCGCGTGGTCGGGCCGCGGCCTGGCGGCGACATCGTCAACGAGTTGCATCAAGACTTGATCCGGCCGTTCGTGTATCGGCGTTACATCGACTTTGGTGTGTTCGAGTCGTTGCGGGAAATGCATGCCATGATCGCTGCAGAGGTCAGGAAGCGTGAACTGCAGGACAACGTCAAGCTGGGACCGGGCGGGATTCGCGAGGCCGAGTTTGTCGTGCAGTCGCTGCAGCTGGTGCGCGGCGGCAGTGAACCCTCTCTCCAGTCGCGCGAACTGCAAAAGGTCTTGCCATTGCTCGTCGGTCCCCGCGGCCTGTCTGCAAAAAGCGCAAATGAGCTGCGTGATGCCTATCGCTACATGCGACGGCTGGAAAATTTCATCCAGGGCATACGCGACCAGCAAACCCATGATCTGCCGTCCGGTGACAGTGACCGGGCGCGCCTGTGCGTGGCAATGAACTACGCGAACTGGACTGACTTGCGGGCTGATTTTGAGCGACACAGCGCCGTAATCTCGGCCCAGTTCGAGCAGGTTGCGTTCCGGGAACGTGCCGACGAAACACCCTTTCAAAAGCGTGTTGAGCGGGCCTGGGAGTCCGGTACCGCAGAGGAGGGCTGGGCCGAACTATTGATCGCTGAAGGTTACGGCGAAGCTCCGGAGATCGCCGAGGTCCTGGCTCGTTTTGCCAGCAGTTCGGGAATACGCCAGATCGATTCCGCTGCGCGCGATCGATTGCAGCGATTTGTGCCGCAGCTCGTTGTCGAAATCGCGACATCAGCACGACCACTATTGGCACTGTCTCGCACACTGTCGATCGTCGAGCGGGTTCTAAGGCGTAGTGCCTACCTCGCGCTACTCAATGAAAATAGCGGGGCACTCGCTCGCCTGGTCGACCTTTGTACGCGCAGTCACTACATCGCGGAGCAGATCGCGCGTTACCCGGCGCTACTCGACGAGCTGCTAGACCCGCGTTTCTACTCCGAAACTGTGACGCGCGCCGACCTTGCGGTTGAATTGGAGCAGCGTCTTGTCGACGAAGATCAGGATGCCGAGGCACGCATGCAGGCCATTGGTCAGTTTCAGCGCTCGACGATGTTTCGCATCGCTGTCGCCGACTTCAATGGCAAGCTGCCGATCATGAAGGTCAGCGACGCGCTTACGTGGCTGGCCGAGGTTGTCCTCGAGGAAGCTTTGCGGGTCGCGTGGCGCGACCTGACCGAGCGACACGGTGTGCCGCGCTGCACAGACGATGGAGTTGAACGAGAGGCCGGGTTCGGCATCATCGCCTACGGCAAACTCGGTGGCCTGGAATTATCCTACGGTTCCGATCTGGATGTCGTCTTTCTGCATGACTCGCACGGCAGCAAGCAGGTGACCGACGGCGATAAACCGCTCGATAATACGATGTTCTTCAGCCGCCTGGTCCGTCGACTTGTGCACTTCCTGACCACCCAGACAGGGTCGGGGCAACTCTATGATATCGACACACGCCTGCGGCCCGATGGCCACAAGGGACTCCTGGTGACCAGCGCGGACGCGTTCGAGCGTTACCAGGAGGACAACGCCTGGACCTGGGAACACCAGGCCCTGCTACGCGCGCGCCCGGTCGCCGGTAGTGCCAGGGTGGCAGAAGAGTTTGAGCGTATCCGGCGTGAAACGCTGGTACGGCGAGTCCGCCATGACAAGTTAAGAGACGATGTTATTTCCATGCGGCAACGCATGCGCAACGAGCTCGATCGCAGCGACAACGACGTGTTCGATCTCAAGCATGGGCGCGGCGGCATCGGCGATATTGAATTTCTTGTGCAGTATCTCGTGCTCGATAAGGCTGAAACACACCCCGACGTGATTTTTTACTCGGACAATATTCGGCAACTGGATGCGCTGATTGCCGAAGGTTGCCTTGAGAATTCGACTGGCGACATGCTGCAGGATGCGTACCGCAATTATCGCCTGCGTCAGCATCACATGGTCCTCGATGGCCTGCCATCGCTCGTCAGCCAGGGAGAATTCGAGCGGGAACGCAGCTTTGTCGCCAAAACATGGGACGACTGGCTGGCTTGAGCTTATAATTTGCGTCCCGGCACTTTCGACTACATGAGGATATACGTGGCAGGTAAAGCAGGCACCGTCGACCAGAACCTTATTCCGGCAAACGCGCAGAACAAATACGGGGTGCGTCCACGAGACTTACCCCTGAGTTGCCCGATGCCCGGAATGTATCTCTGGAATTCGCACCCGAAGGTGTATATTCCGATCGAAGCAACGGGCCAGGCCAAGTGCCCCTATTGCGGCGCCGAGTACCGCATGCTGGAAGGTTCGGAGTAAGCGTATGCATATCGTAACTGGCGGCGCCGGATTCATTGGCAGTAACCTGGTGCGCGCACTTGCGGATCGGGGTCACGACGACATTGTCGTCGTCGATGACCTCGAGGACGGCCACAAGTTTGTCAATTTCTCGGACCTGCCCATCGCCGACTACCTCGACAAGGACGATCTGCTCGAGCGCCTGGCGAATGACAAGGCGTTCGCCAAGTCGGTGAAGGCTATCTTTCATCAGGGCGCCTGCTCGGAGACTACCGAGTGGGACGGCCGCTTCATGATGAAAAACAACTACGCGTATTCGCAATCGTTGTTGCATCACTGTCTCGAGAACAAGTCGCCCTACATTTATGCGTCGTCAGCCGCGGTCTACGGCGGGTCGAAGGAGTTCATCGAGGATCCGGTATTCGAGCATCCGCTGAATGTCTACGGTTACTCAAAGCTGCAGTTTGACCGCTATGTGCGGCGCATTGCTGCAACTCCGGACAGCCAGGTCGTCGGATTGCGATACTTCAATGTTTATGGCCCGCATGAACAGCACAAAGGTTCGATGGCGAGCGTCGCGTTCCATTTCAATAACCAGATCCTCGCGGACGGCGAAGCCCGCCTGTTTACCGGAACCGAGGGCTATGGCGACGGCGAGCAGCTGCGTGATTTCGTCTACGTTGATGATGCCTGCAACGTAAATCTCTGGTTCCTTGATCACCCGGATGTTTCGGGTATCTACAACACCGGGACCGGCCGGGCGCAGAGCTTCAATGACGTGGCCAATGCAGTCATCAAGTTCCATGGCAAAGGAAAGATCCGTTACATTCCGTTCCCCGATCATCTGAAAGGCGCGTACCAGAGCTACACGCAAGCGGATCTCACTCAACTGCGTGCATCGGGATGTGATGTGGAGTTCCGGACCGTCGAGGCCGGCGTCAAAGATTACCTGGGCCACATTTGTGCTCGATAGCCGTACTGACTGAACGCGATTCGACGGTATGAAGCTTTCGATTATCACCGTCAATTATCATTCGTGGAGTCACCTTGAAGCAGCCCTGGTCGGGCTAAAGGAAGGTTTCCCGGAGGACTGGGAGATCATCGTTGTCGACAACGCGTCGGCCGCGGAGCCTTTCGCCGAATTTTCAGCCCGGTTCCCCTGGGTGACATTCATCAGCAACCCGAACAACAGCGGATTTGGAGCCGGCTGTAATATCGGCGTCGCTGCAGCCACCGGCGAGCAGCTGCTCTTTATGAACCCGGACGTCATTGCCGCGAGCAGCAGCATTCAGGCACTGATTGACATCAAGGCAGAACACAATATCGGGATTGCCGCTCCCAAACAGATGTCGATGGACGGTAACCGGCAGAAAGTCTTCGACGATTTCCCCAACCTGCTCAACCAGAGCAAGACGCTCAAGTCTCTGTCGCGGATATTGTTGCCCTCGAAGTTTCCAGATCCGCGTGCGGATTACGAAGAAATTATCTACTGCGATTGGGTGACCGGCTCGGTATTGCTGATAGACAGGGCAGACTTCGATGCGATCGGCGGCTGGGCCGAGGACTACTGGATGTACGTTGAAGATGCGGACTTGTGCCGGAGCGCGCGCAACCTCGGGCTTACGGTTGCCTACGTCCCGCAAGTCCAGGTGATACATGCCCATGGGGGATCCAGCCGACTGAATGTCGATGTGAAATCGATGACCAAGCTTGAAGTCATTATCTCGAAACATGTGTATGCCAACAGGCATACGGCCGGCCTGGAACGCGCACTGACGCACCTGTTGATTATCTTGCTGCGCTTGCCAATGCTGGTGTTGTCGTCGCTTCTCAACTGGATCACGCTACGCCGGTATCCTGCGCTCCGCGTGCGCAGCGGGATGCTGGCGGGGCTCGCGAAGTACTACTACGGCGTTCTTCGAACCGGATCGTGGTTGAGCCCCAGGGCAATCGCCAATCAGGCATCGTCCGATTCGCCGATTGCGGCAACACTCATTGTAGGACCATCCTGGGTTGGTGACATGGTCATGGCCCAATCGTTGTTCAAGTTGCTGAAGTCTCGCGAACCCAATCGGGAGCTCGATGTGCTTGCGCCTGAATGGTCGTTACGCGTCACTGCGCGCATGCCCGAGATTCGGAACAGCACGGCATCGAAGACCGCCCACAACGAAATCGGTCTTGCGACGCGCCGTCGTATCGCCAGGAGCCTCGAGGGCAACGGGTACGATCGAGCGATCGTGTTGCCGCGGTCGGCCAAGGCGGCGCTGATCCCCTGGTTTGCACGCATACCGACGCGGACGGGCTTTCGCGGAGAAACACGCTACGGGTTCATTAACGATATGCGACCGTTCGACCCCGAAGACCTGGATCAGACGGTTAAGCGTTTCGTCGCGCTGGGGCTTAGCAAAGATGAAGCGCTGCCCGATGTGTTGCCAGAGCCGGAGTTACTGGTTTCAGCAGAGAACCAGGACCGGTTGATCCATGACCTGGGTCTCAATACAGAAAAGCCAGTCATTGCCATGATGCCTGGCGCCGAATACGGCCCGGCAAAGTGCTGGCCGCATGAGCATTTCACAACACTGGCAGCGGCGCTTGATGACGCGGGTTACGCCGTCTGGGTCCTGGGGTCGGATAAGGACAAGGCGGCAGGAGATGCTATTGCAGGCGGAAGCCGCGCGGTGAATCTTTGTGGAAAGACGTCAATCGAGGATGCGATCGATCTTTTCGCGGCTTGCGAGCAGGCCGTGTCCAACGATTCGGGACTCATGCACGTTGCGGCCGCATCGGGATGTCACGTTCATGGCATTTATGGCTCATCTTCGTCGAAATTCACGCCACCGCTCACGAAAAAACGCGATATTCACGAAACTGGTATAGAGTGCAGCCCCTGTTTCGCCCGGGAATGCCCGCTGGGCCATTTGAAGTGCCTGAAGGACCTTGATCCGACCCAAGTCTTCGAGAAAATAGTTAAAAGATCAGCCTAATTATCCCGTTCTTCGAAGAAAATGTCGATATTGTGCAGAACCTCAGCAACGGTAATCAGGCCCATGGCCTCAGGGTCACGCACGCGTTCGCCCCAGGCAACATCGGCGACGTTCTTGTCTAAATAGCGATGAATCGCATCAGGATAGCGGTTGATCGTGAGTTTTGCTGAATTGTAGGGTCCCGTGCGATCCGGGTTGGATGTGGCATAGAGCCCGATCACGGGGGTTCCTAGCGCTGTTGCCATGTGTACAGGGCCCGAATCGGGACAAATAACCAGGTCAGCCGACGCAATCAGTGCGGCGAGTTGTTTGAGTGTCGTCTGAGCGACGAGGTTTTCGGCATCGCTGTCTGCTGCGAGGGCGGCACCGTATTCCCTCTCGAGATCCGACGGACCGCCCGTCAATACAATACGAGCGTCGAATTGCGACTCGAGGTGCTCGACAGCGGCCGCGTAGTTTTGCACGTCCCAGTTGCGATAATTGCGGGCACGCTGGCTGCTGCAGGGACTGATAACGACGAGAGGTCTGTCGTCGTCAGCGAATCGCCGTGCAAAATCGCGGTCTTCGGCGGCAAGCGGAATATCCCAGCGCAGTGGTCGCTCCTCTGCGCCGATGCTCGTTGCGAACGACATCATTGCTTCCATGGCGTGCTCGCCGAGCGCCGCGTCGATACGCCGGTTCGTAAACAGCCACTGGTAGTCCTTCGCGCGTGTCTTGTCGAAACCAAGGCGGATCGCGGCGGGTATCGAGGGGATCAAGAGGTTAGCTCGCAGCGAGGCGTGCATGCACAAGGCGACATCAAATCGCTTTCCGCGCAGCTGCGCACGCACGTCCCTGTAGGCCCGAAGGCCGAGAGACTTGTCAAAAACGATGAATTCGATGTCCGGGATACCGGACATTAGCGAGGCTTCGGTCTTGCCGATGATCCAGGTGATACGAGCGCCGGGCCAGTTGTCCTGCAGGCGGCGGATGACGGCGAGCGCGTGGCAGGTGTCCCCAATAGCCGAGAGGCGCATGACGCAGATATTTTGAGGCTTCGATTGCAGGTCCAAATCAGGCAATATCAGTCCACTCAAGTGTTGGGGAAAGGGTCCGTTGACCGAGACTGTCGAGAATACCGCGACCGGCGCAATCCTATACGATAAGGCCATCATCAACCAGATTTCGGAGAAGAGGTTCACTCCGGAAGGCTGGATGCATGCCGAATTGTTGACCGGGTCGCTGCGCTCCGGTGGGCGAGGCAATACGATGTTTGTCGGCAATGTGCCTCGCCAGTTCGTATTGCGGCACTACATGCGTGGGGGCGTCGTTGGCAAGTTGGTTCGCGACACTTACGTTTTTTCCGGCGCAGACAAAACCCGTTCCTTCATGGAATGGCGGCTGCTCGACAAGTTGGCGTCGAACAACATGCGCGTGCCACGTCCTGCAGCTGCGCGCTACACGCAGCGCGGTACTTTCTACACGGCTGACATCATTACGGTCCGCGTGCCCGATATCGTGCCGCTCTCGCAATACATTGCTGATCACGACCCCGACGAGGCTTTCTGGAATTCGGTCGGCGCAGCAATTTACGATTTCCACAAAGCAGGTGTCTATCATGCCGACATGAACGCCTATAACGTACAGATCGATAGTGACGGTCTGTTATGGATGCTTGATTTCGATAAAGGCGGACTTCGGGCACCAGGTGCCTGGCAGCAGAAAACGCTCAGCCGACTGCATCGGTCGCTGAACAAGATTGTGAACCTGGATCCCAAGCTGCACTTTCGCGCGGCAAACTGGGAGCAGTTGCTCGAGGGTTATTTCGACGCGTCAAGATCGGCGTAGTAATCAGGATAGCCGTCTGGCAGGTCCTTGAATTTGCGATGGATCCAGAAGTACTGCTCGGGGCAGCTGCGAATATGCTCCTCGAGAGCCGTTATGTAGCGCTTTGTATCTGCCACGGGATCATCGCTTGGAAATGCCTCGAGTGCCGGTAGCAAAATGAGCTCATACGTCCCGTCTTTGAGCCGCCGCGGAAAGAACGGAACCACCAGCGCGTTACCCAGGCGGGCGAGCGTCGATGTTGCCGTTGTGTGCATCGCGGGTACTCCGAAGAACTCGATAGCCTCGGATCCTTTTCGATTGTAGCTCTGGTCCGGCGCGTACCAGACGGCTCGGTTGTTGCGCAGGCTGCGCACCATTTTCTTGATATCGCGTTTTTCGATCGTTGTATCGGCAGACACCTCGCGCCCGCTCCGCTGCAACTCGGTCAGGAATTCGCTGCGGTTCTTGCGAAACACCGCATCAAACGGTGGCACGGCATCGGCAAGAACGCGGCCAGAAATCTCGAGCGTCGTGAAATGCGCAGCGAGCAGGATCACGCCTCTGCCTGTCGCCAAAGCATCAAGAAGATTCTCGACGTCAACGAGATTCGTGATGGACTTGAGGTGTCGCGTGCTCGCCCAGCGACCCAGTCCCATCTCGATGACGCTCATCCCGAGCGCCTTGAAGTGTTCATACGTGAGATTGTCGAGCTCACTGGCCGACAGGTCGGGAAAACACAGTTCGATGTTGCGCCGCACGATTGCGACTCGCGAGCCACCCAGCGAATGCGCAATTCGACCGAGCAGACGGCCGATGGCCAGTGCCATGCGGTGCGGCAACAGGCACACGACGCGCAAAAGCCCCATCGCAATCCAAATGGGCCAATAGCGTGGCGCCCGGTAGCTGGACAGGGGTTTACGATCGCCGCTCATACACTATTTCTACAGGGATGGAGCCGGAATTCTACTCGGACATTCCATCCACGTAACCACCCGTGCTCGATTTCTCTTCCTGATCGGGCAATGGTGCGTCTTCTTCCCTGATTACGTCGGCCTGGATGCCAACATGAAAAGTGGCGAAGCCCGGCATGACAACCTGGTTGCGTGCCATGCCAATAATCCGGCCGGAGTAGGGCGAATACAGCTCAGTCCGTGCATTGTTCATCGGATCCGTGATTGTGCCCAGCAGGTCGCCCTTGCGCACGGTGCTGCCGAGGCTGACATCCGCAAGCAGGATGCCGCCGTTATCGGCGCGTACCCATGATGAGCGGTAGTACACCGGCTCCGGATCGCCCCATAGTCGCAGCTTCTTGACCATGCCGAGCGTTGTCAGGAGGGTCTCGATTCCTTTCACGCCGTCTTTAACTTCTGCAAGTTCGAGCTGCGACGGTCCCCCGGCTTCCACTGTCACTGCCGGAATACCTGCCATCGTTGCGGCGTGGCGCAAGGTGCCGGCCGTGGGTTCGCTGTGCAGGACAACCATGGAGCCAAATCCGAGCGTCAACGTGACGACGTCGGGATTGCGAAGGTCTGCGCGTATCTGTGGAAGATTGGCGCGTTCAAACGAACCTGTGTGAAGATCGACAAGTGCATCGCAATGCGCGATGACATCAGTAAACAGAGAGTGTGCAATTCGCGCAGCGGCGCTACCTTTCGGGTTGCCAGGAAAATACCGATTCAGGTCGCGCCGATCGGGCAGGTAGCGCGAGCCGCGACGAAAACCCTGCACGTTGACGATTGGCACGCCAATAACCGCACCTGATAATTTGCCTGGTTCGATATCATGCAGAACCCGCCGCACCATCTCTATGCCGTTGAGTTCGTCGCCGTGAACCGCCGCGGTCAGGCAAAGTGTCGGACCCGGCAATTCGCCATTTACAACAAGCACCGGCGTCGAAACCGGTACACCCTCGAATAGCTCGGTTGCCGACCATGCAAGGCGCTGTGCAGTGCCAGGGAGTATTTCGGTATCCAGCAAGAGCAGCGGCACAGCCTGTCCGTCGGCGGTAGTGACGGCATCTGCGAGTGGCACGTCATGCGCGTGCGCGGGTACAGCATCGACGAGTTCTTCCGCCACGGCGGAAGTTTCACCGGAACGCGCGTCCTCTTCGCCGGTCGTATCCTGAAGCAGGTCTACGCCGCTGCCTGATGGCTCGAGTGAAGTCTCGCCGGCCAGCACCAGGCTCGATGCAAATAACGCGCACAGGACGACCAACAAGTGGCCAATGCCGCGCGGCTGATCGAATTGTGCGAAAAATGGGCTCATAAGGTGCTCAAAATACGGCAAACTACTGATAATTTCCGTGAACTAATCAAGAATTTACGATTGAAACCTGAACTATTGCAAATGACAAGCTTTCGCTGCCTTATATTACTGGCCGGGTGTCTGGCCGTCGCGCCGGCACAGGCTGCCGAGACTTTTCCGCAGCCTGTGGAGCTGCAACCAGACGTCGATTTCTGGATTTCGATATTTACCCGGTATTCGACCGATGAAGGTGTGCTGCACGACAATCGCAACCTCGCCGTGGTTTATGACCGACTCGACATGCCCGCGACGTTGTCGAGACGGGAGCGCAATCGACGCGTCGATGCACGCCGCAAAGAGCTGCAGGCTGTGCTGCGGGTACTCGCATCGGGCAAGCGCAGCAACTTAAGCAGCGAAGAAGCCCGAGTGTTGGCGTTGTGGCCGGCCGATGTCAGTAATACAAGCTTGAGTGCCGCGGTCAAGCGGGTTCGCTTCCAGCATGGGCTGAGTGACCGATTCCAGGAAGGGCTCGAGCGATCGGGGCGCTGGCGCGACTACGTGAATGAGCAATTCACATCGCTTGGTGTGCCAATCGATCTCGCGGCACTGCCGCATGTCGAGTCCTCGTATAACCCCAATGCGAGATCGCATGTCGGAGCATCAGGCATTTGGCAGTTTACGCGCAGCACGGGTCGCCGCTACATGCGTGTCGACCATGTCGTAGACGAACGCAACGATCCGTTTTCTGCCACGCGTGCGGCTGGTCGGCTCCTTGCCTACAACTACTCGATCACGGGTAACTGGCCGATGGCGATCACTGCGTACAATCATGGGCTCGGCGGTGTACGTCGCGCGATGAAACAGTACGGCGACGAAGCGTATGTCGACATACTTCGTAAATACAACGGCCGGACATTCGGATTCGCATCGCGTAACTTCTACGTCGCGTTTCTCGCGGCCCGCGAAGTTGACCAGAACGTCGAGACGTACTTTCCCGGGACCGTTCCCGAGACCCCCGTCGATTACGAGACGGTAAAGCTGCCAACCTACGTGTCGGTGTCCGGCCTGAGCGACTCGACGAACGTCTCAAGAGCGACGATCAGGAAACACAACCCTGGATTGCAGGCGACGGTCTGGCAAGAGAGCAAATACCTGCCCAAGGGTTACGATTTGCGTCTGCCAACAGCCGCGACGACTGGCTCGCTCGAAGCGACAATCGCCAACTTGCCGCCCGATGTGACCTTTGCGAAGCAATTGCCGGACATGTTTCATACGGTCGCGCGCGGCGACACGCTGTCTGAGATTGCTGATACCTACGACACACGAGTGTCGACGTTGGTCGCTCTGAATCAGTTGAGCAGCAGCCATCGAATACGCGCAGGGCAACGCTTGCGCCTGCCAGCCGCCGGGCCCGCGCCCCCGCCTGCGGCCGTCGCGTCATCGCCTGTCGAACCAGCGCCTGTCGAGCCATCGCCCGTCGACCCCGGGGTGGCCGCGAGTGCTGCCGTTCCAGAGCCACAAGTCGAGGTGGCTGAAATGACGCCTGGTGCCATGGCGGGCGATTTCGCGGCCGCGATGCTTGGCACAATCCAGACGGCGCTTTTGTCCGATCCGAGCGATTACTCGGTCGCCGCAGACGGCACGATCGAGGTGCAACCTCTCGAGACTCTCGGTCATTACGGCGATTGGCTCGAGATCAAGACCCAGCGGCTGCGTGACTTGAATGGCCTGGCGTTTGGGACTCCGGTTGCCGTTGGTGACCGCATCCGTCTGGACCTTGGCACAGTTAATGCCACGCTGTTCGAACAGCGGCGCATCACGTACCAGCGTCATCAGCAGGACAGTTTCTTCAGGCGGCACGTGATCACCGGAGTTGCCGAACACACCATCAAGCGAGGTGAATCGATCTGGATCATCGCGCTGCGCCAGTACGACGTGCCCTTGTGGCTCTTCCGTCAATATAATCCGGCCCTCGACATGCACAAGATCCGGCCCGGCATCAAAGTCCAGATACCGATCCTGGCAGACGCAGGAACCAGTTGATGGAGGTGCGCAGCAAGTACCTCATCGTCCGCCTGCTTCCCGTCGTGCTACTGGCCGTAGCCGCGTCATTCTGGTTTGCCGACGTGCAGCAGGGCGGCCCTTCTGGCGGACGATGGGTCGCTCGCAACCTGGTGCCCTTGCTGGCCCTGGTGTTGCTGTCCTGGCTTACTTTGTTTCTGGGCAACGGCCGCTGGTCCGGTGCGGGAATGCGGATGCCCCTTGGCACCCTGGGTTTCGCCATACCGACGTTGGGACTGACCGCCTATTTGCACTATGCGTACTCGGTTAACCTGAACGAGATGTTCAGCGATGCATCGTTTCCCGATCGTGTTTTTCGCTACCTGCCGTTATACACATTCGTCGCAGGCGGAATCGGCTTCGCCATCGGCTGGATTGCGGGTCGCAATGCTTAATGTGACCCGAGGCGTTTTTCAGGCGGTTGAGATTTGCTAGGCTTGTCGCAGGTTTTGGAGGAACGTCCGAACATATGAGTTCACTTTTGAGATTACTCGCGGTCGCAATCTTCGCGCTGCTCATGCCCGGCATGGTGCAGGCGGGGAATTTCCCCGTGGCCGACCGGGTCATTATCGAAAAGGAAGCTCGCCTGCTGCACCTGGTGCAGGATGACGAGATATTTCGCACGTTCAAGATAGCGCTCGGTATCAGCCCTGTCGGCGATAAGCTGCGCGAAGGCGACTTCAAGACGCCCGAGGGGAAATACCTGCTCGACGGCAGGAACCCGAATAGCGATTTCTTCCTGTCGATCCATATTTCCTACCCGGATCCGGTCGACTGGCGTCAGGCGAGCGAGGCCGGCTATGAAAACCCGGGCAGCGCGATCATGATCCACGGCCAACCCAACAGCCCGACCTATTCGGAAACCTACTATCGGACGCAGGACTGGACCAACGGCTGCATTGCCGTATCCAATTCTGACATGATCGATATCTGGCTAATGACTGGCGAAAATACGCCGATCGAAATCAAGCCCTGAATGTCCGAAAAATTCGTTGATGCAGAGGTTTGGCCCGAGGGTAGTCTCGAGGTCCTGTCCCAGTTCGAGGTTGACCAGCTGCAATCCAGCGGTTCGGGTGGCCTGTATCCCCTGTTGCGTCGCTGCATGCTGGCCGTGCTGAGCGCCGACAGCGTTTCCGATGACGCTCGTGAGTTGCTCAAGACCTACGAGGATTTCGAAGTTGGTTTTATCCGGCAGGATCGCGGCCTCAAACTTACTCTGAAAAATGCGCCCCCCGAAGCGTTCGTCGACGGAAAGATGATCCGCGGTACACGCGAGCTACTGTCGGCGGTTCTCCGCGACATCGTATTTACCCGCAATGAAATCGTCGATAGTGGTCGCTTCGACCTGACAACGTCCGACGGCATCACCAACGCCGTATTTCATATCGTCCGCAACGCGGGCCTTTTGACAATACCGGCGAGCGTGAATCTGGTCGTCTGCTGGGGTGGCCATGCGATTAGCCGCGACGAATACGACTATTCGAAAGAGGTCGGCTACGAACTTGGCCTTCGTGGCCTGAACGTCTGTACCGGCTGCGGGCCGGGCGCAATGAAAGGTCCGATGAAGGGGGCGACGATCGGCCATGCCAAGCAGCGAATACGTGCCGGACGTTATGTTGGCATCACCGAGCCCGGCATCATCGCCGCCGAGTCACCCAATCCGATCGTGAACTCACTGGTCATCATGCCGGACATGGAGAAACGGCTGGAAGGGTTCGTGCGACTGGGGCACGGCATCATCGTGTTCCCGGGCGGTGTTGGTACAGCCGAAGAAATTCTCTACTTGCTTGGCGTTCTGCTGCATCCGGACAACAAGGGGCAACCGCTCCCAATGATAATGACGGGGCCTGCTTCAGCCGAGCCCTACTTTCGCGAGATCGATGAGTTTGTTGCTGCAACCCTGGGGTCGGATGCGCAAAGCCGCTACAAGATCATCATCGACAATCCGGCCGAAGTGGCAAAACAGATGAACACGGGTCTCGATGACGTGCTCGCGTTTCGCAATAAGCACGGCGATGCTTACTATTTCAACTGGAGGCTGATGATCGATGAGGATTTCCAGCGTCCCTTTGTCGCCACACATGCGAACATGCGCGATCTTGATATCGGCGAAGATCTTGCCAGCCACGAGCTGGCGGCAAATTTGCGGCGGGCGTTCTCCGGCATCGTATCGGGCAACGTCCGCGAGGATACTGCGGCCATAATAGAGCGCGATGGTCCGTTCGAAATTCGCGGATCGCAACGAATAATGGACCTACTGGACAAACTCCTGACCGGTTTCGTTGCCCAGCATCGGATGAAAATATCACGTGACGACTACGATCCCTGTTACGTGATTAAGTAAAACCGGGAGTTAAATAGCTGTTTTTAAAGGAAAAACAGGGACTGCGCACTGTGATGCAGTTCCTGTGAATTTGGCATGACTGTACTTAATATTTGTTCAAAGGAATTGCTGAGCAAACTTATGCCAGACAGTAAACACATGAAGTGGGACGAGAGCTTCGGTACGGATGCCGAGCGGGACCGCAAGGCAGACGACGCTAAACTTGATGCGAACGAGCCGGCGGCGAACGATGCAGATGGATGGCAGCAGTACCGTCGCTGGATATCCAAGGCGCCGACACCTCGCGGCCGTCGTGAGGGCATCGATCCTTCTCTGTATTCGTGGAAAGGCTACCGCGACTGGACAGACCAGGTCCGCCGCAATTGGGCGAAAGAGTCCACGGATGACAAAGAGTAGACATAAGGAATTGAGTCAAAAACGCCGGCTAATTGCCGGCGTTTTTTTTGCCTGCTTGGGCCGTACGAGCACTAGAGCATTCGGTAAATATATTGTGATCTGTTCCCCAAAAAAAGGCGGAACTGCGTCTTGTTTCTGAGCTTTTTCAGGCTTCGTTCAGAGTCAGTGAGGCAAGCTGTGACCGGCCTCACAGAGACTGTAATACGGCAGTCCTATAGTGAGCGCACTGAAGACAACAACGCCGTCAGAGTATGTCAAAAAAACACCAGAAAACGGAATTACCGGTCGACGCCCTGAAGAGCGAATCTGCGCGCCAGCGCTGGGAGCTTTTTCACCGCGCGATTGCGCACGCCAAGGAATCGAACAATGCAGCCCTGCATGAAGCCGACACACAAAGTGGTGATACGGAATGCGCGGGTCCCCTGCTGACGATAGTGCGGTAGCTACTGAGATGGAATTCCTGCTCCAGTACCTCGACGATCTTGATGACCTTTATGGTGCAGTCGGCCTCGTTTGGGAACGATTGCGCCGGACAATCATCAAAACGGCCTCCCTGATCATGTTGCTGACCGTCGCGGCGGGAGGAATCTGGCTCGCCCTGACGCACCAGCCGATCGCGTTGGCTACGTCCACCATGTTGTTCGTCATTCTCCTGTATCGCTCCGTGACGGTCCCGTCCGAGAAGTGGTCGCCAGGCAAGCCAGCCTGAATATCTAAAGCTCGCTCCCGGGCTTGAAATTGCCGTAACAGGCCATATCGTGTCTGACTTTGGTCAGGAGAAAACCGGCGTGGCCGACAAACGAGAAACCCTTGGTTTCCAGACCGAGGTTCGTCAGCTTCTGAAGCTGATGATTCACTCCCTCTACAGCAACAAGGAAATCTTCCTTCGCGAGCTGATTTCAAATGCCTCCGATGCAGCAGACAAGTTGCGTTTCGAAGCCCTGGCACAGCCCGATTTGCTGGGCGAGGATGAGCTGGGAATTCGCATCGAAGTCGATAAGGAAAAGCGACTGCTTTCCGTGAGCGACAACGGTATTGGCATGTCGCGTGAGGAGTTGATCGATAACCTGGGCACCATTGCCCGCTCGGGTACGGCGGAGTTTCTCGAGCAGATGACGGGCGATCAGCAGCACGACGCACAGCTGATCGGCCAGTTCGGTGTCGGTTTTTATTCAGCCTTCATCGTCGCGGACAAAGTCACGGTCGACACGCGCAGAGCCGGATCAGATCAGGCGGTACGCTGGGAATCGGACGGCGAGGGCGAATTCACGATCGAGGATATCGACCGCGATGAGCGCGGCACCAGTGTCACGTTGCACCTCAAGGCCGATGAGAGCGAGTTCGCAGATTCGTTCCGTATCGAATCGCTGATTCGCAAATACTCGGACCACATCGGCTTCCCGGTGTCGCTCCACCTTGCAGGGGAAGATGATACGAAGGTCGTAAACTCCGCGACGGCGCTTTGGACCTTGCCGCGCACGGAAGTGTCCGATGACGAATACAAAGAGTTCTACAAACACCTGGCGCACGATTTCACCGATCCGCTGATCTGGAGCCATAACCGCGTGGAGGGCAAGCGCGAGTATACAAGCTTGCTTTACATTCCGGCGGCAGCTCCGTTCGACCTCTGGAATCGCGAGGCGCCGCGTGGCCTGAAGCTCTATGTGCAGCGCGTCTTTATTATGGACGATGCCGAGCAGTTCCTGCCCCTGTATCTGCGCTTCGTCAAGGGCGTCGTTGACTCGTCCGACCTGCCGCTGAACGTGTCGCGCGAACTGTTGCAGCAGAACCCGGACCTGACGGCGATGAGCGGTGCACTGACGAAGCGCGTGCTCGACATGCTGGGCAAGCTCGCCAATAGCGACGACTACGGCGCCTTTTGGGGAGCGTTCGGCCAGGTCCTGAAAGAAGGTCTTGTGGAAGACCATGGCAATAAGGACAAACTGGCGAAACTATTGCGGTTTGCGTCGACCCAGGCGGGTTCGGATACCCAGGACCAGTCTCTCGACGACTACATCTCTCGTGCGAAGGGCGATCAGGACAAGATCTACTACATCCTTGCGGAGAACTACGAGACGGCGATTGCGAGCCCGCACCTCGAACAACTGCGAGAACGCGATATCGAGGTTCTCCTTCTGACGGATCGTATCGACCCATGGGTTGTCGAGGGGATTGGCGAGTATGAGGGCAAGGCACTCGTTGATATCGGGCGTTCAGCCCTGGACCTGCCGGATGGTGACGGCTCGGTCAGCCAGGATGTGATGAATGAAGAGCACAAAGGCTTACTCAAGAAGGTCAAACGCGCACTGCGTGATCGCGTCGAGTCCGTAAACGTTAGCCGGCGGCTCGTGGACTCGCCTGCGTGTGTGGTTGCCGGGGATGAAGATCTCAATCCTCAGCTGCGGCGTATGCTCGAAGCCAGCGGTCAGGATGTGCCGGAGTCGAAACCCATCCTCGAGATCAACGTTGATCATCCGTTGGTCGGGCGCCTGTCGGCGGAACCTGATGGCGGGCGCTTCGACGATTTATCACATATTGTGCTTGACCACGCATTGCTTGCCGAAGGTTCACAACTCGAAAACCCGGCTGAGTACGTGCACCGCATGAACAAGCTGTTATTGGATATCGATACTGGAGCCAGCGATGAGTAATGACGACGAACTACGTGAGAAGCTCAGCGCCGAGCAGTACCAGGTGACGCAGTGCTCGGCAACCGAACGGCCGTTCACCGGCAAGTATGTCGATCACAAGGCGGATGGCACCTATCGTTGCGTCTGCTGTGACGCACCATTGTTCAGCTCCGGGACGAAGTACGATTCTGGCTCCGGCTGGCCGAGTTTCTGGTTGCCACTGGCCGGGGACGCCGTAAAGACCGTCACCGATGAGTCGCATGGCATGGCCAGGATTGAAGTAGTCTGTGCTGCTTGTGACGCGCACCTCGGTCACGTTTTCGAGGATGGTCCGCAGCCGTCGGGTCTGAGATACTGCATTAACTCCGCATCCCTGGATTTTGAGGATAAGCCCGAATGATGAAACGTAATCTGTCCCTGGTACTGGGCGCCACCATCCTGCTGAGTGCCTGTGGTGGGCCCGAGCAGCCGCAGTCCGAGGAAGTCGCCGAAGCCGCCGCCGAGGTGGCCGCGTGCCCGCAACCCGATGCCGACGGCAATGTGAAGATCCAGGACGGGCTGGTCGCAAAGATCATAACAACGGGGTATGGGCGAGCGGCGGTCAGCAAGGACTACGCCGATGTCCACACGACACTATGGCTCTACGACGAGACGGCCGATGGAGGCCGCGGGCTCGAAATCTGGTCGTCTGGTGGTACAGATCCCTTCCAGTTTCAGATTGACGCGGGGCAGGTGATTCAGGGCTGGGACCTCGGCGTTACCTGCATGCTCGAAGGCGAGAAGCGCGAACTCAGAATTGCGCCTGAGCTTGGCTACGGGGAACGCGGCAAACCGCCGGTTCCGCCCAATGCAACCCTGCTTTTCGAAATCGAGCTGGTCAAACTCACCGCTCCGGAATAGTAGTATCGCCGTTTGCCATTGGCACGCCGCGAAGGATGTGCCTTAATAGGGCGCGCATTTCGCAATAAGAAGAATTACAAAACAATAATCCGGCCAACCGGATATGGGGGTACACGTATGAGCTCACCAGCCAAACTGGTGTGTTGTGTCTTGGCAGTACTTCTAACTGGCGCGCCGTTCGACACGACGCGTGCCGAATGGACAGTGCCGGACGAGCTGCTTGAACAGGTTGCTGCGCTCAGTGACGAGCAGGCAGCCTTCATCACTTCTGGCGCGGTACTCATGTTCATTCCTGAGCAGCAGCTTGAGCATGAACTCACCACGCGCGATACACAAAACCTGCAAGGCCTGGTGAATGACCTGATCGCCTTGTCCGCAGAAATGGGCTATGACCCGGAACGCGACATGGGGGCGACGCCACTCAATCTCGCATCCAAACGGTTCAATCGGGGTACTTTGCCTACCCCTGCAGCATTGCGAGAGCTTAAAAGAGACCCCGGCCCATTCAGCGTGCATCGTTACCTGTTCCCGCAATCCGGCGTGCCGACATTCGCCGGGGCAAAGGTAGCCATCTGGCCGGAAGACCTGATCGCCGGTAACGTCGATGTGGCAATTATTGGCGTGCCCAGTAATGCGAGCAGCGGCCGCCGTGATGCCGGAAACGGGCCAAATGCCATGCGTGCCACGAATACCATCGCGACGCCGGATGTGCAGTCGCTGGTTGATCCCGCCGAAGTACTGTCGGTAGTTGACTACGGCGATTTCTCCGTTGACTGGCTGTCGACTGAGCTGTCTGTCAATCACGTAACTGACATGGTTGAAGAGACGGCGGACACCGGTGCCATACCGATGATCGTTGGTGGCGACACATCCATGCTGTATCCCGGTGTAAAGGGTGTTGCACGGACGCACGGCGAGGGGACCTTTGGCTTGTTGCATCTCAATGCTCATCCGGACGCGGAGCAGAACGGAGACCATACGGTGTCCGATCGGCAGTCGCTCTTCTTGCTGCTGGACGAGGGCATCGTAGACGGGGCGGACACCGTGCAGGTCGGATTGCGAGGGCCGGCGGTTAGCGTCGAGTCACTGCAATGGCTGCGCAGCAAAAATGTCCGCTATCACACCATGGCTGAAATTGAGCAACGCGGTTTCGACAAAGTGCTCAAACGCGTCTTGCGGGAGGTCGAGAGCGGCCCGGACGCATTCTTTGTTTCCATCGACGTCAGCGTGATCAGCCCCACCGAGATGATCGCCGCGGGAAGAATTATGCCCAAAGGATTGCGTCTCGAAGAAGTTACCCGGGTTATTCGCCACGTCTGCGCGTCGAAGGACATCGTCGGGTTCGAAATCACCGACCTGGCACCCATGCTGGATGTTTCCCGACTATCGGTAGTCAATGCCAATGCTGTCCTCAACGCCTGCCTCACCGGCATCGCGGTCCGCAAGAGCGGCCTTGCCCCGGATTTCGTTCACCCGCTGGTACTCGATCATGGCCAATAGACTCACGCACCTGGCAAATTCAATCGCGTTGATCGCCATCGCCTCAGTAGCCTGGGGGTCGGATGAGCTGCCAGAGACACCTGAACATGTAACGGGCGAGCAACCCTATCCGTTCGATAGCAAGGACCCTCGAGACGAAGACGAGGACAAGCCGCCTATCGAACTTCCCGACAGCGTGGCACCCAGGCTGAGCCTGCTGAGCCCGGAAGAAGTCGAGTTCCTGAAGAGCGATGATGCGCGCCGATTCGCCGGATCCGAGGAAGAGACGATCGAGGCGCTCGAAGAGCGAACGCCTGAAGAGGTGAAAGCGTGGGTCAGTGCCATGCAGCTGGTTCTCGATCACAACCCCTACAAGGAAGGTCGTGACGCACCGAATGTTCCTCTGAACATGGCGTCGCCAGAGTTCAATGCCTGGCGACTGAAGAGACCTCGGTCCATGGACCCCGAACGGGAACCCGGTCCGATCGCTCTTGGCCGCTACGATGGTTATGGCGGCCCGCCAACTTTTGGCGGGCATCCTCTCGCGTTGTCGAAAGAAGATCTTATTGCCGGCGAAGTTGATGTGGCGATCCTGGGTGCTCCTCTGAATATGGGTTCCGGATGGCGCGACTCTGGAGAGCGCGCCACTACGGATCTCCGGTTGCTGGGGTGGCCAATGGGCGGCAGGGATCAATACGTCCAGATTGACGCCAGTGACGTACTAACCATCGTCGACTATGGCGATGTCGCTGTCGACAACCAGAGCACGGAACGGTCCATGCGCCATATTCGCGATACTGTTCGCGAGATTGCGAGTACCGGGGCGGTGCCGATGATCGTCGGCGGTGATCATTCACTGGAATACCCGAACGTCGCGGGGCTTGCCGATGTTTACGGCAAGGAAAACGTGTCGGTGATCCATTTCGATTCGCATTATGACGCCTGGTGGGGTGGCAACCACCTGATCGGCCACGGCTACCCTGTCTACCGCCTAATTAATGAAGGGCACGTACGAGCTGCCGACTTTATCCAGGTCGGATTGCGCTCAGGCGGGCCGGACAAGACGGGCTTTGCCTGGATGCGCGAGCAGGGCATGCGTTATCACAACATGGCAGAGGTCGAACGGCGCGGCTGGAGTGCCGTGCTTGATCGAGTGGTCGAGGAGGCGAGCGAAGAAGGACGCAAGCTGCATATCTCGTTCGACATCGATGTCCTCGATCCGGCATTCACCGTGGCAACCGGAACACCTGTTCCGGGCGGTATGACCATGCGCGAAGCGATTACGATCGTGCGTCGCTTGTGCGCCGAATCCAATGTCGTCGGGTTTGACCTGGTTGAACTGCACCCGGCGCTGGACCCAACCTACAAGACCACCCTCAATAGCGCTCATATCATCAAGGCCTGCCTGACCGGTCTCGCCATGAACCGGGAAGGACTCACGGCGGAACATTACCTGAGCCCATTGTCGTCGGAGCACGCTATCGACGATTACTACGGCGACCAACAACGGTACCTGGAAGCCACCAAGGCAGAGGAAGAGGCCGAGAACGGAATCGAGGAAGAGGCCGCGGACTGAGCCGCTACTATTCGGGCTGCTCCGGCGTCATGCGAATATCGATTCGTCGATTCAGTCCGCGCCCGTAACGCGTCGCATTGTCGGCGACCGGCAACGATGAGCCGGCGCCCTCGACAATGAAGCGCCCGGGTTCGATGCCCTTCTGGCCGAGATAGCTTGCCACTGCCCTGGCACGATCCAGGCTGAGTTGCTGATTCCAGGTTTCATTGCCAGATGAATCCGTATGGCCCGTTATCGATATTGTCGAGTCCCGGCAGGCATCTGCCAGCGAAACAACGCGGTCCAGTGCCAGGTAGGCAGATGAACGAAACTCGGTTCCCGATTCCTCGAACTTGACTGGCCCTGCCTCGAACGTGGCTAGCTGACGTGCGCACATCATGCGCGGCGTCGTATCCTTCGCGACGGCCTCAAATTGAAAATCGAATCTCACAGAGTCAGGCAAGGATCTCTTAAGCGCCTGTAACCGCAATTCGGCGGCCGATTTATCTGCGACCAAGCCGCTCACTTTCAGGTAATCGGTCTTCAGCATTGCAGAGGGTGACTGCAATGCCGACAGCGCCGGGAGAAGTTCGGTCGTTGCCTGAATCCACCAGTCGGGTGCGACACCCAGCGGGTGGAAGTCTGCGTGCAGGACTGCTCCGGGAAATCGCGTAGCCGCGACTTCGCGGAGCTGTTCTTCGTGGCGACTTGAGGCAGTGTTTCCCGCCAGGATAAGCGACCCTCGGCGCCAGGAGACCTCGAACACAGCCGGCCCAGCCGCCGAGTAGGAAGCTGGTTCGGGTTCAGTTTCGTTTCGTCCCGTGTCGAGCCGTGCAGCGACGGTGATCCCGATGACGAGGATCAGTAGCGCTACCGTGGTTCGTAGCTTGAGATTCAAGGGTCAGGCGCGAACAGCCTGATCGAGCAGCGCGCGCGCCTGGCCGATCCAGTCCTCACGATAGATACGGCTGTGAAATCCTTTCAGGCGTTTGGCGACACGGTCAATATCGTATTCACTCATGTCGGCAATCTGCTGAAAGCTGAAAATACCTATTTCGTTGAGGGTTTTTTCGATAGCCGGCCCGACGCCTTTTATCTTTTTGAGATTGTCACGCTGGGCGTACGGGTCCAGCTCGGTTTCAGCGTCAAAATCCGACCCCGGCTGCTCCTGATCCTCTTCTTCCTCTTCGATTTCCTCCGGGTCTTCGGCTTCCTCTTCGTCTTCCGCGAGGTTTTCGGCTTCTTGTTCGTCTTCCTCGGGCTCTTCGTTCTCCTCCAGGTCTTCGACTTCCTCGTCCTCGTCCTCAGGCTCCGGCGTCATATCGTCCACCGGATCATTTGAGGCGTCGAGGCCGTCGGTCAAGTCGTCGGGATCGTGCACCGCCTCGATACGTGTCTGCTCGTCCTCGGCCTGGTCCTGCGCGGTCTCGAGTTCTTGTATACGATCCCGCGCTTCGGCGAGTTCCCGCTCGACCTGCTCGGCTTCCTCGTTGCGCACGCGGAAGCGCTCGATCAGTGGCGGCAGGCGGTTCTGCCAGTTGACGAGTTCCCGGTTGAGCTTGTCGATGCGCTCGTCTTTCTGGCGCAGGATGTCCTCGCCGACACTACTCGCCTCAATATCCGATTGAAGTTGCTTGCGCTCGTTGACAGCAACCTCGAGGTTGCTACGGATATCCTTGATCTCTCGCTGCAATTCATCGCGTCGTTCGAACGCTTCCTGCACCGCGATGGACAATTCCTTGGCGCGATTCTTGGCGTCGGTGTGCGATGCCTGAAACTGGCTGACCTGTTCCATGAGGCCCTTGTTCTGCACAACGAGCCGGTCGTGCTCTTTGCGTTGGGCGTCGATGCGCTCCTGCCAGCCCAGGCTTATGGCCGCTTTCTCCTGCTCGGAACGGTTGCCTCGAATGAACCAGGCCGCCACAGCGCCGGCAACCGCGGCGACTGCGAGCAAGGCGATATGAACTACTGTTATTTCAGGCATACAACATTCCCGGTGTCAGAACGACAGGCAGCAAATGATAATTGCGTGCACAATACTGTGCTTCGAGCAGCATGCGATCGCTCATGGCACCATCGCATATTACATAAGATCATAATTTTACAGAAGTATTCACGATGCGATCCAGCTTGGGAACCCCATGTCCGCACATCCTGTGACAGAAAAGCTATTCATAGACGGGCCGGTCGGCCGTCTTGAAGCGATTGTCGAGCGACCTGGCGAAGGGGCTTTGCAGGGCTGCGCAGTCGTCTGCCATCCGCATCCTCAGCATGGCGGCACCATGCATAACAAAGTTGCGCACACCTTGGCGCGTGCGTTCGTACGATCGGGTTACGAAACTCTGCGCTTCAATTTTCGCGGCACCGAAAAGAGCGCAGGGCAATTTGACGAGGGCGTCGGCGAATTGGACGATGCGCTCGCTGCGATCGATTGGATGCGTGCCAGGCACGGGCCGTATCCGCTGTGGTTGGCCGGATTCTCTTTCGGTGCAGCCATCGCAGTGAAGGCCGCGGTTGTCTCGCACGTTGACGGACTGGTCAGCGTTGCACCGGCAATCAGTCGTTTTGCGACAGGCCTTGAGTCGCAACCGCAGTGTCCCTGGCTAATCGTGCAGGGAGACGAGGACGAACTCGTCGACATCGAGGAAACGCTTGAGTGGGTGGACAGCCTCGAGCCCGGACCAGAACTTCTGATCGTACCTGGCGGAGAGCACTTCTTTCACGGTCGCCTGGCGGAACTCAGGGACGCCGTCATGGAGTTCGTCGCGGAATAAAAAAAGCCGGGCAATGCCCGGCTTTCTTGTATTGATTCGATGAATCAATCAGACCATGTCTTTCAGGCCTTTCAGTGCCAAAACCTTCACAACTTTCGTTGCAGGCTTGGCCTTGAACATCATCTCTTCGCCCGTAAATGGGTTAACGCCCTTGCGAGCCTTACGTGCCGGTTTCTTTACCACACGCATTTTCAGAAGACCGGGAATGGTGAACATGCCCGGGGCGCCACGACCGCCAAGATTCTTCTTGATCTGGCCATTCAATGATTCAAAAACGGCCGCAATGTCCTTGCGTGTCAGACCTGTGTCGTCGACGATCTTTGCGTAAATTTCAGACTTGGTAGGTGGCTTTTTGGTGTTCGCTGCCATGAAAAACTAACTCCTAAAAAAAGACGAAACGGACTTCTGCCCGCTGTGAAAGCGCAGCGACGATAACACTTTTTATCACCCGGCGTAAGCGAAAAAAGGCCTTTTTTTCTAGGTATTTTTGCGGTATTGCCGCGCAATAAAAAGCGGGCACTTGTGTGCCCGCCTGGCGCATGTTTTGTGAATCGTCTTAAGTCAGGAGTCAGTATAAAACTGGCGCTTGAAGCGCACATCTGACGGTGAGCTTTCGCCATCCGGCTGGACGCTGATATCAAATATCAGGGTTTCGCGATTCGCCACCGGTGTCTCACCGATGTAGTAAATCGCGACCACGTCACCGGGTTCTTCAATTTCCCGCATCGTGACATTTTTCAACTGCCCGGTGAGGTTGACTGTCTTGACCGCGACTTTACCGCTGACAGGCATGTTGTCCGATTCCCGAATGATGGACACGTTCAACATCGCGCGGTTCTTGCTGCGAACGATGTTGTAGGCGCGTGCAACTTCAGGTGGCAATTGATCCGTAGACTGCGCGCTGAAATGGACGATGTAGTCGCCGATGTCCGCCGAAGTTGCACCGGCCGGTTGTGCCTCGGGTGCGCTAGCCGAGTCGCCGGGACCGCCGCAAGCGGCCAGAAGCGCTAGCGACGTAAAAGAGATCAGAGCTCTCGCCAATGTCATAACACCACCCCTCTTTTTTCAATAACTATAAACCATTCGGGACGTTCTTGACGAGAAACTGCTTGTTTCGACGAGCCTGCCTATAACACCGGCAATGGAACGTATCCGGAAACCACCCTGACTAACGCACCAACAAGGATGATCGCAAATATAGGAGACAGGTCGAAGCCGCCCATGACGGGAATGATGCGTCGAATGGGTCGCAGCACCGGATCTGTCAACGTATAGATAATTGCGACGGCCGGGTTGTAACCACCCGCGGACACCCAGCTCAATACCACGCGCACGATGATCAGAAACGTGTAGAGCCGAAGAGTCAGCAAGGGCAAGTACACCAGTGCTGAAACCGCAATCTGGGCGAAGTTCGCCGGAATCTGCTGTATGGACAGAATCAAAAATATCGTCGCATAGAGGATCGCGAACGTGACGAGCAACGTCGCCGCGTCGATTCGTCCAATCGGCGGAATGACACGCCGCAATGGAACAACGAGTGGTGAGGTGATCTTCAGCACACCTTGCGCAAGCGGATTGCGAAAGTCAGCACCTAGCCAGGGAAGCAGCAGTCGAATAAGCAATACGAACAGGTACAACTGAGCGAGCGATGAGACAACGAAAACGAGTGCTGAGGCAAAATTGTTGGGCATCTTTTTAGTCTTTTCCGGCTTCGTGCGCCTGGTCGGCGAGATCGACAGCACGGTCCCGTGCCGCCACAACAGCTGCGCTGAAGATATCACGAAAATCTGTGCCGTCGAGGAAGTCGAACGCCGCGGCTGTTGTGCCGCCGGGTGAGCGGACGCGTGCAATCAGAGAGTCCATAGTCTCACCCGACTGTTCCGCCATCTCGCCGGCGCCGCGCGCCGTCTCGAGCACCAGCGCCAACGCGTCTTCATAAGACAGGCCGAGATCGACTGCGGCTTTTACCAGCATGTCGGTGAGCAGGTAGAAGTAGGCGGGACCCGTACCTGAGACCGCCGTGACCGTATCGATATCTTCCTCCGTGCTAACGCGGATAACCGGGCCCGTCGTAGAAATGATGTTGGTCGCTGCGCGCAGTTGTTGCTCCGACGTGTGCTCATTGGCATACAGGCCTGATATTCCGAGGCGCAGCAGGGCGGGCTGATTTGGCATGACACGCACGACCGGAAGTTCACCACCAAGCCACTTCTCGATATCACTGGCCCGGACACCGGCCGCAATCGATATGACCAAAGGCTTATTCTGCTGCACGAGTGGAGCGAGTGGCTTGCAGACATCGGACAGGATCTGGGGTTTGACGGCGAGTACGATGCACTCGGCCTCGCGGACTGCGTCTTCGTTTCGCTTGTGAATCTCCGCACCAGGTAGTTCCATCGCCAGGTGCTCACGATGCTCCGCGAGTGGCTCCGAGATCAGCACATGATGCGCCGCGTAGCCCGCTGCGAGCATGCCGCCGGCCAGTGCCCGTGTCATGTTACCGCCGCCCACATATGCAACTTTTCCGTAGTCCATTTCGTTCCAACCTCTAATTTCTGGCGCCAAACAGGGCCGTGCCGATACGCACAATCGTGGCGCCTTCGAGAATCGCTGCGCGGTAGTCTGCGGACATGCCCATTGACAGCGTATCCGTATCGATACCATCGCTCCTCAGTTGCTCCGCCAAATGGCGCAGTGCTGCAAATGGCGCACGCTGTTCGTCGATGTCGGTCCGTATCGCCGGCAGGCACATAAGCCCGCGCAAACGAAGATTCGGCAGCTCGGCACAAGCGGCAGCTAATTCCGGCAACGCGGCCGGGGCCACGCCAGCCTTGGAGTCTTCATCATCGACATTAACCTGCAGGCACACGTTGAGTGGTGGCAAGCGGGCCGGTCGCTGTCCGGACAGTCGTCGCGCCGTCTTGATCTTGTCGATTGTGTGCACCCAGTCAAAGTATTCGGCGACAACGCGTGTTTTATTACTCTGCAGGTGTCCGATGAAATGCCAGGTCAGGTTCAGATCGGCCAGCGCTTCAATTTTATCGACACCCTCCTGAACGAAGTTTTCGCCGAAATGACGCTGCCCGGCGGCAGCCGCATCGCGAATCTTCACAAGGGGTTGTTTTTTGCTCACAGCGAGCAATCGGACGTCCGCCGGGTCACGGCCGGCCTCGATCGCCGATTTGTGCAGCAAATCACTGATTAAAGCTAAGTTTTCCGTGACTCCAATCACGTTTTAGTCCGGTTGCTTCGCTATACTAGGCTCTTATCTGCTCCGGGTTATGGTAAGTCCGGGGTTCATCCAAGAGGGAGAAATATGGCCGTCGACGTTGCCCAACTGTTGTCGTTCACGGTGAAGAACAACGCTTCTGACCTGCACCTGTCCGGCGGGGTGCCGCCAATGATCCGCGTTGATGGCGACATCAAGCGCGTCAATATGCCGGCGCTGACCCACAAAGACGTCAATAGCATGGTGTACGACATCATGAATGACAAGCAGCGCAAGGACTATGAAGAATTCCTCGAGACTGATTTCTCATTCGAAATCCCGAAGCTGGCACGCTTTCGTGTCAATGCGTTCAACCAGAATCGTGGCTCTGCAGCAGTTTTTCGTACCATTCCATCCGAAATCCTGACACTCGATGATCTGGGTGCTCCGCCGATATTCAAGGATCTCGCGATGCACCCACGCGGTATCGTCCTCGTGACGGGACCGACGGGTTCCGGTAAGTCCACCACGCTGGCCGCGATGGTCGACTACATCAATGACAACAAGCCCGATCACATTCTCACAATTGAGGATCCGATCGAGTTTGTGCACGAATCGAAGAAGTGCCTGGTTAACCAGCGCGAGGTCCATCGAGATACGCTCGGCTTCAACGAGGCACTTCGTTCGGCACTGCGTGAAGACCCTGACATCATCCTCGTCGGCGAGTTGCGTGACCTCGAGACCATTCGTCTTGCTCTGACGGCAGCTGAAACCGGCCACCTCGTGTTCGGTACCTTGCACACGAGTTCGGCATCGAAAACCATTGACCGAATCGTCGATGTATTCCCGGCGGCTGAGAAAGAAATGGTCCGCTCAATGTTGTCTGAATCACTGCGCGCCGTAATTTCGCAAACTCTTTTGAAGAAAATTGGCGGCGGCCGTATCGCGGCTCACGAAATCATGGTGGGTACGCCGGCTATTCGAAACCTGATCCGCGAGGGCAAGATTGCGCAAATGTATTCGGCGATTCAGACGGGTCAGGGATCCGGTATGCAGACGCTTGACCAAAACCTCGCCGAGTTGATGGCAAAAGGTCTGATTAACAAGGAAGAGGCACGCTTCCGGGCCGCCAACAAGGAAAATTTCTAGAGGGCGGCGTTAACGCGGCCTGATTGGAGACGAGAAAGATGGAACGCGAACAAGCGGTACGATTGACGCAAAACCTGCTGCGCAAGATGGTCGAACGCGATGGTTCAGACCTTTTCCTGACGTCAGGCTTCCCGCCTGCGATCAAGGTCGACGGCACGATTCACAAAGCGACTGACACACCCTTGTCGACGGACCAGGCGACGATGATGGTTCGTTCAATCATGAACGACAAGCAAACCAAGGAATTTGACGCGACCAAGGAGTGTAACTTCGCAATCGCGCCGCAGGGCATCGGTCGTTTTCGTGTCAGCGCATTTATCCAGCAGGGCATGGTTGGCGCCGTGTTGCGCACGATTACGACGGAAATTCCGACGTTGGAAGATCTCGAGTTACCGCCAATCCTGAAGGACATTGTGATGAACAAGCGTGGCTTGTGCATCGTAGTTGGTGGTACGGGTTCCGGTAAGTCGACGACGCTCGCAGCGATGATCGGTCATCGCAACGAAAACTCCCGCGGCCATATTATTTCGATCGAGGATCCGGTTGAGTACGTTCACCCACATAAAGGCTGTGTCATTACGCAGCGCGAAGTCGGTGTGGATACGGAAACCTGGCATGCGGCGCTCAAGAACACGCTGCGTCAGGCTCCCGACGTGATCCTGATCGGCGAGATTCGTGACAAGGAGACGATGGAGTACGGTATTCAGTTCGCCGAAACCGGCCATCTGTGCCTTGCAACCTTGCATGCCAACAGCGCTAACCAGGCGCTCGACCGCATTATCAACTTCTTCCCTGAAGAGCGTCGCCAGCAGTTGCTGATGGACCTTTCGCTGAATACCAAGGCTTTCGTATCCCAACGATTGATACCGCGTGAAGGTGGTATTGGCCGAATCGCCGCGATGGAAATTCTGCTCAATACGCCACTGATTCAGGACCTCATCTTCAAAGGCGAGGTTGGCCAGATCAAGGAAATCATGGCTAAGTCGACGCGTCTTGGAATGCAGACCTTCGATCAGGCCCTGTTCCTGTTGTACGAAGAGGGGACCATTACGTACGAAGAGGCCATGCGCAATGCAGACTCGAAGAATGAGCTGCGCCTGCGTATTAAACTCGAAAGCAAGCGGGACTCGTCGGTTGCCGACCAGCAGTCGGAAAGCCTGCGCATCATGGAAGAAGACACGGCTCAGACTTTCTGAGCGCAAGGAATGCCTGACAGATGAACGTAAAACCGCTGCTCAAGTTGATGGTAGAGAAGAAGGCCTCGGACCTTTTCTTTGCTCCGTTCGCGCCGGCCAAGATCAAGATCGAAGGCAAGATCA
>JAACFG010000175.1 GCA_009937605.1 Gammaproteobacteria bacterium | reverse complement strand
TCATTGCCTCGCAACAGCAGCCACAGCAATTACAAATAAAATTGACACTCTCGCGTACATTCTCGCCGAACTGCACCAGGTTATTGTCATAGGCCTCCTGCAATAAGTCGTGACATTCGTTTTTATCAATCTCGCGCGCAACACCGTGTCTCGTAAGCGAGGACGCGGTAGTGTTGAAGGTCATGCAAATATCCTGCGGTGCAGAACAGGCTTTGCCCATATGTTCCATCTTGTGCCGACAGTAACAGCGTCCAACACCAATATGGCTTGCTGTTTCAATCACTTCGCTGGCCCGTTCATAATCCAGCACATGCAGTGCCATTTCATTGGACAAAGCAGGTTCATGCACGAAGGTTCGCCCCAACTGCGTGTCGCCCCGAGTGAAAAGCTCCCGGATAAAGTCCTCCTCCACATTCATATACTCATGAAATAGCTCGCTTAATACCTTTTGATCAATATCATCGCGGACACGCATCAGCGAGAACTCAAAGAAACCGGCCATCGGTGGCGGCAGCGCATAAACGGTTTCACCGTTCTGCTCGAAATCAACCAGAATGGCCCTGTTGGCCAACTCATCCAGTATGTTCTGCGTTTCGGCGAGGTTTCTCTTCCAGATACGGCTGGCTTTTTCTGCGGTAAATGGTTTGATGGGCATCAGTGAAACCAAGCCAGCTTCTTCCTCACTGAACAGCATCGACAAAATCTTGAACAGGAGATCGGAAGGAGGTGCGCCCTGTGGAAAACGGTTCAACCTGTCGGTCAGGGCGGAGTAACTTGTTCTCAGTGTTGTATGGGCCACGTGTCAAAACCCTCTGGCGTTATTTGAGCGTACACCTGAATCAGAGCATGTGGGTATATGGGAAATTGCGCATATTTTCGCGGAAATATTACAGAGCACTGTCCCCTTTTTGTTGGCGCTGAGAATTCATGTCAGGTCGGCAATCCGGTACGATTCGGCTGGAAAGATAGAAGTCATTCATCAAAGGAGTCCGCGGCATGGACTACGATTGGATTGTCGTCGGTTCTGGATTCGGCGGTAGCGTATCTGCGTTACGACTGGCGGAGAAGGGCTACACCGTTGGCGTCATCGAGGCCGGCCGACGCTTCGAAGATGAAGATTTTGCTGAGTCCAGCTGGCAACTGAATAAGTTCCTCTGGGCCCCGTTTGTCGGATTGCGCGGCATTTTTCGCCTGACGCCGTTCAAAGACGTGTTTGTGGGCAGCGGCGCGGGCGTCGGTGGAGGCAGCATCGTCTACGCCAATACACTGTATCGGGCAAAACCGGACTACTACAGGAATCCGCAGTGGCGCGACCTGGCGGATTGGGAGCAAGAACTGGATCGGCCGTATTCGACGGTCGAGAAGATGTTGGGCGTCAACACCGTGCCGTTCGAGAGCCCGAGCGACAAGATCTTGCGCGATTACGGCAAGGCCGTCGGAGTTGAGGACACATTCTGCCGGACGCCGGTGGCTGTGTACTTCGGCGAGCCGGGAATTTCTGTGCCCGACCCGTTCTTCGGCGGCGAGGGGCCCGAGCGTGCGGGGTGTACACGCTGCGGGGCCTGCATGGTGGGTTGCCGGGTCGGCGCCAAGAACACGCTGCTCAAGAACTACCTGTGGTTCGCGGAGAAGTTGGGCATCACCATATTACCGGACCGAAAGGTCGTGGACGTAATGCCTGTCGGCGCCGAAGACGGTAGCGACGGGTACGAGGTTTACGTGAAGTCACCGGGCCTTTTCGGGGGCAAGAAACAACGCTTCCGATCGAAGGGCGTGGTATTCGCCGCCGGGGCGCTGGGGACCAACAGCTTGCTGGCCGATTGCAAGCATCGCGGCTCGCTGCCCAACATCAGTGACCGGCTCGGCAGCCTCGTACGAACGAACAGCGAATCGGTGGTTGCTGTTACGTTGCCGGACGACTCGGCACGCACCTGGAATTCCGTCGCGATCAGCTCGAGTATCCACATCGACGAAGATACGCACATCGAGGTCGTCACCTACGGCCAGAAAGGAGACGTGATGAGCCTGCTGTTCACACTCCTGACGGGTGATGGCACGCGCTGGATGCGAGTCTTCGCGTTACTCGGCAACGTCGTGCGCCACCCGATCAATTTCCTCAAGAGCCTGTGGCCCGTTGGTTGGTCACGAAGAACGGTTGTGCTGCTCGTTATGCAGAGTCTGGACAATGCAATCGCATTCAGGGCGAAGCCACGATGGTTTGGCAGCGGTGTGCGCCTGCAGACCGAGCAAGACCCGCAGAAGCCGAACCCGACGTACATCGACGGCGGAAACAAGGCTGCGCAGTGGATTGCCGAGCGTACCGGTGGAATCGCGCAGAGCATGATTCTCGAAGCGACAGCGAATATTCCGACCACCGCGCATCTTCTCGGCGGTGCTGTAGTGGGCAGGGATGCCGACTCAGGCGTCATCGACAGCGAGCATCGAGTATTTGGTTACGAGAATCTGCTGGTTTGCGATGGCGCGGCGGTCCCTGCGAATCCGGGCGTGAATCCATCTCTGACGATCGCGGCAATGGCGGAACGCGCAATGTCTAAGGTTCCGACAAGGCTTGAGAGAGACTGAGCGATATGCAGAGCAGGGTCGGCCGAAGACTTGCAACACCTCGGCGAGTCAGTGGGGACTCAGAACCCTTTTCGTGATGTCTGGTGCCGCTCCCGACCTTCTGATTAAATTGGTCTACCGATCGAGTCACCGGAATTCTATTAGATGAATACCAGAAATATTTTTGCCCTCTTGGCTGCCGTTCCTATCTTGTCGGCTTGCGATGCACCAAAAGAGGAAACGTCGACAACGTATTTTTCCGCAGAGCAAATGGCGACCGCAGCGAGTCTTCGCGATGCAGCGCAGGAAGACAGCGATACCTGGGTGCTTCTTGAGGAGCTGGTTTCCGTTGCTCCCAAGCGCTTGGCGGGTTCTCCGGGCGATAGCGTTGCCAGGGACTGGGCGGTCGCGAAGCTTGAGTCGCTTGGCTTCGATCGAGTCTGGGTCCAGGAATTTCAGCTCCGCGGCTGGGCGCGGGAGAGCGCTTCTGCGACCGTCCTGAGTCACGATAATTTGGATTTGGACATCACGTCCCTGGGCAAGTCTGTATCCACGCCCGCGGGCGGGGTGACGGCAGAGGTCATTCATTTTGGGACATTAGCCGACCTGGAGGCAGCCACCGAATCAGACGTCGAAGGAAAGATCGTCTTCATCTCCAATCGTATGGAACGAAAGAAGGACGGGTCGGGTTACGGCCCGGCTAACGTTGCGCGAAGCCGCGGGCATGAAGTCGTGGCCCGGAAAGGGGGTCTGGCGCTGCTCATACGATCGATCGGTACCGACAATCATGATGCGCCGCACACTGGTGGGATGTCTTATGGCGAATCCGGTGCGCCGCAGACTGAACTGGATATTGCCTACGAGGCGGCAATAAGCGCGCCGTACGGTGAAGAAACCGTTGCTGCAGGAGCAATTTCGAATATCGATGCGGATGCTTTTGAGGCGCTGTTCGAGTCCGGAGAAGAGATAACGGTTGCCCTGGAGATACGCAATAACGATCCTGGTGAGATCACCAGTTACAACATCATTGGGGAGATAGTTGGTTCAGAGCGGCCGGACGAAGTTGTCATTACGGGCGGCCACATCGACGCTTGGGACACGGGCGTCGGTGCGATGGATGATGGCATGGGTGTGGCTATTACGATGAATGCTGTATCGATGATTGGTGAGCTCGCGCAACGTCCTGCAAGAACCATTCGCTATGTCGCGTTCGGCGCGGAGGAGCTCGGGCTGCTGGGTGCGAAGGCCTATGCCGAGGCATACGCGGACGTGGACCATGTCTTCGGGATTGAGTCCGATTTTGGTATAGGCAAGGTGTGGCGGCTCTCGCCGGCCGTATCCGCTGATGCGGTTCCTGTGCTTGGCGAGATCGCCACGGTACTGGAGCCGATGGGGATCGGCTGGGATCCGGGCGCTAGCGGCTTTCCCGGTCCGGATCTGCGTCCGCTCGTGACCGGCGCAGGTCTGGCAGGGGCCTCATTGAACGGTGACGGCACGCTCTACTTTGACTTGCATCACACGGCAGAAGACACGCTCGATAAGATCGAGGCATCAGACCTGGCCTACAACACGGCGGCCTACGCCGCGCTGCTGTACCTGGTGGCCGAGTACGACGGGCGATTCGACGCAACGTCACAATAAGCAACGGCCGGCGAGACTAGCCGGCCGTGTCCAAATTCATGGGTTCGCCTAATTCTCCACTCCTGATGAAGTCGCTCATTGGGTCCGGAACCCCTGGTTGCGCTGGCGGCTGCCTGGCGGTTCCCTCCACGGCCCAGGCATTGCGGGTGACTACTCGGCTGTTGGCAACATTAAGTAAAATCAAAATGTACCCGGCCAATTGACAAAACTTATACCAGTGGGTCGCTATGATGTAGAGTAGCGAGAGACATAATAATAATAGCGCCGCAGGCGCAGTGTTGTCACAACATCAGCTTCGAGACGCCGCGACATGTCGTGGCGCAGATTGTCGAGGCCGTTGCTGCAGCCAGCGTCCTGATAACAACAAGAGCATATTGAGGTGCCACGTGAGCGAGATGAGCCAGATATTCAAATATACAGCCCGGTTATTGGCGTTGTCGTTCGTTACGATTTCCCTTTCGTCGACAGCTTTCGGCCAGAGCCTGGTCGGTCGCAACACCAACGCAGTCGGGCCGACACCCGACGGTTTCTACAAGGGTATCCCTCACTACCAGGACAACGAGCCGCACTGCGACCGCAATCCGCTGCTGCCAAGTAACATACTGTGTATGGCCAATGGGTACGGCGGCGCCGACGATCTGATCGGCGATGCCTGGCCGCGCATCCTGGAGACTCAGGACAACACGCGCACCTGGCAATCCCGATACGCATCGGGAAGCGCGGCTGATCCCGCGACAGATCTCGGCCTCGGCTTCGGCGCCGATCCGATCATGGTCTGCTGGGCAGGCGCCTGCGGCGGCTTCTTCATTGCTTCGAATCGCGCGCCCGGCGGCGGCAGCGGTGGCGGCGTTTACATGGAGATGCTCCCGGAACTCAACATCGAGTCTGGTTTCCGGCATTTCTCGCGAGCCGGTGGCCCGCTCACGGTGCAGCTCGGCACAGGCGACAACTTCCTCGACAAGATCGATGCGATCTTCATGCTCGACACCCAGAACCCGGGGACGGTCGAGGTGTCGATGACCGTTAGCCTCGGCAAGGACGAGCTCGGCAACGAAATTACCCGGGACATCGTCCGGCAGTGGCCGAAAGGACGTCTGCTCGTCGTCTACGCGTCGCTCAATTCGAGCCAGCAGAACGTTCGTGTCTTTTCCACCTATTCCGATGACTTTGGACAAAACTGGAGTCCGCCCAAGCAGGTCGCCAACACGACGGGGCTCGATACTGGCGTCGCGGTCGCGGCGATAGATGACACAGTGTTCTACGCCTACCGGCAATTCCAGGATGACAGCGGCGACAACGGCGACGCCGTGTATGGAGCCATATCGACGGATCGAGGCAAGACGATCAGGAAGCCCTTCGCAGTCGTCGACAACCTGTGCCCGTTCGACCAGCCCACGCTCCCGGTTGCGTCGAACCCGAATCCGCCGCCATTCGAGACGGTTGCTTCGCGCACCAACAACTTTGTCGACATCAGCAACGACGGTAACCGATTCGTCATGGTGCTTGCGAATCGGCTCGCGGGCCCGGGCGGCTGCCTGAGCCAACCCTTCGACTACAAGACCGGTTCGCGTGTACTCGTGACCACCGCGAGGTCCGACGGTAAAGGCTGGAAGCCGCCCATAGAGATCGCACCGCTGCAGGACGATGACCCCCGTTTCCTGGGAGAAAACAATGCGCACAGCTTCCAGATCATGCCGGCCGTCGACTGCGAACTCGGCATCTGCCAGGC
>JAACFG010000174.1 GCA_009937605.1 Gammaproteobacteria bacterium | reverse complement strand
CGGAGGACCTGGTACAGGACGTTTGCCTTAAGGCTTTCGAGAGCATCGACGAACTTGAACGTATCGAGTTTCGTCGGGCCTGGCTCCTGAAAGTTCTGTACCACAAGTTCGTCGACCGGCGGCGCGATATATCGCGTTCGCCGGTTGATCAGGCCGACACCGGTGCGGATTCGCTCGATCCCGAGCAATTCGACCGGAGCGAGATCCGGCCTGACGAACAGATCGATCAGGACGCCAGGATTGCCCAGATTGTCCGGGCAATGGGCATCCTGAACAGAGACGACTGCAGCTTGCTCGCGCTGCATGATATTGAAGGATACTCGTTGGACGAATTGCAGCAATTGACCGGATTGAAGACAGGAACGATCAAGTCGCGCCTGTACCGGACCCGATCAAAGCTTGGACGACTGCTCTCCAGCGAGGAAATGCAAAAACCGGTCCTGAGGATCGTAGGTAGCAACGAATGAATTGCACGGAATTTTCAGAACAGGTAACGGCGCTGGCAACAGGCGCACTGCCCGAGGCAGATCGCGACGAATATCTCGCGCACGCCGCTGCCTGTGCAGGATGCGATGCCGCGCTGCAAGGACGGCACGCGACCCTGGCAATGCAAAGGCTGCCTGTGGATGAGCCCCCCGCTGGACTTTTCGAGCGCATCGCGGGTGACGTCACCCGAAACCGACCAAAACAAAGTGCAACGTGGTCATTCTGGACGGGTACTGCATTTGGTGGTGCCGTCGCGGCATCCTTACTCGCAATCGTCCTGATGTTGGGCGTGGTCGAGCTCCCAACGAGTCAGCCGCAGGGCGTGGCGGAGTTTTACGTGTCTGCGGACGAGCCGCGGATGATGCACATTGCGATCGAGGCAGACAGGGCTTTACCCGGTGCCGAGATCAGGATTCTGTTGACCGGTAACGTGGAAGTGCAAGGTTTCGGCAGCCGCCGTGAGCTCAACTGGAGCGACGACCTCGAGGCCGGCGTCAACAAGCTGTCATTACCGGTGGTGGCCAGTGGTGAGGGCGGTGGACAAATGGTGGTCAGGCTCAGTCATCCGGACAGCGAGCAGTTGTTCGTGATTGATCTGCCACTCGATGGTTAAGCGGTTTTCTCGAAGTACAAACGCCTGGGCAGGGTATTGAGACGATGAACAAATTGACACTGATATTGGCAACGACAGCGCTCCTGGCGAGCGGTGGCGGCTGGGCCGCGGATGACGCGGAGGCGACCATCCGGCTGATGGGCAAGGCGGAAGCCGAACTGCCCGATGCCGTAACCCGGGAAATTACATTACCAGAGCATCTCCTCGTGACTGACCGCGAGGACCAGGTAGCGGCTGTGGAGAAGGCTGAGAAGGGCCTCGCCAAGGCAGACGAACGCAACGTCAATCGCGATCAGGGCCAGGACCAGGCGGCCGCGGCTCGCGAGCGGAATGCCGAAATGCAGGAAAAGGCCAAGGAGGACCGTGAAAACCGAGGCCGCTCGGAAGGTCACCCGGAACCGCCGGACCCGCAAGGACCGCCCGAAACGCCGCCCGGCAGAACCTGATTTAAGTGCGACTGGTGCCGCATATTCGGCACCGGATGGTGACTCAGGTCACATTACATAAGCCCTGCGCTGTCCGTCAGCCGGGGCTTTTGTTATTGATATGGCTGGTTTTTTCCGATCTGGCCCTATTTCACTGATGCTTCGTCACGAACTTGCCGCACTGCTCGCCATGGTGCTCCTCGTCGCATCGACAGGAGGGCTGGCGGCCGATCCCGATACGGCCTGGGAATCGGGGAGCGCTGCATTTGCGGCGGGACAATATGACGAAGCCCTGCATCACTTTGAGGAGGCCCGAGATGGCGGCATGGGCGGCCCCGCCGTGCATTACAACATCGCAGTATGCCAATACTCGATAGGCAACTACCGCGCCGCTCGCGACACGTTCCAGCTTATCGCAAGCCAGTTTCCCTCGATGCGTGGACTGGCCGAATACAACGTTGGACTGGCCGAACGGCGACTGGGCAATCCGGCCGCAGCACAGCGCCAGTTTGTTGCCGCCTATCGTCACAGCAACGACGAGAAAGTCAGGACCCTGGCCGTATCTCAAATCACTGAACTCGAACGTGAACTGCGATCCGACTGGTACGGTTTGGTCGGCATACAGGTAGGATATGACGACAACGTTGCCCTGCGCGACAGCCTGGGTTTGCCTGCCGGGGTCACCGCTGAAAGCCCGATGGCCGACCTGTTCGCAACTCTGAGTGGTTCCGTGGCCCGCGGCCTGGAACTGAATGGCAGTCTTTACGCGGTTACCTATTTGGACGCGAGCGAATTCGACCAGTCGGAACTGCGCCTCGGCGCCCTCTACACGGTCGATTACGGCGACTGGCGACACCGCGCCGGCTTGTTCGTGGTCGCGGGAACCCTGGGTGGCTCGAGCTTTAATCGTGAGGTGAACCTGGACCTGCGATCGGCCCGCTACATCGGCGACGACACGATGCTCGAACTGCGCCTGCGATACGACGAAGTCAAGAGCGCGCAGCTTCGCTTTGACGGTATCGAAGGCTCGCGTTCCAGGCTGGACCTGCTATATCGAAGGAATGGCGTCGGCCATTCACTGGCAGTTGGCGTCGGCCTTGAAGACAACGACCGACTCGATGCCGGCGTTTCACCCTCGAGGCAGCGGATCCTGGCTGACTACCGCTACCAGCTCAATGACCAGTGGCAACTGGGGTCACTAGCCTACTTCCGCTGGAGCGACTACGACGACGTGGCGCTGCCACGCACCGAGGACCTGTTCTCCATAGCCGTCCAGGCGGTGTACGAAATAGATACGGCCTGGCAGATCTCGGGCACCTATCAGTATTCGAAGAACGACTCATCCGACCCGATTTACTCCTACGACCGAAATCTTATGACCGTCGGCTTCCAACGCCTGTTCTAGCTTTTACATAATATTGCAAATAGTTCCGGGATTATGTCCAACGGGCGTAACCGGCGCCCGAAATTGACCGTTCTTACAATGTAGTCCAGGTAAGCCGGCGATGGCACTAAACCACGACGATCCAGGAACTGCGGAGGACCAGAGTGGCGCTATCGCCGGCCTCTATCTTGGCTATGAGTAATTGGGGTATTGGGAGCTGACTGCGGGGTAATCAGTCGCTTAGGTGGCGGTTATCCAGTTCCCGGTACGCCGCCTGGAACTCACTCTGCAGCTGCGTAACTTCGGAAACCACCGCGTCGATGGATGCCTCTGCATCCAGTTGTTCGAGTCGGTCGCATTGCGCGGCCATGCGTTCGGCGCCAATTTGGCGACACAGACCCAGCAAGCGATGTGCCTGGCGACGTACCGCAACCAGGTCGTTGTCCTGAGCCGCAGACTCGAGCTGCCTGATCCACGTTGGCGTCCTATTCAGGAATTGATCGGCAAGCTCACTGAACAGATCACCTTCGCCAGCGCCCCGAATCTTGCTCAGCTCTTCGATCATTGCCATATCGAGCACTTGCTCACCGAATGAATGTGGATTTGAGCTCTCGTTACCTACCTCTGGCCCCATGCCCGACTTTGTCTTGTACAGAACTCGCTGCAGCGCCGCCGCAATGTCCTCTATGAAGACGGGCTTGCTCAGGAAATCGTCTACGCCCGCATCAAAGGCCCGCTTCTGATCATGCGCCATAACTTTTGCCGTCAACGCGATAATCGGAGTACGCCGGTCATCACCTTCTCGAGTTCGAATGGCACGAGTGGCCTCGTTGCCGCTCATGCCCGGCATCTGCGAATCGATAAGAATTGCGGCGTAGTCTTTCCTTTCGCTCGCGTTAATGGCTTGCTCGCCATTTGCCGCGAGGTCGACAAGGAATCCGAGTTGTTCGAGCATTCGTTGTGCGACGAACTGGTTAACCTCATTGTCGTCAACGACCAGCACTCTCTTCTCTTCCCGGCCCAAATCCTCGGTCTCGTCGCTGTGAAGCGAGTGCCTGGGGCCGCTTTGAAGCGACGCGATCACGTTGGCGGCGGCCAGTGCATCGCTCTCCCGTAGGATGGCTGTAAACCAGAAGAGGCTACCCTCCCCGACCTCGCTGTCCACGCCGATCATGCCACCCATCAGGGTCGCCAGCTCTTTTGAAATTGCGAGGCCAAGGCCCGTACCGCCATACTTGCGCGTGTCCGATTCGTCGACCTGGCTGAACTGGCGAAACAGCTTCTCCTGGCCCGCTTCGTCGATACCGATGCCGCAGTCTTTGACGGTGATCCTGATCTCTACACTTTGGTCGGACTCGCGGCGCGGCTGCGCGAGTTCGCAGATCACGGCCACCTCGCCATCCTCTGAAAACTTGATCGCATTGCTGACGAGGTTGGCGATAATCTGGCCAAGTCGAACCGGGTCACCGCGCACAACGTCGGGGACGTCATTCGCAACAAAGAAACTCAAGGTCAGATTCTTGCGCTGCGCTTCGGCAGAAAACAGCTGAGTTACTTCAGCGAGTGCGGCTTGCAGTGAAAAATCCACTTTCTCCAGGACAATCTTGCCCGCTTCAATTTTCGAGAAATCCAGCACGGAATTGATGATCGTCAGCAGTGACATGCCGGACGAGTGCATTACCTCGGCGTATTCGAGTTGCTCGTCGGTCAGGTCTGTGCGCAACAACAAACTTGCCATGCCAATGACGCCATTCATCGGCGTTCGAATTTCATGGCTCATGTTCGCCAGGAACTGGCTCTTGGCTTCGCTGGCCGCGCGCGCCTGGTCCCGGGCAATCGCGAGATCCTTGCTGCGTTGCACAGCTTCGGCCTCCCGGGCGATTAGCTCTTCTGTACGATCGACGACCATCGATTCCAGCACACCGGCACGCTCATCGAGCTCTTTGCGGTTACGAGATACGAGCAACGCAATGAGGCTGAACGATACGATCAGGATTCCGATGATCAGCATATTGACCAGGAAGACCTGACGTTGATCCGTGGCAATGACCTCGTCGATTTGTGCAGCAACACTGCGAGACAAGAGGAGAATCTCGTGAAAGACGGCATCGAATCGCTGATCCTGCTCACCACCGATGACGCCGGTCGTGTGTCGTCCCTCCCAGCGGTCGACGGCAAGCCGGTCCAGTTCGACGAGCAGCACCTTTAGCCTGAGGAGCGGACCGTGTGCCTCTGGCATCGCATCGATCTGACCTAAGCGGGTTTCGCCGCCGTTAATGGCGGCACCAACCAGCTCCTGAGCGTCATGGATACGGGTCCGCACATCACGTTCAACATCGATGGATGGGTCCCCGCCGAGGGCCTCCTCGAACCACAGGTGCGCGGTGGCAATTTCCTGCTGCACGTACTGGTTCAGCTGAATCCGGCGCGTGTTGCGCTCCAGGTCCTGTGTTGTCAGTTTCTGCGAGTAGACGACCAGGCTAACAGCAACAAGACCGATCGCGGCAATGCCGGTCAATAGTGATCTCAGCGAAAAAGAACGCGTGCTCAATTGCATCTGTTTTTATTCTTTTGTGACTTATTTGAGCGGCGCGACGCTGCGGCCATCGACACCGGACTTGTTCCCTATAAGTACTACAGAAATCAACGAATTACAATGTGTAGTTCGGGTACGATTTAACATATTCCCGAAAATAATTCTGAGATAAAGTCAGCCGATAGCGAGCGCATGGCTGTTATAAAGATGGCGTTGACGGGACCAGGCTCCAGCCTGCGGCGAACAGGAGTTTTAGCTAACTCCGGAACTGCGGAGGACCAGAGTGGTGCTTAAGCCCACTATTGTCGCCACAGCCATTCGCCATGATCCCACCAACGCCAATTCGGTGCTGGTCTTACTTGTCTTTCGGACCCTTGCCACGCGGTGGGGTGCCTGCGTCTTCGCAGGTGAGATCACCACGAGTATCCGCCGCCAGATGCTCCGCACCGACCAGCAGGCACTCGATTGCCTCCCCACCGTATGCATCGGAGATCTT
>JAACFG010000040.1 GCA_009937605.1 Gammaproteobacteria bacterium | reverse complement strand
CGCACTCGATCCATCCGCACGTGACGCGGTCAGCTTTCTCAAAGTCGGCACGGCGATGCGCGACGTCGAGATTCGCATTGCCGATGATTCCGATGGGGTTCTGAGTGATGGGCACATAGGACACATCCAGTTGCAGGGTGGCAGCGTCACCGAGCAAGTGTACGGCGACGCGACAGCGACTGCCGAACTGTTCACCGATGACGCCTGGCTGAGAACCGGCGATTGTGGCGTCATCGTCGATGGCAGTCTCGTCATTACGGGCCGGCAGAAAGACATTATCATTGTGAACGGCCAGAATTATTACCCGCACGACATTGAGGAAATTGTCGCGCAACTTCCCGGCCTCGACCTGAACAAGGTGGTCGTGGCCGGTGCCACGCCGAAAGGCGGCCAGACCGAGGAACTGGTTGCTTTTATCCTGCACCGGCAGGGTGCGGACGATTTCCGGCCCCTTATCGACCAGGTACGAGATATCGTCGGGGAGCATGCAGGCTTGGAGGTGGATACGGTGATTCCTGTCGCTCGTATCCCGAAGACCACGAGTGGCAAGGTCCAGCGCGCGAAGCTGCTGGAAGCCTATATCGAGGGTGAGTTCGACACGGTACTTGGCGAATTGGCGCCCTTAGCTACAACCGATGAACCGCTCGATGAGGACCCGCTGATCGCGGATCTTGAGCAGATATGCCGCGATGTCGCCAAGGATCGTAAGATCGGGGCAGATGACAACCTGTTCGAAGTCGGTGTAAGTTCACTAACCTTGACCGAGGTCGTACTCGCCATTGACGAAAAGTACCCGGGAAAACTCGACATTAGCGACCTGTTTGATTACCCGACGCTGCGTGAAATCGCCGCATTCCTGAAGAGGGACACCTGATGACCCATGCGCGCATCGCCGGTATCGGCAGCTACCTTCCAGAGAAGGTCCTGAGCAATAAAGACCTTGAGAAGATGATGGATACGTCCGACGAGTGGATCCGGGAACGCACCGGGATCAAGCGTCGGCATATTGCGGCCGACGACGAAACGACGGGCTCAATGGCGCTGGAAGCCGCAAGGCGGGCCATTGAGGACGCGGGCGCGAGCCTCGACGAGATCGACTTGATCGTTCTTGGCACGGCGACCCCCGACAAGGTATTTCCTTCGACGGCCTGCATTGTTCAGCGGCAGCTTGGTATCAAAGGCTGCCCGGCGTTCGATGTGCACGCCGCGTGCAGCGGTTTCTTGTACGGCTTCGATCTTGCGAATCGGTACATCCAGACCGGCGGGGCCAGGAAGGCCGTGGTCATTGGTTCCGAGACCCTCTCGCGAATCACGAACTGGGAGGACCGCGGAACCGCCGTTCTTTTCGGCGACGGGGCGGGAGCGGTTGTCCTCGAGGCAAGCGATGAGCCGGGCGTCATGTCGACCCATATTCATGCAGATGGCGAATACGAGGAGCTCCTGCACGTGAGGCAGGGCGTCTCCATCGGCTACGACATTACGCGCAAAGGTGAAGCGTTCATCGAGATGCAGGGCAATGCGGTCTTTCGCCGAGCTGTCGCGACATTCGACAAAATTGCACGAGAGACCATTGAGGATCTCGATGGGCATATCGACGACATCGACTGGTTTGTACCGCACCAGGCCAATATGCGAATTATCCAGGCGGCGGCGAAGAAACTTGGTTTGCCGATGGAGCGGGTGATTGCCACCGTCGATGAACATGCGAATACATCCGGTGCATCGATTCCTCTCGCGCTGGACCTGGCGGTGAAGGAGGGGCGTATCAAGCGCGGCGATACCTTGCTTTTCGCGGCCTTTGGCGCTGGTTTCACGTGGGGATCGGCGATGCTCAAATATTGAGCACGGTGCGGAAGAGCAGATTTGCAGCCACTCTGCTGGGGGGCCTTTGTTGCGTGCTATTTTGGAGTGCGCCCGCGACTGCCGAGGAACGGCGCGACAAATTGTCTGCAGAGCAGCTGCGAACGGCGGCCACAGCGAGCGCGCTGGAGGCGCTATCGCTCTATCGCGAATTCCTCGCCTTGCCCAATGATGCGAACCATCCGGACGAGATTGCGGTCCTGAATGAGTGGATTCTGCGTGCATTCGATGAACGCGGCTTCGACGCAAGCCTGTTGCCGACGGCCGGTAGTCCCTCGGTATATGCCGAGAGACTGTCGGAAGGCGCGACCAAGACTGTCCTGATCTATTTACAGGCTGACGGGCAACCGGTTGATCCATCGGCCTGGGACCAGGAGTCGCCGTACATTGCAGCATTGAAGGCGAGAGACCCGGAGGACGGTAGCTGGCAAACGATCGACTGGGATCTCGCGCAGGTTCGACTGGATCCCGACTGGCGCGTATTTGCGCGCTCCGCGTCGGATTCAAAGGGGCCGATGACCCAGTTTCTCACTGCGGTGGAATTGCTTGGCGAACTCAGCCCGGATCTCGGCTACAACCTCAAAGTGCTCGTCGATACCGAGGAAGAGCTCGGTTCACCCAACCTGGCTGACGCCGTGCGTTCACACAGTGACTTGCTGGCGGCCGACATGCTACTGATCTTTGATGGGCCGCCACACGCATCCAACGAGCCTACGGTCACCCTGGGTGCTCGGGGGATTGCAACGGTCACTTTGACGACTTATGGACCAAAGCTCGCACAACACAGCGGCCACTACGGTAACTTCATGCCGAACCCGGCCCTGGCACTCGCGCAGATTCTGGCATCGATGAAGGACCCGGATGGTGTGGTCGCAATTGAAGGTTTCTACAACGGTGTAGAACTCGACGAGGCTACCCGTGCCGTCCTTGCTGCCGTTCCCGATGACGAGGATGAAATCCTGGCGTCGGTTGGCCTGATTCGCTCCGACAAGGTCGCAGGTACGCTGCAGGAGGCAATTCAGTATCCATCGCTTAACATTCGCGGACTATCCGCTGGCTGGACGGGCAGCGCGTCGCGGACGATTATCCCGCCCAAGGCCGTCGCCGAGATAGATATTCGGCTCGTGATGGAATCCGACCCGGACCGACTGATTGAGCTGGTACGGTCGCATGTCGAAGGCTTGGGCTACACGGTTATTGACCATTCGCCGAGCGATGAAGAGCGCCTGTCGCACGAAAGATTAGTGTCAATGACCCATTCCGTATCTTACGGGGCATTTCGTTCTGATCCCGACTCAGCACCGGCACTTATGGCCAGGGCAGGGATGCGGCACCTGTATGGCGAGGAGCCTATTTTGATCCGAACGATGGGCGGCTCGATTCCAATCGCTCCAATTATCGAGGCGCTCGGGGTTCCCGCGGCGACCGTGCCAACGGTCAATATCGACAACAACCAGCACAGCCCCAACGAAAATCTCCGGGTTGGAAACTTCATCGAGGGTATTGCGATTTTGATGGCTGTGCTGCAAGAAACGCCGCGGTGATCCGGGCACAGGATTGCGGCCCGGGTTTTTTTACATAAGTGCGTGAAATCGCGTTTTTGTCGAATTTTTAGTGTGACGCGGTTCACACTTTGAGCCAACCTCTGTCTCTATACTGCGACACATGACCTGTCGCTAAACACAGACAGAATGTAAGACGGACGGAAAGATGCAAAAGGATTTCAATAACATACCGCTGTCAGAGTCGAATGTGTCTCTGAGGCTGGCGGACATTCAGAAACGCTGCACCGAGCTTCTGGAGGAGGCGGGCGACGAGTTGGAGCTGGCGCTCGAAGAACCGGTACTCGCGGTAGACGACAGCAATAATCCGTATAACCGCGGCTAGTCGATCATTCTGAACCCGCTACGGCTTCTTCATGCAATCGCCGCATGAGTCGTAGCCTCCATATCCATATAGCTGCGATCATTGCCGCCGCAATTGGCAATGCCGAAACCGGGTAGCGCAATACTATGAAGTCGTAGAGTCCATGCAGCGTCGCTGACAGCAGGAGGCCGAAGAACGCAGGCCGAATGATTGACCGGTTCGCCAGGCGGGCTCGAGTTATCCAGTAAGCCCAAATCGACGCAAACAGGATGTGAATAACCGGCGCGGCAAAGCCCCGTCCAAATGCTTCGAAACCGGTCAGGAAATCCAGGTAATGGTAATTCTCTACTGCGGCGTACCCCAGCGCGATGAACGAGGCATAGACAATCCCATCCAGCGGCTCGTCAAACGCCTTCAGACGCATGACAATGAGCAGGAATGGCAGCATCTTGGCCAGTTCCTCGATTGGGCCGATCGCGAGCAGGGCGAATGCGAACAGACCAAGGGGATTCGAGTCGGCGAGCGCGAGGGCGTCAAATCGCAGGCCGATCGGTCCGAGGGCTATGTACATCACTTTCGACAGGCCAGCCGCAAGCATCCCGAGGCCGAAGCACAGAAGCAGGTTGCCGATCGGCTCCGGCAGATGACGGTCCTTGTGGTAGTGATAGACCGCCCAGAACAGCGCTGGCAGGATGATCGGTAAAAAGAGCAGCAGCTGGGTCATCCGGTTATTATCGCCGAAATGAGTAACGCCTTTCTGTACATCGTCACGGTCCTGATCTGGGGCTCAACCTGGCTCGCCATCGAGTTTCAACTCGGCGTTGTAGAACCCGAAGTGTCAATCGTATACCGCTATGCGATGGCATCTGCAGTTCTCTTTATTTGGTGTAAAATCCGTCGGTTATCGTTGGCATTTAATGTAAAAGATCATCTGTTTTTCGTGCTCCTCGGACTGCTGCTGTTCTCCGTGAACTACATCCTTGCGTACCGGGCACAGATCTACATTACATCCGCACTTGCGGCCATCGCGTTTTCGACGATGCTCTGGATCAATATCGTGCTGTCGAGAATCATCTTCGGTACGCGAGCGACAGGGCGGGTGCTCCTTGGCGCCGCCCTGGGAATTATCGGAATCGTCGTGCTGTTCGCGCCCCAGATCACTGAGATTTCACTGTCCGATGGCGTCTTCTTCGGGTCGTTGCTGGCGCTGCTCGGCGCCCTGACCGCGTCCTTCGGAAACATGGTTTCGCAGGCTGCCCAGAAGCGTGCGTTACCTGTAATTGAGACCAACACCTGGAGTATGTTCTACGGCGGCGTCCTCACCGGGATCGTCGCTCTGGTCAGTGGCCACGAGTTCAATTTCGACGGGACTTTTACGTACATCGCATCACTAACGTATTTGGCAGTATTCGGATCGGTGGTCGCATTCGGTGCCTATCTCACGTTGCTGGGAAGGATTGGTGCGCACAAAGCAGGGTACGCAACCGTGATGTTTCCTGTTATTGCACTGCTTCTTTCCATTGCGTTTGAAGGGCTGCGACCGGACCTTGCGATCATCATTGGTGCAACGCTGGTCCTTCTGGGTAATTCTCTGGTCTTGAAAAAGGACGCCTGACTTCCCGGAAGGCAAGGGAGAAGAATATGGGCGGACGAAACCCGATCGAGGATCTGGCTGATCTGCGACACGAATTCGGTGAGCACGGCGGCGTGAACATGTCCGTCGAGGCGAGCTCGACGTTTACAGTGATTGACCCGGAGACCATGCCGGACCTGTTTCAGGGTCGCGCCGGACCGGACAAAGGCTGCTATTTGTACGGCCGTCATTTCAACCCGACGGTCTTTAACCTTGGACGTCAGATGGCGGCGCTGGCGGGCACTGACGCGGCCTACTGTACGGCGAGTGGCATGGGGGCGATCTCGGCGGTCATGCTGTGTCTGTGCAATGCAGGGGACGAGATCGTCGCCTCAAATGCAGTCTATGGCGGATCGTTCGCATTGCTCAGGGATTTCCTGCCGGCAAAATGCGGCATAAGAACCCGTTTCGTCGATATCACCGATATCGATGCAGTACGTGACGCCATTACAGACAAGACTCGTTTCGTCTTCACCGAGAGCATTGCGAATCCGACCTTACGTCTGGCCGATATCCCCCGACTTTCCGAGGTGACGCGCAAGCACAATATTCCGCTTGTTGTGGACAATACATTCAGCCCGCTCATTCTCAGCCCCGCGGTGCTTGGCGCCGATATCGTGGTGCACAGCATCACGAAGTTCATTAGTGGGGCGTCGGACGTTATCGCAGGCGCTATCTGTGGCAGCGAGGAGTTCATCGGCGCGCTAATGGATCTTCATATGGGGCCGCTGATGCTGCTGGGTCCAACGATGGATCCGAACGTGGCTGCATCGGTCAGCCTGCGAATTCCGCATCTGCCGTTGCGAATGGCAGCGCACAGCGAGCGGGCGCTGGCAATTGCCACGCGTCTGGAGGCGCTCGGGCTCAATGTCTGTTATCCGGGGCTCGAATCGCACCCGGATTTTGCCTTGTTCGACGAGCTTCACTGTTCGGAGTACGGGTATGGCGGTATTTTTACGCTGGATCTTGGCGACATAGAGACCGCGAATGCCCTGATGTCGTGCCTGCAAAATGAACAGCGATTCGGTTACCTGGCAGTGAGTCTCGGGTATTTCGATACGCTTATGTCGTGCTCTGGCTCCAGCACCTCCAGCGAGATGAGCGAAGAGGACCAGGTGGTGGCAGGTATTTCGGCCGGATTGGTGCGTGTCTCCATCGGCTACACCGGGACGCTCGAGCAGCGCTGGACGCAGTTGGAGGCCGCACTGCGAAAGACCGGTGTCATCGGCGACTAGAAATTTAGTTCTAAAAAGTGGAACATCCGCGCCCTGACGTGGTCTGCATCTAGAATGATTTCTTGGGGAGAAGAAGAATGAGACAGTCGCTTGTTGCGGTTTTGGTCCTGATGTTTGTTTCTGCTTGCGGAGGCGCCGGTGGGGATATCGGAGGGAAAGTGCCGCCACCCGACCCCGGACCGACGCTTGTCGAGCAACTGGAAACTCAGTTGGCCGGGCTGAACCTCACTGACTTCTACGCGCAATCGTACGAAGTGCTCATTTATCGCGAACCCGAAACCATCGCATGGAATGGGCTTGAGGGGGTCTATCCGGTGGATATCCCCATCCTTAACGATTTGAGTGACGTCTTCACGCGCGAGACGCTTGAGATGGTTCAGGTCGTGCTTAACCGTCTGCGTAGCTTCGACCGGAGCGCGCTGTCGGACGACGATAAGCTGACCTACGACTTTTACGATTGGTATCTGCAGGACAGACTAGATCACCTCGAATTCATCTATCACGATTTCGCTGCGACCTATAATTTTGCGGGTGTGCAGAACAATACAGAACGCTTGTTCGTTGACATTCTCCCGCTCGCAACTGTCGAGGATGCGGAGGATTATAACGAGCGACTGAGCGGCACCCTCAGGAAGTTTCGGCAGCTCATCAATCATCTGAATCTGGCAGACGGTGCCGGTATTGTCGAGCCGGCCATCACCATGGACGCGGCGATCGCGCGTCTGAACGCGATAGCCGATGCACCGATCACTGTCGAGGGCGTATCGTACTACGAGCGATTCGCGCGGGATGTTGAAGATATTCCCGGACTCACCGAGGACGAACGGGAGCAGTTGCGTTCACAATGCCGGATCGCAGTGCGGGCGAACGTGATTCCAGCCTACCAGGAGTTGCGTACAGCTTTGCAGAATTTGCGGGCCAGGGCTCCGGCTGCAATCGGCGTCGGGCAGTATCCTCAGGGCAGTGAGTTTTACAACTACACGCTGCGGCATCACACAACGACCAACCTGACGGCCGCACAAGTGCACCAGCTCGGGCTTGATCATCTGCAACGCATTCACGCTGAGATGCGGCAGATCTTCGACCAGCTGGGCTACCCGCAAGACGAGACGCTGCAGGAGTTGTTTGCACGTGTTGCAACCGACGGGGGCGTGATTGCGGCTGTCGATGTCAAGGCAACTCATGAGGCGATTATCGATGCTGCTGAGCTCGAACTCGACCAGGCATTCGACATCTTCCCGTCGGCTGACGTTGTCGTTGAGGAAGACCCTTTCGGCGGCTTCTACATTGGGCCGAGCTTTGACGGTACTCGGCCGGGTGCATTTTATGCAGGCACAGAGAATCCCTGGCCATGGTTCCAATTGCCGTCGTTGACTTATCACGAAGCGGTTCCAGGACACCACACTCAGATTGCGATCGCGATGGAACAGCCGGGGCCCGTTTTCCTGAATGTGGAGCGCTTTACGGCTTTCGTCGAAGGATGGGCGCTGTATGCAGAACGGCTGGCCTTCGAACTGGGTTGGTATGAGAATGATCCGTACGGAGACCTCGGTCGACTGCAGTTTGAGGCATTACGGGCGGCACGACTGGTAATAGATACCGGTATTCACAGCATGGGCTGGTCGTTCGAGGAGGCTGTGCAGTTCAATATGGACAATGTCGGTGCGAGCCGAGGTGAATCCGAAGGTGCTGCCGGACGTTATAGTGTGGTCCCGGCGCAGGCGACAGCCTACACGATCGGTATGTTACACATTCTCGATGCACGCCAAAGAGCGATGGATCAGCTCGGCGCTGAATTCGATCTGAAGGAATTCCATCGTGTGGTTCTGACCGCCGGTGGTATCCCACTGCCGTTGCTTGACGGTGTCGTGGACACGTGGATTGCGGAGAAACTCGCTACGCCGTAACAGTTGGCCGAGCATCCTGAGACCTGCAGGCCAGAATCTCCCGGCTGCAGCACTTTGACCCTGCGCAAATGAAAGATACTATGCGTGTTCTTGGGGAAATTTGACTGCAGAACGGGAGAGACTGCTTTGGCTATAGAGAATTACGAAGTACAGGCACTGTTTGCCGAGCCCATTTTCAGGGCGGATGTCGGCCACGCGATTAGCGCGGAGCAGGTTGAGTTCATCAAGAATCAGAAGATGGTGACGAACCAGGTCAACCTGATTTCCGAGAACTTGTATCTTTTCGAAGAGCCCGAAATGCTGAGCATCAAAGAGGCTATTCAGGAAGTGCTTGATCTGTACACGCGTGAGGTCATGGGAATTCCGCAGAAATTGTACGTTACGCAATCCTGGTCTCTGACCAACGAGCCCGAGGTTGGCATGCACGGGCACTCGCATTCCAACTCGATGATTTCCGGTTCTCTGTATTTCACCGATTTGCCGGAGCCGGCTGCAAAAATGGTCTTCGACCGTCACAAGTCGTATCAGCAAATCGAACTGATTCCGGACGACGACAAGAAGAACATCTACAACGCTCCAATGAATGTCATCACGCCGCGCTCGAACGAGGTACTGTTGTTCCCGTCAGGTCTGCAGCATTTCGTTGAGCCAAACCAGAGTATGCTCCCGCGCCACTCAATTGCCTTCAATACATTCCTGAAGGGCAAGCTTGGGGACTATCGCGACGTGTCGGAACTGACGCTGTAACGGCGCCTTCTCAGGTCTCGTCGGACTCGTGGAGCTTCGCGTGGTCGATGATCATGGTTGAGCGCATGACCGACACCTGGTTCTTGTTGTGATACCGCCATCGGGCCTGGTAGATCCAGATGCTCCGGGCGATGCACAAAAAGCCAAATAGAAGGTAGGCCGGGAATAGGCTGACGTCCGGGCCCGCGGACATACCGAGAAGCAGGAACAGAGCTCCGATCAGGAACCAGAACTGTGGAATTCGTTTGTAGACTCGATCGGATACCAGCATGACGACATTTTGCATTGTGCGGACAGACCATTCTGTTAACTGCGCCTCGTTATAGTGTTTATTTCTGGCCACAGTCTCCTGTGCGTCGGCTCAATGATGAATATAGGAACAACAGATGAAGACGATGATTAGGGTTTGGGCTGCACTGCTGGTGCTTGGTGTCGCTTCTGATGTGGCGGCCGATGGGCTGAACGGCCCGGAGGCCGTTCGCTACGATCCGGAGTTGGACCTGTTCTTTGTGTCGAACTTCAACGAGGCTAACTCGGGCGATGCCAACGCCTTTGTCAGCAGGATGTCGCCCAACGGTGAAATGCTCGTATCCAGATTCATGGTTGGCACCGAGGATTGGCCGTTTCATGGTGGGCGGGGCATGTACATCCATCAGTCCAATCTATGGGTCGTGGATGCAGGGGGTGTGCACGTGTTTGATCGAAGCTCAGGCGAGCAACTCGACTTCATTGATTTCTCAGATTACGAACTGGGGTTTCTCAATGACATCGTGCTTGGCAAAGACGGTGCGCTGTACGTGACGGATACCGGGGAAGCCAGGCTGTACAAGATCGTCGACCGGGAAGTTTCCTTCGTGACGGACGTACCGATGAACCCGAACGGAATTACAGCCGATCCGGATACCGGAAAACTTCTCCTCGTGCCCTGGAGTAATGGGGACGAGATCATTGCGTGGGACATTGACGAGGAAAGCTTCTCATCCGTGGCCAAGCTCGTTGGCGGTGGCAACTACGACGGAATCGAAATCGTCGGGGATACGGCCATCGTTGCAAGCCAGGCGGATACCAGTCTGCACCTTGTTGTTGATGGTGTGGACACCGGGCGCATCGACTTGCCGGGCAAGCCGGCCGATATGGGAGTCGACACAAAACGCAACACCGTGGCTGTGCCGTACGTGGCGCTAGATCGAGTCGATATTATCGAACTCGCTGAGCCATCCAGCGATTAAGCAGGATGAACACGGCCAGTACGACTCCCCATTGTGCGAGGCAGGTCATAACACTGAAGGGATCGAACGGGTCGAACCAGCGATCCGGCGAATAGACAAAGGCCGACTGGTAGAGCCACCAGCCAAGTAACACCGTCGCAAGCGTGGGAACCGCGAAGCGAATCGCGGTCTCCCAGAGAGGCCCCGCATTCCAGTCGTCGGGTTGCTGGTCGATAGTCTCGGACCGAAAACGTGCAGCGCCGTGCCGAATTACGGCAAAGGCGATGAATGCGCCGGAGATCATCAATGCGACCCCCCAGACGAAGTCCTGGTTCGCGAAGAACTCCAGGTTGATTGCCGATGGAATGCCCAGGGTAAAACCGGTGATGCAAACACCGAGGATTGCCTGGCGTCGCGAGATGCCGAAGTCGACAAGCACTCGCGTGCTCAGCTCGATCATGGCGATGAGAGAACTAAAGGCGGCGAACGAAAGACCCAGGAAGAACAGAATGGCAAACAGGTTGCCGCCGGGCATCTTCGCGAACAGCTGAGGCATCCAGATAAATGTCAGTCCGGTGGCGGCAGGTCCGCTCGTCTGCATGACCTCGAGGACTTCGGCCTTGCTCATCTGGGCACCGAGAATGGCGAACACGGTGCCGAAAATTATGACCGCTGACAGAAGTGAAACTGTGTTATTGCCGACACCGGTTATGACGGCGTTCTTCACGATTCCATGCCTGCGCTGCATGTAAGCGCCGTAGGTCAGAATCAGACCCCAGCCAGCGCCCGTATCCCAGGCATTCTGTGTTAGCGCCTCGAGCCAGATTTGCGGCCTTGCGAGTGTCGACCAGTCGGGCGTGAACAGGAATGCTATTCCTTCGGACGCGCCATCCAATGTCAGCGTACGCAGTAGCGAGATGACGACGATCAGCAGCAGAGCCGGAATGAGTACGAGGTTGGCACGCTCGATTGAACGAATTCCGTTCCATACCACGACGGCACCAAGAAGCATGGCGAATCCATGAAACAAGACGGGGAATCCACCGCCCTGGAAGCCGTCCCAAATGCTCTGCGCAGCCTCGGCGCTTAGTGGGAGCGGTGCGGTCGTCATCTTGATCAGGTAGTAAACGCACCAGCCGGCCACGACGGAGTAATAGAACATGATGGCAGTCGCCACGAAGCCGACGAACGCGCCCATCCAGGCGAACTTTTCCCCGGCTATCCTGGCAAATGTTCCGACGACGCCCATGCGGCCTTTCCGGCCGAGCGCGTACTCTGCGATGATCAGCGGCACACTCCAGACGAACAGGAACACGAGCCAGGCGACGAGAAAGGCACCGGCACCGTCATCGCCGGCGTTCTGCGCTGCAATACGCGGAAATCGCCAGATGTTACCGGTACCGACGGCGATGCCGAGTACGCACAAGAGTAATCCCAATCTGGATGAAAAACGTTGTTCCGTATGATTCGTCAAGAGTGATTCCCGGTGTGATCCGCGATCGCGACTATAGCATCGCAGCCAAGTGAAAGTTTTTCCGCGATATGGTGTTATTGAGACTGATTGACCAAGAGGAGCCATCATGAGCGAGCAGGTTGCCGACAATAGAAACTCTGCAGGTACGATTATCATGGTCGTTCTTGCGTTTTCGACGATCTACGCGGTCTCTCGATACCACATCGCCGGACCGGTGCCGTGGAAAGACTTTCCCATGTTGATTCTCAACAAGACATTGAGTCTTGCTGCATTCGTTCTGTTGACGATGAACTTCGGGCTGGGCCCATTAAATTATCTTGGCGTTCCCGTGTCGCAAGCCTGGCTAAATGCGCGCAAGGCGTTAGGAATGACTGGCTTTCTATTGGTGATGCTGCACGCGCTAATGAGCTTCCTGTTGTTCGGTCCGGCCGCGTACGGCAAGTTCTTCATGACTGACGGTTCTCTTACGCTTCTGGCCGGATTGAGTATGCTGTTCGGTGTGCTGGCCTTCGTTGTGCTCTGGGGTTACAACATGAGCTTCCAGACGTTTCTCCGCGAAGACAAAGCGTTCATCAAGTTCATTACGTCACGCAAGTTCATGTTGTTCGCGTTGTTGTTGGGCGCCGCGCACCTGTTCTTTATGGGTTATGAGGGATGGTTGAACCCCGCTGGCTGGCATGGTGGTATGCCGCCGATCAGTCTCGTGGCGTTCAGCCTCTTCGCAGTGGGTTATACGATTAATCTGCTGGGCAGAAAATGACACCGCCCAGGCGAGATAGATTCGGCAATAGTAGTCAGCCGGGCAGGCCGTTTTTGCGGAAGTCTTTTATCCACTGAACCGACCGGCCTATGTCGTCGGGTGTTGACTCTTCGGAGCGCGGTCCAAAGGAGATAATGCGTTTGCGACCATCCGACGGGTCCTGGCGTTCCGACAACCACCCTTCGCGCTGTAGATTTGCGACGGCCCGACTGACTGTCGGTATGGGAATACCAGTGGCTTTGTGCAGGCCTGTCACTGAGCAAGTTCGCCCGTCAAGATGGCAATGGATTATCTGGACCATGACACGCGCCTCGTTGAGCGTGCAGTCGCCTCCGTACTTCTCGGACAGTATCTTGAGCCCATTTCGTGCGAACTCAATAACGGCCTGAGCCATCATATCGTCCATCTTGTTAGTCATGAATTACTCTCGGTTCCGAGAACTTCTCGGTAGTGAAAATATCGTTGCGCCAGGCGTTGCTCACGCGGGAGTATGTATAGACATTTGGAATTGGAAACGCAAGGAGAAGTCCGACCTGATGCGATCGGACATAATGCGACTTTGACTATTGCGGTGCTCGATTTTACGTTACTGATTAATCGCCTGATTCGAAAGGCCAGAAGGTACCGGGTAATTACGCAGCAAGAGGCAGATTACCTCGGCTCGATGGCGGAGGGCGGTCCACCGGCTGAATCCACGCGGGACCTGCTATGCCGCAAGGGCGCACCCGATTTTCCCTACGCGGCGCTGCATTTCTCGACATTTATCTGGCAGGCCGCTGAAGCCGCCGAAGATGACGCTCAAGCAAGGGCGGGATTTATGCTGGCGCAGTTTGTCTTGTCCGAGGAATCCCCTGAGCGGGATTCGTTCTGGGCCACGAAACTCCTGCGCGAACTCTACGATGCACACGCGGAATCGGCACAGCAGCTTGTCGAGTTTGCAGCTGGAGGTGCAACGCAATCCCTCGAGGTCAAAGGCTACTAACGCTCCAAACCGCCGCCTCAGGCTGCTTCGGCGTCCGCGTATTTATACTCCACATTGATTTCCGTGCTGTCACCAATGTTTGATTTGATCGGACACAGTTCGGCTGCGTTTTCGATTCGTCGCCTGTCGACCTCCGATAGATGATGAGGCACGTCGACGAGATAGTGAATTGAAGCAACGTGCGGGAACGGTTTTGCCTCTTCTTTGAAACGGACTTTCACGGTTGTCCCGCTCAGATTGATGTGAGCGCGTTGCGCGACCGCACCAATAGCAAGCAGCATACAGCTACCCAGACTGATGCTGAGCAGGTTTGCGGGCGAAAACTCCGCCCCATCACCTGTGTACGGGCAGTCAACGGCAATGATTTTGTGTTGGGGTTCTTTGGTAGCAGTTACGTGATGATCGGAATCGTAGGTAAGCTTGACCGTGTCCATAGTGGCCTCCGAGTAGCGCTAGCGGTTCCACGTGCTGGTCACGTGCCCGCTGGCGCCCTGGGACCAAAGTGCAATAAACCGCTATGCTTGGCAATTGGGGGTTTCCACAGGAGCGGCTATGAGCGAGGAAGGCACCGCCACACTGAGACGAAGTACCAACCGCGGCTGCAAGTTTAGCTGCGGGTTGATGCTCGTTCTGGCAACACTGCACGGATGTGCGAAATCCGGCGACGCAGAGAGCCAGGGCAATAGTAGCCCACTTGATACGAGCTATATGATCGGCGACCAGGTCGTAACGCTCGTCGATGGACAGGCCCAGGCACCCGCAGCACCGGGTTCCAGCACGACAATCACCACCGGGGTTTGGGGTATACCGGAGATCGCCGACCTGAACGGCGATGGCCGGGAAGATGCTGCGCTAGTTCTCATCCACGACAGCGGCGGCAGTGGGACTTTCTACTATGTCGTTGCCGCTATTAGTGACGATGACGGTTATCGCGGCACACCGGGCGTATTCCTGGGAGACCGAATAGAACCTCGGGGTATTGCCGTGGTGGACGATCGAATCATCGTGAAATTCCTGGAGCGCGCTCCGGGCGACGCTTTTGCGGAATCGCCATCCGTCCCAGCGGAGCAATTGGCTATTTACGACGTGGAAACCGGGCAATTGGCCCAGGTCGCTCGGAATTTTGAAGGAGAGGCTGACCCGGCACGCATGACGCTGCAAATGAAAACCTGGAATTGGGTGAAGACGGTCTATAACGATGACACGGTCCACACACCGCTCGAACCGGATGTGTTCGGCCTGACATTTGACGACGAAGGGAATCTGCACGTCACAACCGACTGCAACACCATGAACGGCAGGTACCTTGTCGATGAGCATCGGATTCAGTTTGAGCAGATGACATCTACTCGCATGTTCTGTGAGGGTTCGCAGGAACAAGAATTCGCCAAGATGCTGGACAGCGTCAGCTCGTACTTGTTCACAGATCGTGGGCAACTTGTGCTCGAGATCAGGTACGACAGTGGGTCGATGATCTTTCGCTAAGCAGAGTCCGGGCTTGATCGGCGTACTAATCGACAAGCCAGGTTCGCCACCACAGACCGAATTGCGTGCTGTAACCGAGGTCGCGGCGGCGGATCTGCCGATCGCTGCCGACCACGTAGTACGTCGGGAACGCGTAGACGCGCCAGTCTTGCGCAATCTGGCTGTTGCCGAGTAAGACTGGCACATCAAGTTCGTGGCGATCGACGTAGTCCTGGACCTCGTCGCGGCTCTGCCAGTCGAGTACCACGGTCAGAATGTCCAGCGACTCATCGTCACGCAGGCGACGGAGTCTTGTCAGGTTGTCGGAGCTGGCTGCGCAGAACTTGCACCATGGTGCGAAGAAGTAAATGAGCAGCGGTCGTCCGCCGGTGGTGGCAATATCGTAGCTACCGCCGCGTAGCAGCGAGCCGGTGAGGGCAGGCGCTACCGTGGTGGAAGTGGAAAGCATGTTGCGCGTCTGGAAGGCGCTGACCGCAACGAACACGGCCATGAACAACAGTGTATTCAGGAATAGGCCGGAGTGCTTCCTGAGTTCAGGCATTGGCGATGACTAGAAGAACGTTGACCAAACTGCGCCAAACGAGTCGAGATCCGCACCGGTAAATCGTTGTGTCTCGCTGCGCAAATACACCAGTTTGATGCCTTGTTTGGGAGTCAATGGAATACCCACCGAAAGGGCGGCGAGAACGTCGGCTTTGTCGTTGTTACTGGGTACGCCATTAACACTGGTTTCACCTCGCCAACCGTACGCGGCACTCAGGGACAGCCACAGGCCGGGCTTGAAAACGTGGACAATGTGCGCCTGCAGCGCGCCGATCGGATCCTGTTCAAGGGTATTGCCATTCCAGAATTCGTCGTTATCGGTGAAGAAATAGGTCGAACCCGTAAGCTCAAACGACCATTTCCCGCGCGTGTGCAAAACCCCGATCTGTGGGCGTATGACGAAACGGTTCTGTCCCAGGTTAAGCAGTTTGTCCTCGAGGTAATCACCCAGGGGAACTCCGACCGCAACAGCGGCGCCGACGATGGTATTCACAGGCTGCTCGGCTGCCCGTTGCCTGAATTCTTTGGCATCGAGTGCCGGTGCGCCATAGAGATTCACGGACAGCCTGAAGTACGGATCATCCAGTCCGACCCGTTTGGCTTCCGCCGGGGCACCCTGGAGGAGCCCTTCCCAGTGGCCATGCTGCCACGGCACAATCAAATCAAAACGCGCCGATCGCCCAAAGAACCCGAAACTACGGGCGTAGGTGGCGATGACAGTTTGCATGTCGAGGGTGGCGTCTTCGATCTCAAGCAGGGGGTCAAACGCGATATCACCCGTCGTGTAGATGTATCCAAAGCCAAGGACGTTCAACCCGACAGGTAAGGCCGTCCAACGCCTGGGTTCTATGTCCTGGGCACTGGTCACGGAGCTTAGCAACAGGAAGAAGCAGGCCAGGAAAAGGGCAGGGAGCTTGATTGAGGTCGTCTGCATTGCGCGAGTGTACTAGTGAGGTTGGCGTATTTCGACTGCCCGTCAGAGAGTACTGAGCCGGTTTTTCGTGACATGGTTCTCAGTCTGGTCCTTGAACTCGGACACGATACGCGTTTTTGTGGATCGCGGCACAAATGTGGACCAAGTCCGATCTTATGCTCAACGTCGTCTACATAGAGCACCACTGACGAGGCCCAAAATGAAGCTAGTTTCTGACATTTTTGAACGACTGCCCCAAGTATGGGTTCTGGTCGGACTGTTGATCATAGCAACTGGCCTGTGGCTTGGTTTCGATTATTCGATCGTTTTCGTCTACCTCGGGCTAGGCATTCTTTGCTTCCTGTACGGTGTTGTGTTGTTCGTACTGCTGGCTCTTGAAGGCCCAAGAAAGACCAACAAGAGACCTTTGTCGCGCGATTTCATATCGATCGGAGAGACCGTCGTTATGCCGACGCCGGAGACCGATCAGGAGCCGACTCCACGCTAACAGCAGCGCAGGTGTACGCTTACGTCTAAGGGCGAAACTTCGGTTTCGCCCTTTGCTATTCTGCTGGTGCCATTAGTCTGCTGGTGCCATTAGCAAGGGAGAAAGCATGCAAGGCGTGACGCCCATCGAAGACTGGTAGACTCCGCCGGGATCAACTAAATACCACTTCCAGTGCCTGGCTGGCTCTAAAGAGATACAAATGGAATCTACTTCGCTCGATATCAGGGCATTCGCCTTCATTATCAGTCTTGCTGCCGTCATCAATGGTCTCGGTATTGTCCGGTGGCTCACCGTGCTTTCCGAGTACCTTGTTCAGAAGCGGAACCTGGATCTGCAACACTACTGGGTTTTCAGTTTGCTGACCGTGTTCCAGTTTCTGTTGCATATCCTGATGTGGTGGAGCATGTGGGCTTTTCGCGATGCGACAAACGTGAATTTTCTTACGTACCTGTACCTGCTCGCAGGCCCGATCATTCTATTTCTCGGCACCAGCGCCCTGATTCCGAATATCGAAGGCAATCGACTTGACGTCCAGGGGCATTTTTCCGAAGTTCGACCACTCTATTCGACCGTATTGGTCCTGCTCTGGATCTGGGCGCTATTCGCCGGACCGGTGATGCGAGGTGCTCTGGCACCGACTGCGCCGCTGTTACTATTGTTCCTGGCTGCGGCTGTGTTGCTTCGGGTGACAACAAGTCATAGAGCCCACGCCGTCGCGGTGGTTTTTAGCTGGCTTGTCGTGGTGGCATTCATCGCAATGTTCGCAATGCAACTAGGCGGAAATGCTATTCAAACGGGATAGAGTGTGATGATCTTGCAGCGCTTATCAAAGTCCATACGAAAACAAGACTGGTTTGCCGTCGTAATCGAGTTTGTCGTAGTTGTCGTAGGTATCTTCGCTGGCCTTCAGGCGAATGAATGGGCACAGGAGCGTCAAGACAGAAAGCAGGAACGCGCCGCGCTGGAACGTCTGTTTTTGGAAGTGGATAACGCGCACCAGCAGCTAAGCGAGGATGTGCAGCGGACGCTTTGGATCAATCAGACGCGGCGAAATGCGGTGCGGTTTTCCGATAGCGATGATCCTGTCCCTGAGGACGAGCTGCCGCTCAAAATCGGCATTAATACTCTTGCGTTTTTCCCCGCAGTCATGCCGATCTCCGTGGCGTATGACGAACTGAAGTCCTCGGGCCAGATGCAACTAATTCGTTCGGCGGCACTCCGGGACCAGATTGCCCAGTTTCACACTGATTTGGCAATCCATGACCAGTTGCGAAGGAGTTTCGCGGACGGCGGTTATCAATTCCAGAGCGTCTATAAAGAACATGTCACATGGAACTACAACCCGGAAGCTACGACAACCGACATCCTTCTGTCGACCTTCAATTGGGATACTTTGCGATCTGACGATGATTTTATCTACGAGATAATCGGGCTATTACGAAATCAACTGGTCATGGAGGAGGGGTTGATTCAATTGCGTGATCAGGCAGGAGCCCTGTGTGAAACCCTGGGTGACATAGTTGGCCGATCCTGTACCTCGACCTGAATAGAACGCCTAAGAATGGCCGACGTTCTGCCTGTTCTCATCCGAGTCGGAACCGCTGTGCTTCTTGAACAGGAGTTCTTTCGCCTGGCCTATCCAGTCGTCCTGCTCCATACGGCCTCTGAACTCCTTGAGCTTGGCGTTGACACGCGCTATGTCCGCCATGCCGAAGTTGGCGAGCTGCCTGAATGAATAAACACCGAGTTCATTAAGCGCGCCTTCAAACACTTTTCCGATGCCGATGATTTCCTTTAGATCGTCAACTTCCTGTGGGGGTTCATCAGCGCGACCACTTGGGTCGTTGGCGGCGGCAGCTTCCTCCCGCGCCTGCTTGATCGCGTTCTGCTGCTGCCTCTCAAGCTCCTGGAAATTCTGCTCAACTTCATCGAGGCGAATACGAAGTGTCTCAGACTGTTTTTCGGATTGACTTGCGACACCCTGGTAGCGTTTGGCGTCCTGCTCGTATTGCCTGCGACTGGCCTCCATGGATTTAACGACCTCGGACAATTCCGTGTTTCGTACTTGCAGCTCGTCCAGTTCGGCGACGTCGCGTTTCAGCGATTCGATTTCCTGTTTTGCAAGGGCTGCATCATGATTGAGCTGTGCGTTATCAGCCTCGAGACGCACGACGTCCCGCTCGAGCTTGTCGATCTCAGCCAATCGGCTTCTTGCCGATTCGAGCATTCGGTTGATTGATTCCTGCTCGGAGCGTGAGCCTGTCAGCAGGTTCCTGAGTGATTCCTGCTCGGCATTGGCATTGTCCATGCTCACCTCGAGCGCCTGCCGTTTTTCAAACGCCTTTTTCAATTCGGCTTTGTAGAAGTTACGCGACTTGATGAACTCGCGTTGTAGCTCCTGGGACTGATGCTGGACAGAGTTGAGGGCATTCTGGAACGTGACCAGCTTCAATTTCGAATCTTCGCGCTCTGCCTTTAACGTGAACAGATCCTTTGAAAGCGCGTTGATTTTTTCTACGGCGGAGACTAGTGACGTATTACTGCGTTGTACCGCCTGCTCACTCTGGAGGATTTCGGCTTGTTGGGATTCAATCGTCGCCCGATTCTTGTGTGCCTCGGCGATAAGGTTGTCGCGTTTTCGAGAGAGTTCATCGACTCGCGTCTCCCATTCGTCGATAAGCTGGCTTGTTTGACGGGTCGCCATCATGCTGCGAATCAGCCACGCGATCAGGCCGGCGACACTGCCGGTGCCGAGCAGCAATATGAGCGCATCTGTCGAAAATCCTGAAAGCATCCACAGGAGTATGGTTAACGTGTCGCTTGTGGAATATGACTTAATCCACAAAATGGTGCTTTTTTGCGCAGTTTTTCGGCGAATTGCAGCGATTGAGCCGTCTTCCGGCGCGAAAACGCTATTCGGACCCCGCGCGCCCATAGAGACCATGGGGTGGGGCGATACCGCAAAATCTGTCCTGATCGTTCCTTTCGGCGTATAAAGGAGGGTTCATTAGGACCTCGGATTTGAAGTCCAGCAGCGAATCTGGACCAGGTATTACCCCAATTCTGAGTACCTGCCGGCACAACAACGATTACAGATAGCATTTGCTGGCAGGCCGTTGATCTGGAGGGGAAAACGATGAAAACTAGATATGTCCTCGCATACATCGCGAGTATTGCGCTCGTATCATCCTGTGGACAGCAAGCGGATGACACTGCCGTGGATGCCACGAGTACCACGGATACCGTGGCAACGCCGGACGCCGGTGGCATGGTATTGCCGGCAACGACGTCTTCTGATGCGGCCCGCAAACTATACATAGCGGGTTGGGCCGACTTCGCGAACAGCCGATTCACTTCAGCAAATGACAATTTTGTGGAAGCTGCAGCGGTCGATCCGACGTTTGCCATGGCACACCTGATGGCGGCGCTGTCCTCGGCCTCGACTGAAGGTTTCGTCTCGAATCTCGCAATAGCATCTGAGAACAAGGCCGGGGCCACACGAGGTGAGCAATTGCTGGTCGAGGCGTTTCAAGATGCGTTGGCGGCAGATACGGAGGGCTGGATTGCGGCGCTACAAGAACTGACTGAATTGCATCCAGACTCACCCCGTGCATGGGTGTTTCTTGGAAACGCCTACTTCAATGTCAACGATTCTGCCAATGCCCGCGCCGCCTACGAGACAGCAATTGAAATAGCCCCGAAATACGTGCCGGCGCATATCAATCTTGGCAAC
>JAACFG010000173.1 GCA_009937605.1 Gammaproteobacteria bacterium | reverse complement strand
GCGTCGTGGGTCTACGACGAAATGCACCGGGGCCGCAATTTTGGTCCGGGTCTCCACAAGCTGGGCATGTTTCTGGGCGGCGTTTTCGCATTCATCGACCAGAACCTCTTTTTCGGCAAGCTGCCTTTCACCTGGCACAACAGGGAACCGGATCATGAGTCGCTTGACCGAGCGTCAGAAGCGAAGCCGATCGAGTATCCAAAACCGGACGGCGTCATTACATTCGACAAGCTGTCGTCCGTGTTTCTTTCGAGTACCAATCATGAAGAAGACCAGCCGTCACACCTGAAACTCAGGGATGAGGCGATCCCGGTGTCCTACAACCTGCCCGAGTTTAACGAGCCAGCGCAGCGCTACTGCCCTGCAGGCGTGTACGAAATCGTTGAAGAGGGTGGCAAACCGGTTTTCCAGGTCAACCCGGCAAATTGCGTGCACTGCAAAACCTGCGAGATCAAGGACCCGAAGCAGAATATCGTCTGGACGGTGCCAGAAGGATCCGGCGGCCCCAACTACGCGAACATGTAAACAATCAAGGTCACTGTTCTACTTGGCTTGCATCCTTATTGCGCCATCACAGCGGATTGTCTCGCTGTTGACGTAGGTCGTTTCGTAAATGAATTGCACGGTATCGGCATACTCCTCGGGTTTGCCGAGGCGCCGGGGGAACGGGACTTGCGCGGCCAGTGAGTCCTGAACTTCCTGCGTCATGCCGGCCATCATCGGCGTCAACATGATGCCCGGCGCGATGGTATTCACACGGATCCCGAACGCCGCGAACTCGCGTGCCAGCGGCAACATCATGGCATGAACGCCACCCTTGGACGCCGCGTAGGCCGCCTGGCCGATCTGTCCCTCAAATGCCGCGATTGATGCAGTGCTCACGATTACGCCTCGCTCGCCGTCCTCGCTTGGTTCGTTCTCATTCATGACCGCTGCAGCCTCCTTGGTCACATTGAATGTGCCGACGAGGTTGATCTGGATAACCCGGTTAAAGTTCGCCGATGGCCATGGTCCTTCCCGACCGAGTGCGCGGCCGGCGTTTGCAACGCCGGCGCAGTTCACGGCTAACGTGATTCCGCCCATGGTCTCTTTCGCCTGTTGCATCGCCGCCTGGACCGACGCTTCATTCGAGACATCGGTGCTGACGTACGCTGCGCGTTCGCCAAGCTGAGTCGCGCTCTCGTTACCGAGTTCATCATTGATATCCAGCAGAACGACCTGACCGCCCGCATCGACGATGCGTTGTGCCGTTGCGAAACCGAGGCCCGATGCGCCACCCGTGATGACGGCTTTTGCTTCTGACAATTTCAAGGGTCTTTCTCCTAAAGAATTTCGTAGGCGACGGCCGTGGCTTCACCGCCACCGATGCACTGCGTCGCGATACCTCGCTTGAGTCCGCGAGCTTTGAGTGCGTGCAGAAGCGTCACGGATATTCGGCAGCCTGTGGCACCGATGGGATGCCCGAGCGCGCAAGCGCCGCCATTAACATTGACCTTATCGTGGGAAATGCCGACATCTTTTAGCGCGGCCATGGTGACGACGGCGAAGGCTTCATTGATTTCATAAAGATCGACATCATCTGGCGTCCAGCCGAGAGTCTCATGCAGTTTCTTGAGAGCGTAGACCGGAGCCGTTGTGAACCACGCAGGTTCATGCGCAAACACGGAGTGAGCGACAATTTTCGCGATTGGCTGCAAGCCCCGTTCTTTTGCCGCGGCCTCGCTCATCATAACGACAGCCGCAGCGCCGTCAGAAATCGACGACGAGGTGGCCGCCGTCACAGTGCCGTCCTTGCGGAACGCTGGACGGAGCTTCGGTATCTTGTCGACGCTGACCAATCCGGGCGTTTCATCCTGCTCGATCGTCACATCGCCACGGCGCGAACTGATCGTTACGGGCGTAATCTCGTCGACAAACGAACCATCCGAGACTGCGCGTTTGGCGCGTACTGCAGATTCCGTAGCAAACGCGTCCATGTCTTCGCGCGAGAAGCCGTACTTGTCGGCCGTGACCTGCGCAAAATGGCCCATCATCTCGCCCGAATAGGGGTCCTGCAGGCCATCGGTAAACATATGATCGAGCGCCTGCTGTTCGCCCATGCGCATGCCACTGCGAGCCTTTGGCAGCATGTACGGGGCGTTGCTCATCGACTCGAGGCCACCTGCGACTACGATGCCGGCACTGCCGGCCTTGATCATGTCGTGTCCAAGGATGACGGTCTCGAGACCCGAGCCGCACATCTTGTTGACCGTTACGCAGGGAACGCCCTCGGGAAGTCCGGCGCCGAGCGCGGCCTGGCGAGCCGGCGCCTGGCCGAGGCCCGCGGGCAGCACGCACCCCATGAGAACGCGGTCGACATCGACGCCGTCAATGCCACTTGCGGCGATCGCTCCCTCGATTGCTGCAGCACCCAGCTGCGGAGATGATGCGCCGCTCAGGGCGCCCAGGAACGCGCCAATCGGCGTCCGTTTCGCGGCGACAATAACTACTGTGTCCGAACTCATTCTTGATTACTCCAAGCCCTGGATATAGTCGGGCGGGGCGACTACTTTCCTGCAAATCCCGGCATGGCGCAATACTACGTATCAGTTAGGTTCTTAACTGCCTGGCTCATCCTCCTGAGCGAGCAGGTCGGGTTCGTCGACAACCGCGAGAATTCGCTGGCGGGCGGCTTCAGCCAGCCCTCGACTTGTCTCGAAGTCCCGATCGCCGGGTGCGATGGCTGGCAGGATGTCGATAGTCAGCGGGCCACGGCGCGGCAGGAGCCGCTTGGCCGGCAGCATGTAGCGGGAACCGCCAATGGCAATTGGCACGACTGGCATTTCGCTCTTGGTGGCCGCAACGAACGCGCCTGGCCGAAAACGGAGGATGCCCGGTTCTTCCTGAAACGTCCCTTCCGGGAAGAATCCCAGCGATTCGCCCTCCAGTGCCGCTTTGACTATCTGCCTGGCGTCCCGGGTGCTGCCTTTCACGTCCGTGCGCTCGACGAACTTGGCCCCGGAGCGGCGCAGCAGGAAATGAGCAGGGCCAAAGTTCCGCATTTCGCCCTTGATCACAAAATTGAATCGCCAGGGCAGGTATCCTTTGAGAAGAATACCGTCCAGGTAGCTGGCGTGATTGGCAACGACCACGCAATCGTCGGTAGGAAGGTTATCCATGCCCCTGATCTGCACGTCGACCATGGGCAGGGTGAAGGTCATCCTGGATGACCACGTCGCGAGTTTTTGCCGACGGTCGGCGCTCGGCACGATCACAACGACGACCAGCATGAACAAGACGAGCAGGATCAGGCATAGCCAGGCGAACAGGCCCCAGAGGACATTCAGACATTTTGTGACCCAGTTCACTTTATGTTAACGCCTTCCTTAATGTGTGACAGCGGTCACGCCGGCTCGGGTGTTGCGACAGCATACTTAAACCCTTGAAAAATCCGTCGCTTGGCGAATTTTACCAGTCGGTATAGTACCAGCAGCCGGCGCTGGATTGGACAGGCAAATTCGGCGCAAGGGACTGCGCGACACTGGAAAATAAACTTTATGGGCAGCAGCAACAAACAAAGCAAGCCGGAAGCAGTAACGGTGCAACGCTCGGAAGAGCTGGTGGACCGCTTTCTCGATGCAATCTGGATGGAGCGCGGGCTGTCGAAGAACACGCTCGGTGCCTACCGTGCTGATCTGATGACGTTGGGTCGCGGACTTTCCGAAAACGACAAGTCCATTGAAGAGGCTGACAAGGCCGACCTGCTTGATTTTATTGCCAAGCGGGTCGAATCGGGTGCCAAGCCGCGCTCGACAGCACGTCAATTGTCGAGTTTTCGCCGTTTCTTCCGTTACATAATGCGCGAGGGAATGCGTGACTCGGACCCGACCGCGGATATCGAAATGCCGCGAATTGGCCGTTCTCTGCCCAAGACCTTGTCCGAGGAAGAGGTCGATGCGCTGTTGAATGCGCCGAATACCGATGAGCCGCTTGGCCATCGTGACCGCGCCATGCTCGAGTTGCTGTATGCGACCGGCCTGCGCGTTTCGGAGCTGATTAACATCAAGCAGTCGCAGATCAATTTCAACCAGGGCGTCCTGCGTATCGTCGGCAAGGGCGATCGCGAACGTCTGATCCCGCTGGGAGAAGAGTCGCAGCGCTGGATCAAGGAATTCATCAATGGTCCGCGCATGGAGATCCTGCTCGAGCGCCAGACCGATTACCTGTTCCCGACGCGCCGTGGCGACCGGATGACTCGCCAGGCCTTCTGGCACATTATCAAGCGCTACGCCGAGAAAGCCGGCGTTCGCAAGAAGATGTCGCCGCACAGCTTGCGCCATGCTTTCGCGACACACCTGCTGAACCGCGGTGCCGATCTTCGCGTAGTGCAGATGCTGTTGGGCCACAGTGACCTGTCGACGACCCAGATTTACACCCACGTGGCTCGCGAGCGCCTGAAAGACCTCCACGGCGAACACCACCCACGCGGGTAGTTTCCCCGCAGCGCGTAAAATTCGTGCAACAAAATACCCGGTCAACGGGTCTCTTTGTTAAACTTGCCGCGCTTCGCCCAGGGACCCAATGATGAAACGAATCCTGAATACTTATCTACGGCTGCTTGCAGCTACCACCGTTCTACTGTTTACGGCGACGTCGATCGCCGCGGAAACTGACTCGAGCCTCGAGGCTGACCGGGAAAGAATATCGGGCATGTTTTCGTTTATTGAGCCTGAGGATATCGGGCCAAGTCCTATCGAAGGCTGGTACACGGTGCAACGAGGTTCGATCGTCGCGTACATCTCTGATGATGGACATTACTTGCTGCAGGGTGATCTGATTGACCTCGACAGTCAGGTGAATCTGAGCGAACAGGCCCGCGCTAACTCGAGACGAGAACTCGTGTCGTCCCTGGAAGATGACGACGCCATCCTGTTTTCTCCGGATGAGGTGAAGCACTCCGTGACCGTGTTTACGGACGTCGATTGCACTTACTGCCGGAAGCTCCATGCCCAGATTGACGGCTACATGGAGCTGGGCATCGAGGTGCGCTACGTGCTGTACCCGCGCAATGGTCCGGCCTCAAGAGCCTGGACGACATCGGAAGATGTGTTGTGCGCGAGCGATCGCGGTTCGGCGCTGACAGCTGCCAAGCTGGATCGCGAATTCCAGACCATTAAATGCGAGTCGAACACCTTGACGGAACACTACTCGCTCGGCCGGGACATTGGCCTGTCAGGAACACCGGCTATCGTCCTGGAAGATGGGACTCTGATAAGTGGCTACATGCCGCCCGAAGCACTCAGCATGCGGATCGAGGGCTCCAGTCCCAACTAGTCGGGATCAGGACCGCGAGCGTCTCAGCTCGTGGATGTGCACGCCGTTGTTCCTGCCGCGATCCTCGAAGTACTTCTTTAATGCGAACGTGCCGCTCTGGAACGCGATGTCGTCCCACGGAATTTCTTCTTCACTGAACAGCGCGGATTCAAGCGATTCCTCGCCGGCGCCGAAATCGCCAACCAGTTTCCCCGTGAAAAAGAGATGCACCTGGCCCGCGTCGACGACGTCGACAAGGGCGAACAGGTGGCCGAGCTCGACCGTGGCAAGCGCTTCTTCAAGGGTCTCTCTTGCAGCACCGCCCGCGGCAGTTTCACCAAGCTCCATGAATCCGGCCGGTACGGTCCAGAAGCCGTAGCGCGGCTCGATTGCGCGTCTGCACAACAAGATCTTGCCGTCGCATTCGACGACACAGCCCGTGACGACCAGCGGGTTCCTGTAGTGAACGATGCCGCAATCATCACAGATATGGCGCTCGCGATTGTCGTCCTTTGGGACGCGGAGGCTCAGAGCGCCGCCGCAACTGGAACAAAATTTCATCTGGGGTCTGATAATACGGACTGCCTGAAGGTTGGTGCCGGGAGGGGGAATCGAACCCCCACTTCCTTTCGGAAACCGGATTTTGAATCCGGCGCGTCTACCAGTTCCGCCATCCCG
>JAACFG010000039.1 GCA_009937605.1 Gammaproteobacteria bacterium | reverse complement strand
CGTCAGTGCCGTTGTGGCAACTGAAACAGTTGTCTGTGATGTTCACGTGATCGAAGTTGGCCGGAATCCAGGCAACGGTCGTGTGGCAGTCGTCACAGTTGTCGCCACTGCTTAGGTGGGTTGGGTGCTTGCCGGTCGCCGTGTTGCCGTCGTGGCAGGAGACGCAGGTCCCGAGTACCGCGGTGTGGTCGACCGTATCGGCCGGTGTCCAGGCCACGTTGTTGTGACAATCCTCGCAAATATCAGTCGTTGATATATGTGTCGGATGCTTGCCCGTCGCGTCGGTGCCATTGTGACAACTGATGCAGTTGTCCGTAATGTTCACGTGATCGAAATTGGCGGGAATCCAGGCGACGGTTGTGTGGCAGTCGTCACAATTGTCGCCACTGCTAAGGTGGGTTGGGTGCTTGCCGGTCGCCGTGTTGCCGTCATGGCAGGAGAAGCAGGTCCCGAGTACTTGCGTGTGGTCAACCGTGTCGGCCGGCGTGAACGTCACGTTGTTGTGACAGTCCTCGCAAACGTTGCTCGTATTGATATGGGTTGGATCCTTGCCGGTTGCCTGGACGCCGTCATGGCAGTCGATACAGTTTGCGGTAATGCTGCCGTGGTCGAAATTCGCGGGCGACCAGGCAACCGTTGTGTGGCAGTCGTCGCAATTGTCGCCGCTCAGAATATGCGATGGGTGCTTGCCGGTCGCTGTCAGTCCGTCGTGACATGCATTGCAGCTGCCGAGCACCTGTGTGTGATCAACCGTATATACCGGTGACCATGAAGTGCTGCTATGACAGTCCTCGCAAATGTTAGTTGTGTTGACGTGCGTCGGGTTCTTGCCAGTGGCGTCAACGCCATTGTGGCAACTGAAGCAATTGCCAGAGATGTTCGCATGGTCAAAAACAGCTGGTACCCAGAGCGTGCTTGAGTGGCAATCGTCGCAGTTGTCGCTGGAGAGAATATGGCCGGGCGGTTTGCCGGTCGACTGCACTCCGTTGTGGCAAGTACCGCAGCTACCGAACACAGCGGTGTGATCCATGTACGCGATGGGGAACCAGGCCGATGTCGTATGGCATGTTTCGCATGCTTGCGCAGATGCAATATGGCCAGGCGGCTTCATTGTCGAGAGAACTGTACCGATCTGGGAGTGACAGCCTGCGCAAGCCGAACGTGTCCCCTCGAAAATTCCGCCGGTGTGGCATCGGTCGCAGTTGACATTCTGATGTGCGCCGTCGAGGTCGAAACCCGTGCTGAAGTGGTCAAATTGCTGCTGCGCATGCGAGGGCGCTGCGAGCAGCAACACGCTGAGTATAAATGGGATAAGCGTTTTCATTGGATTCGCTGTACCTCCTCGAAGGAGTCGCTTGAATGGCACCTTCCACAATCAAAGCCGAACTCACCGTTGTGAACGTCGTCGGCACGATGGCAATCGTTGCAACGGGCGCCGAGTCTCATCTGGATATCGAGCGATTGCCGATGGCAGGTTTTGCAATCAGCATCGCGATGCGCGCCGTAAAGCGGAAATGCCGTCTGACTGTCGTGATCGAAGCGCCACCTCGACCAGTCGACAGGCGAGTGGCAAAGTGCGCAACCGTCGGGAAGGCGGTCGCCATGAGGGTCTTCGGACGCATGGCACGACACGCAGTCCATTGGCGTATCCCGGAATTTCTGAGTTTCATGGCAAGACGTGCAGTCAGTATCGTTGTGCTTGCCTAGCAACGGGAAGCGGGTCAGGCCATGGTCAAAGAAGACGCTCTCACTCCACGACTGCTCGTTGTGACAGTCCTCGCAGGAATTTCCCTGGGTACCCTCGTGGGGGTCGTCTTCCTCATGGCAAATACCACAGTCGGTAGGGGGCTGAACGTCAAAGACCGGCTCGATATGACAGGTACTGCATTCAATACTGGTATGCGCACCGCGGAGGGCATGCTGCGTGTCGACATTATGATCGAAGGCAGGCTGCGCCCACGCGTCCGTAACATGACAGGTGTCGCAGCTCTCGCCAAAATGACCGTTGTGGTTGTCATCGTTGGCGTGGCAGGAGAAGCAGGTGGTGCCCAGCTGGTCGGCAAATGGATCTTCGCTATGGCAGTCATTGCACGTGAGCGCGGCGTGCTTCCCTGTCAGATCGAATGATGTATCGCGAGAGTGATCGAACGAAGTGTCGAGCCACCCCGTGGGTTGATGACAGTTACCGCATTCCGTACCGCTACGGCCCTCATGTGCATCGTCTTCCCGATGGCAGCTGTAGCAAGTGGTCGGCGTTTCCAGGAAGGTCTGGTCGGCGTGACAGTCAAGGCAGGCGACCTCTTCGTGTCTTCCGATAAGACCGAAACCGGTGGTGTCGTGATCAAATTCAACCTCGACCCAGCTGACAGGCGAGTGGCAGTCACCGCAGGCACTACCCATCGTCTCACCATGAACATTGTCGTTCTCGTGGCAGGCGAAGCACTGTGATGGGGCATTACGATGCTTTTCACCGGACTGATGGCAGTCGCCGCAGGCTGCATTAGCGTGTTTGCCTGACAACGGGAAGTCTGTGGCCTTGTGCTTGAATGACGCCTCATCGAGCGGCACGATATTCGCGTCCCTGCCTTCGTGGTCGACATGGCAGAACGAGCAGTCGCGCCGCTTTGCATTCCGGTCGATGCCATGAAATCCTTTTTGTGACGATCGGTCTGCGGCAACATCTTCGTGACAATCCATGCATAGTTCGGACTGTTTGTCGCGCTCGAAGGCAACGTGGCAGGATTCGCATTCGGACTCAATATCTGCATGGCCGGCGATAACCTCGCCCGGCATAACCAGCGTTTCCAGCTGTGCATGCGCAATGTTAAGACTGAAGGTGCCAAACATTAGTAGTAGTCCGGAGAGTAGAGATTTCCTGCGCATCTGTCCGATTCGTGTCAGTACATGTGGACAGCGAGTACGTGGAAGAGCGCCGATACAATCATCAGGAGGAATATCGGCAAGTGCAGGATGTGCCAAAGTGCAAACAGTCGTTCATAGAAGGAAAATTGTGCAACGCGTCCGATGAGTGACATGTAATCACGTATGAATTTTGATGCTGCCCGCGAGAGACGTTTGTAGTCACGTGAAACCACCGAGGAGTTTCGTGCGGCGCGCTTTAGCTCGTGGCGGGCAATCAGCAACAGGGAAATGTGTGTGAAGTGATGAGTGAAGGTCCATCGCAGGCTTCGGCCGATGCCGATCGACTGGGTAACTTTGCAACCTTGCAATTCTTCCGCCATCACATCCAGGCGCTCGACCAGGTTCGGCATCAGGGTCGCGAGACCGTTTCCTGCCGTACAGCCCTCGGTGAATACGTGCATAAAAATGCCGACCGATAATTCCGCTACCAGCAACCAGCAACATGCAGTACAAGGCCACCTGACTGTTAATCGACCCGAGCTGGAAATTGCAGTGGTAGAGAATCAGCAACGGACCAACAAGCCCGAACGCCATATGCATGCGAAACCAGTGCTTGGTCGGTCCGAGAAAATGAAGAATTCGCAGGCGCTTGCGAAACGGGTACAGCAGCAAGGCTAGCATCAACGATCCGCCAACGATTCCCAACCAGTAACCTGCTCCGTATTCAGGAGTTATGAGTCCGAAATCGCGCAGCAGGTAGCCCGCAATAATAAGGAGCGTGAGTAATAGATAGACTTTGGGCTCGCTCACAGTCTTTGTGGCGCGTCTGCGCGCCGGCTTCGCCGCCGCTGATAAACCAATGGGCCGCTCAATTACAGTTTCATTCACGAGATGCAGTCCTTTGCGTCTTAGTTGTTTGGCATGAGCTGGCGCATATTGGCGACGAGCTCAATTTCAAAACTGTTGTCACTCAGTCCCAGTTCCCTGGCACGTTCATAGGCAGCCCATGCTGCCTGGCGGTCTCCAAGGTGATCGTTCGACTTGGCGAGAAGTAGCCATCCCTTTGCGTCGTTCGGGTTTTGAGCAAGTTTGGCTTCAAGTCCGCCAACAAGGCTCGTCACAGACGCTGCTTTTTGGTCAGCCCCGGCGTCGGTCATCGGCCTGGCTTCGACAGCTGAGCGATTAGACGAATGATCCCGGCTTGGCATATCGATAACGTAGTAGAGCGTCGCCGCGATAAACGCGACCAGGGAAATTGCCAACACGGCGGGTTTTGCAAGAAAATTCAGAATCATTTTGTGAGACCTTGTTTATTGCCTATTGATACACGTGAACCGCTTACGAAAGGTTCCCTCAATACGTAGCTTATTTCCCGTGCATGGCGCACACGAATCCGTAGAAAAATGTCGCCAAATAACGACAGTTCTTGTCCTTTCTGTAGCTGGAAGAAATCGCGCTGGCGAACCGCAGGCGTTGTTCGTCATAACGCACTGCGAACGGCGCCAAGATAAATGAGGCGTTGCACTACCCTGTTTATACGGTCTTCTACCCGTGTCCATTTTGCGACAGTCTTTATTGTCGAGTGACGCGGTACTGTGACCCGGTGCGCAATCGGCCCACCACTGTGCTGCTAAAGTGCTTAGCTTCTCGTTAATTGTGTGATCAATGAAATACGCCTGGCTCCTCATTTATCTGGTTCCCATAGTCGCCATTTTCGTATGGTATTTCCGTGCGAGATGGCGCAAGGAAGAGGCGAGCATTCGGGCCGCGGAAGAAGCCATCGAGGCGAGCATGCTGGAGCCCCCGTCATTACATCCAGTGATAGACCCAGTGAAGTGTATTGGGTGCCGCTCTTGCGTAATGGCCTGTCCTGAGCAGAAAAGCCATCCGGTCCTTGGAATGATTCGCGGCAAATCTCGATTGATCGCACCGGCAAATTGCATTGGTCACGGCGCCTGCAAGCACTCGTGCCCGGCGGACGCGATCGAACTGGTGTTTGGCACAGCGCGTCGTGGTGTCGACATACCGACCGTGCAACCAAATTTTGAAACCAACATCCCCGGTATCTTTATCGCGGGCGAGCTTGGGGGGATGGGTTTGATTCGCAACGCGATCGAGCAGGGACGCCAGGCACTCGATTCGATCCTGGAACTTGATGGCCTCGGCTCAGGTAATGGCTACGACATAGCTATTGTCGGTGCGGGGCCGGCCGGTTTCGCCGCATCGCTTGGGGCGATGAAGGCGGGACTTCGATTTGTGACAATCGAGCAGGATTCGCTCGGCGGCACGGTATCTCATTTCCCAAGGGGAAAACTTGTCATGACGCAGCCGGCCGAGTTACCAATTGTCGGGAAAATGAAGTTCACCAAAACGAGCAAAGAAGACCTGCTCAAGTTCTGGCAAGGCGTTGAGACGAAGACCAACCTGAAGATCAATTACCATGAGCGAGTTGAGGAGATCGTCCGTGACAAAGGCGGTCGCAGCTTCAAGGTCGTCACGAACAAAGGACAGTATCCCTGTCGCGCCGTGTTACTGACAATCGGGCGACGAGGAACTCCGAGAACGCTGGGTGTGCCGGGTGAGGCACTCACGAAAGTGACTTACCGCCTGATCGATCCAACCGAATACGCCGGCCAGCACGTGCTGGTTGTTGGCGGCGGCGATAGTGCGCTGGAGGCAGCCCATACAATCGCAGAGCAGCCCGGTTCGACGGTCACACTTTCCTATCGATCCGACGCATTCAGTCGCGCGAAAGCGGCGAACCGTAGCAAGGTTGAAGCGATGGCTGCGGCACGTCAGATGCGTGTACTAATGAGTTCCAACGTACGCGAGATACATCCAGAGGCTGTCGACATTGAGTTCAAGAGCAAGGTGCATAGACTTCCCAACCAGGCAGTGATCATCTGTGCGGGCGGAATTCTCCCCACCGGGTTCCTGAAAGGTATTGGCGTCGAGGTCGAGACCAAATACGGAACCGCCTGATCAATGTCCCGGATGTGGGTCCAAGGCGCTCCGGACTCGCATCAATTCGTAATAATACGAAGTGCTATTTGCAGGGCCCGGCGCTAGAGTTAATGGTGCACAACTGTGTGGAGGTGCGTTATGAGTCGCAATATTCTCTGCATTGTCGAATTCGACAAGTATCCGAAACACGTCGTCGCTCGTGCAACGTGGCTGGCGAAGTCGCACAACTGCAACCTGCATTTGCTCGTGAGTGACCCGGTCACTGACCACCTTGGCGACAGCTACGTCTATCTCCTCGAATCCCAGGACTTTGCCGAGGGCATCCGTGCGTCGCAGGGCGAAGCAATCGCGGAAATGATCACATTCGTAGAAGAGGCCGGTGTCAGGGTCGAGGTGGATAGATCAGGCGAACGACACGTGGCAGACTTGGTGCGCCGAGAGGCCGATGCGCGTCAGCCGACGTATGTCATCAAGGGCACTCACTACCACACTCCGTCAGAAAGGGCGTCGCTGGGAAGCGTGGATTGGGACCTCATCCGCGATCTTGATTATCCACTGTGGTTTGTGAAACCCGTGGACTGGAAGGATCCGTCGGTGATAGTCGCCGCAGTCGATCCGGTACACGCGAACGACAAGCCGGCCCACCTCGACATGAGAATCATCGAGCGTGCTTGCACTATCGCCGACAACAGCAAATCGACACTGCTGGTCGTGCACACCTACCAGACTCTCGATGAAATCGGTTCACAGGCCACATGGGCCGTTAAGCCGAGGAGGCTGCCTGTTGAGGAACTCAACGAGAAAATCCGAACAGAACATGACCAGGCGATGAAGCTCCTCGCTGAAATGTGCAGACTTCCGGAGGGGACGGTCCACATGCTGCCAGGTCGGCCCGAAGAAATTTTGCCCGCCTTCGCGGACAAAGAGGGTGCAAGCCTGGTCGTGATGGGTGCTTTGGCACGGTCGAAGTTCAAACAGCGGATTGTCGGGAGCACGGCAGCCCGGGCGCTGGATCATTTCAATTGCGATGTGTTGGTAGCGCACGCAAAGCCCAAGCCCTAGACGACGCCTGCAACGGACAAGGACTGTTACTCAGGAATAAATGCGCTTCAGCAGTGGTCCCATAGTCTTGGGGCCAACCATGCTCATCGTCGTGATCAGGCCTGCCATCATTGCCCCGGTCACGCCACAGGTCAGGATGTCCTGGCCCGTCAGCCACAGTCCGGGGATTCGCGTCTTCGGTCGCAGCCAGTCCTGTTCCAGGCGCTCGCCAGTATGTGCGAGACCATAGAGTTCGCCCTCCTGGTAGCCGCCGAACCAGTTGGTCGACAAAGGTGTCGACACTTCATAGTAGTCGACCTTACCGCGAGCCTGGGGGACCTTGTCGTAGAGAACGTCCATAAGTCGTTCGCCGAACCCGGCTTTCAAGACCTCGTAGTCGTCCCCACGTTTACCCCAGGTTTCGTCATTCCATTTCTCGAACCATGCGTAAGGGGCGGGCGCCACGATCTCGATAGTGGACGTCCCCGGATGCCGGTTTTCGTAGTCCGGGTCCTTGGCAGATGGGAAGGAAACGTAGACGACCGGGAAGGGCGCATCGGGGTCTCCCAGGAATCGGTCCACTGCGCCATCGTAGTCGTGCGACGGGTAGATCCAGTAGTTGGTCCGCGGCAGCCCGATCTCTTCCGCCGTGCCCTTCAGCCCGATGTAGACGCCGAGGTGTCCTAAGCTGGGTTCAACGGTTTCCAGTTCGCGGAGGTAGCCGTTTCGACTGGCGATCTCCTCCGGAACCAGGTGTTTGAAGGTGTTGTTAACGCCTGCTGACGAGATTACGCAGTCACATTCGATCAGGTGCCCATCCTGCATTCGCACGCCGGAAACGCGGTTGTCCTCAACGACGATTTCATCCACTTTCGCATACGTGAATACTTCGCCGCCGCCCGCCTGGATCTTCGGAATAATCGTGTCGGCTATGCGCCACGAGCCGCCGATCGGGTAGTAGCCTCCGTACAGGTAGTGGCGCGCGATCATGGCGTGCGCCATGAAGGGCGAGCGCTTCGGCGGCAGGCCCATATCGCCCCACTGGCCGCAGAGCGTTGCAATAAGGTTCTCATCATCAGTCAGACCGCTGAGTACCTCCCACGTTGTGCGGCGATACGCGCCGCGCCGCTTCCAGGCCAGCCAGGGGCTGATTGCGGCTGCGGCAAGCGGTGGCATGCCACGCCCCATGCCGAACGCGGAGAGAGCGTCTCCCGATCGATCGAGCAGCGCAATGTAGCGGTCAATGGCTTTTTCCTCGTCCGGAAACTGACGAACCAGGTTTTCACGAAACTCCCGCTTTCCGGCGACTGCGTTATAGACCTTGTCGCCGATATAAAAGCGATCGTACTCATCATCCATCGGCGCCCATTTCAGGTCTCCACCCGACAGGTAGTCGAACATCTTGCGCGTCCGTGTCGGCGCGCCAACTTCGCCAATGTAGTGGACGCCAACATCCCACTCGTAGCCGGCGCGTTCGTAGGAGTGTGTGTACCCGCCAGCCGTGTAGTGCTGCTCGAGCACGCAGACCTTCTTGCCGAGGTCAGACAGGAGGGCGGCCGTCGTCAATCCGCCCATGCCTGAGCCGATGACGACGGCATCGTAGTCGGGCGCGAGCCGACCAGGACGATAGCGATAGCCGATACGCAGCGTGCTTGGGGACATGGTTGCCATGCCGGCTATCTTATCTCTTATGTCCTCCCGGGTTCGCGCCTTGTTTGTACGGCCGGATCAAGCTGTCTTCGCGAGCCTCTGCTGCCAGCCCGGGTAAAGACGGTCTGCATCGCCCGGGAAGCTTTCGAGAGCGCGTGCGAACTCGTGGTGCTCGCGGGCGAATTCGATTGGATCCGCACCCGTGCGCCAGCACTCTTCCGCCTGTCGCATCGAGCGTGCTCCTGCTGCTGCACCATCGATGTGCCCGTAGGAGCCACCGCCTGCTGTCATAACTACGTTCGAGTGACCGAGATTCTCAAAGAAGCCCGGAATGCGCAGCGCGTTCATGCCACCCGAGATGATTGGCGTGGTCGGGTTCATGCCAGCCCACTCCTGGTGGAAATACGGGCCGTCCGCGCTGTCACGCTCGAGCATGTAGGCGATCAAGCGGTCGTCCTGTTCGCCTTCCATCTTGCCGTAGCTCATGGTGCCCGTATGGATGCCTGACGAGCCCTGGATACGTGCCATCTTGCAGTGGACAAAGGCTGTATAGCCGCGTTGTGTCTGCGGCGAGGTTACGGCGCCATGTCCGGCACGGTGATAGTGCAGGTACTGATCCGGGAAGCGCCGCCGCGCCGTAGTGATTGCCGTGGGTCCGGCCACGTAGCCATCAACGAGGAATGCGACATGGTCCGCGAGTTCCGCAAATGTCTCGAGAATGAACTCGCCGCGGGCGATCATCTCGAACGGGTCGTCGGCCGTGATGTTCGCCGAGAACAGTTTCGCTTCGCCGGTCTCGTCCTGCACGCGGCGCATGGTGTCGGCGACCAGCGGAATCGTTTCCTTCATCGGCGCAAAGACCTGATTGCCCTGTGGTTCGTCGTTCTTGATGAAGTCGCCGCCCTGCCAGAATTCATGGCAGGCATCTGCGAACGGCTTCGGGCGCAATCCGAGTTTGGGCTTGACGATCGTGCCGACGACGAAGCCGCCGTCGGTGTGCGGTCGCCCGAGGACGCGCCACATGTGCGAAATTGTCGTGGCCGGGCCGTCGAACAGCCGCAGGAATTCGGGTGGGAACCAGAAGTCGTACATCTTGGCGTACTCGACGTCGCCCATGCCCTGGTTGTTGCCAATGGCAAGCGTCAGGAATGACGCGATCATGGCGCGCCCATCCGTGATGTTGCGATCGAACAAGTCCACCGGGTAAGCGAGCTTCATGAGTTCCGCGCTTTCGTCGACCTCGTAGACAAGGGCGTCGACGCCGCGTGTGAATGAATCGGTCGTCGAAACCTCGACATTTGTTCCTGTGGAGGACTCGGCCGCGAAATGGGCCGCAGTTTCGACGAAGTTGCCAAACCCCGGTTTGGGTTTCATGTGATACGCGACCAGCACGTGTTCGCCGGCTGCGATCAGTTCGTCTTCTTTCAGGTTCAGGTCGACGTAGCGACTGGATTGGTCAAGTGCCATTGCAGTGTCCTTACGGTTAACTTGAGCGCACGTTACTGCATCGATTATCATAAGGATATTCAATTATTTTTATCTAAAAGATAAGGATTACTTATGCATCTGACATTGCGACAACTGCAGTGCTTTTCGGCAGTCGCGAAGAACCTCAGCTATACGAAGGCAGCCGAGGAATTGCACCTGACCCAGCCCGCGGTATCGATGCAGATTCGGCAACTCGAGCATCAGGCCGGACTGGCTTTGACCGAGCAATTCGGGAAACAGGTACACCTGACCGAGGCCGGCACGGAAGTCTATCGCTACGCTCGCTCGATACTGCAACAGGTTGACGAGATGGACGATGTGCTGGACAAGCTGAAGGGTTTTGCAGGAGGCAGGCTGAAGATCGCGGCCATCTCGTCCGCCAATTACTTCGCGCCCAGGCTACTCGGTACGTTCCACCAACGGTTTCCCGACGTCAGCGTCAGCATGGATGTGACGAATCAGAAGGCCGTGCTCAGGCAGGTCCTTGAGAATGACGTCGATATGGCGATCATGGGGCAACCGCCCAAAGACTCCCATGTTGAGGCTATTGCTTTTATGGAGAACCCGCTGGTCATCGTTGCGCCGCCCGATCACCGCCTGGCGAAGCGAGCACGTATTGCGCAGCGCGAACTCGAGAAGGAGGTCTTCCTGACTCGAGAGCCTGGCTCGGGCACCCGTGGTGCCATGGAGAGGTTCTTCCGGCAGCAGAAACTCAAACTGACCACAGGCATGGGCATGGGCAGCCTGTCGAGTATCAAGCAGGGCGTGCAAGCCGGGCTTGGCCTTGGTTTGCTGCCAAGAGGTGCCGTGCGCGTCGAACTGCAGTTGGGACACCTGGTCGAACTGAAAGTTAAGGGCCTGCCAATTCAACGCCATTGGTATGTCGTGCTTCACAAGGGCAAGCGACTATCGCTTGCAGCTGAAGAATTCAAATCACTGCTGACTGACGAAGCGGTGGATCTCCTCGGGGACTAGGCGGATTTGGCAAGCGGTGGCGCCAGTTCAATTATCGAATCCACCACGCCATCGGCGCCCAACTGGCTTGCAGGGCGCAGAGTGTAACCATAGCTGACGAGAGCGACGCGCACGTCTGCCGCACGGGCTACCTTGACGTCAGTTTCGCTGTCACCCACGTATAGCGTTGTTTCAGGTGTTGCCCCCAGTCTCTCAATTACGTGAAGTAATGGCGCCGGATCCGGTTTCCTGGGCAAGCCGGCGCCCGATCCGAGCACGACGTCCACCTTGTCGTGAAGGTCGAAGCTGTCCACGAGCAAGCGGCAAAGATCATCGGGCTTGTTACTGCAAATCCCGAGTTTGAGACCTGCTGATTTCATACGTTGGAGGCCCTCAACCGCTCCGGTGAAGAGTCGGCTCAGACGATTGTGTTGCGTAATGTACTCGGAATGGAATAGGTCCGTGAGTCGCGCCACGCGGTCGCCGTCATCGGCAAGGCCAAGGCGATCCAGGGCGCGCTCTACCAGCAGGCGCGGTCCACCACCGATCATTAACCGAACGCTGGCAAGATCAATGGGCGGCAAATCCTCGGTCGCCAGCGCTCGTGCCAGCGCCTCGCGAATATCCGCGGCCGTGTCGGCCAGCGTGCCGTCGAGATCGAATACGACCGCCTGTAGTTTCGGGTCGATCATGCGACGAGACGGGTTTCCGTCCGGCTCGATTCGATCATGTGTTTCAGTATAGGCATCAGGATCAACTCCATCGCGAGCAACATCTTGCCGCCCGGCACGACGATCGTGTTGCGTCGGGAAATGAATGAATCCTTGACCATTGACAGCAGGAACGGGAAGTCGATATCGAATTTGGCCGGATCCCGGAAGCGAATCACAACAAAGCTCTCGTCGGCTGTTGGAATGTCGCGCGCGATGAACGGATTCGATGTGTCCACTGTTGGCACGCGCTGAAAATTGATGTCGGTGCGTGAGAATTGCGGCGTGATGTGCTTCACGTAGTCCTCCATGCGCCGCAGGATTGTCTTGGTCACATCCGTTTCCGCATAGCCGCGCTGGCGCGTGTCCCGATGAATCTTCTGGATCCACTCAAGATTCACTATCGGCACGACGCCGATGAGCAGGTCCGCAAACCGGGCGACATCGCAATCCTCGGTCACCATTGCGCCGTGCAAGCCTTCGTAAAGCAGCATATCGGTCTCGGGCGGCAGTGCCTGCCATTCGGTGAATTCGCCCGCCGGCACGCCGTGCAGCTTCGCTTCATCCTCGTTGTGGATGTAGAAGCGACGTTTTCCGGATCCGGATTCCCCGTATGTCTTGAACAGAGTGCCGAGTTCACAGAGCAGGTTAGCCTCGGGACCGAAGTGCGAGACGTTTTCGCCTGTTTCGGCAGCGCGCGCGATTTTCCGTCCCATGCTGGCTCGGTCATAGCGATGGAAACTATCGCCTTCGATGATGGTAGCGGCCACATCGAGGCGCCGGAATATGTGTTCGAAGGCCGTCTTGACGGTTGTTGTTCCGGCTCCGGACGAACCAGTGACGGCGACTACCGGGTGTTGCTTGGACATGGCTGCACATACCTCTTGTTAGAGAACCCGGTTAATGGCCCGGGTCCGGTCACATGCAAGTTAGCAGCTGGTAAAATAATTAAAACTAAATAATTTTTATATAAACGATAAGTATAGCCTTATGCTATTTCTTGAAGACTTTGCCACCCTTCATGACGAAGTCGACATCAAGTAACTCTTCAATGTTCTCAAGCGGTGAATTGTCGACCGCAATAATGTCTGCGAACTTGCCGGTCTCGATCGTGCCGATCGAGTCGGCCATGTCGATCAGGTCAGCCGCGTTGATCGTCGCGGCAACAATCACATCCATCTCGGACATGCCTGCCTCGACCATCAGGACGGCTTCCTGGGCATTGGTGCCATGCGGTGAAATCCCGCTGTCCGTCCCATACGCGACATTCACGCCGGCCTTGTGTGCTTTTTCGAAGTTGCCGGCCATATCATTGCCGACGCGAATCGCCTTCTCCTTGACTGTGGGTGCCATGAAATCAGCTTCCAGGGCAAGGGTCGCTACAGTTTTGCCAGCGAGAAGCGTGGGGACAAGGTAGGCGCCGGTTTCCTTGAACAATTTGATCGCGCGCGGGCCCGTATACGTGCCATGTTCGATGCTGGCGACTCCCGCTTCCAGCGCTGCAACAATGCCATCCTCGTGGTGAGCATGCGATGCAACCTTGCGGCCCATTCGCTCGGCCGCCAAGACGACTTCGCGCAGCTCGTCCATCTCCATCTGCTGCCCGGTGCCGGTTGCGCGTTCGGTCATGACACCGCCCGTCGACGTAATCTTGATCAGATCCGCGCCGTACTTGATTACATTGCGGGCCGCGCGCCGGCAATCGTAGGGGCCGTCGCAAACATTGGGTGAGGTAAATATCTCCATGAGGTCGGGGCTCATACCGCTTACGTCAGCATGACCACCGGTTATGCCGACGCCTCCTGCTGCGACAATTCGCGGGCCATCAATCCAGCCGTTGTTGATTGCGTCGCGCATGGCGTACATCTCCTGCGACGACGAGCCGACGTCACGCACGGTCGTGAACCCGGCTTTCAACGTATTCATGGCGTAATAGATGCTGCGCATTTGCATAAGCTGGTCCGACATCTTGAGCGTATCGCGATCGTTCTCTGGCCCCAGCTCTCCCTGGAGGTGGACATGCATGTCCATCAGCCCCGGCAGAACAAATTTGTCACGCAGGTCGATAACCGTTGCATCTTCTGCTTCAACAAAACCCTGTTGCACACCCGTGATGCGATCGTCTTCAACAATAATCGTCATGTTTGTCGCAGGCGTGCTGCCAGGTATGGCAAGCAACTTGCCCGCATGAACCAAAGTAATGTCCGCGGACGCTGTCCCGGCCAGTAGCATGAGTAATACGAATCGCGTAATTGTGGTCGCAAACAGGGCAGGGCGATATCTCATGTGGATTTCCTTGGTGTATGGATGGTGTACCGCATTTGAGTCGCAGCGACGTTACCACAACCCATCTCGTCAGTAACTCGCGTAATAGTTGACCAGGACGGCGACATCGCCTTCATCGAGGAGTCCGATCTTCTCTTCCATTTCGGGCAGCAGGTTTTCGCGAGTGCCGCTCAGGTAGGCTTCCAGCGCGTAGCGCAGGTACTCGGACCGCTGCCCGTGCAGCGGTGGCCCCAACACGTCTTCGACATCAGCGTCGTCCGGCGGCAGGTGGCAACGCGCGCAGAGTTTGCGATGCACTTTCTCGCCGATGGCCGCGAGATCCGCGTCGAATTGCTCGTCGACAGAACCACGCGGAAGCGCGCCGTAGTGCTCGGCCAGATCGGCGATGTTCTCATCACTGAGCAACTTCGCCGTATCGCACATGACCGGCTCTTCGAGACATTGACGCGCGCCATCCTTATACGCATACAGGGCTTCTTCGATGTGCACTGCAGGCATCCCGGCAATGATGGGTACGTTGGCTTTGCCGACGCCCGCGCCGTCCTCCGCGTGACAAGACTTGCAGGCCTCGACGATTTCCGGAGCGGCCCAGGTGGCACTCGACAGGGCACTGGTCAGGAGGACCGCGAGAATGGCCGGTGCATTTCTCACCGTAATCAGCTGCATAGCAGGCTCCAAAGTTAATTCAGTAGGCGTATATACTTATCGAGGCGGTGCATGCCACGCTGCCTCCAGCCGTACCTTTTTAGTATATTAGTTTTACGTGATATGCAATGGCGGAGAACCCGTATGTGCTTGGCAGTACCGATGAAAATTACGTCAGTCGATGGTTATCAGTGTACCTGCGAGGCGAAGGGAATCGAACGCGAAGTCAGCCTGTTCATGTTGCAGCACGAAGAGATCGAACCCGGTGATCATGTCCTTGTGCATGTGGGTTACGCGATACAAAAAGTATCTGAACAGGAAGCGGCTGACTCCTGGGAACTGTTTGACCAGGTCCTGGCCGAAGTCTGACCCAAGCAAACGGAGTTTTTCATGTGTGATACCTGTGGATGCAACGTAACACCCGGTAACGAACATCTTGTTGCAGCGGGCGGCCACCTGGCGAAGACATCCGGCGGCAACGAGTCGGTCGAAGTTCTCAAGGGCCTGCTCGATGCGAACGATCACCAGGCCGCTCACAACCGTGAGCATTTTGCGCGTCACAAGGCGTTGGCGGTGAACCTGATGTCTTCCCCGGGTGCCGGCAAAACCGCGTTGCTTGAAGCAACCGCGGATGCGTTGGCAGGCGAGCTAAGGATAGCTGTCATTGAAGGTGATCTGGAGACCGAGAACGACGCCGAACGTATTCGCCAGAAGGGCGTACCCGCGGTGCAGATAAGTACCGGCAGTGCTTGCCACCTCGATGCCCACATGGTGCACACAGCCTTGCACGACCTCGAGATTGACGAGGTTGATATTGTGTTCGTCGAAAATGTCGGCAATCTGGTTTGCCCGGCGAGCTTTGATCTTGGGCAACACCTGAATGTCACCTTATTGTCGACGCCGGAAGGGCATGACAAGCCGGCCAAGTACCCGGTGATGTTTCGCGCGGCCGATCTCGTGCTGATCACCAAATGTGATCTGCTGCAGGTGCTCGACGATTTCGATCCGGCCTATGCCGAGGAATGTTTGCGACAACTGGCCAGCAGTGCCCCCCTAATGAACATGTCGGCCCGCAAGGGTGACGGCATAGCGCAGTGGCTCGATTGGCTGCGGTCTGAACTTGCGGCAGTACGGACGCAAGAAGTCGCAAGCGAGGCAGTTTGATGGCACAACGCGCGGCAGACTGGCTGGAGGAACTAAAGGGACTCGGAATCGACAGGCCGCTGCGCATCATGAATGTCTGCGGCGGACATGAGCGATCAATATCGATCGCGGGTCTGCGCAGTGTTATTCCTGACAACGTGGAACTGGTTCCCGGGCCCGGTTGCCCGGTTTGCATCTGTCCGGAAGAGGATGTCTACGAGGCGATTCAAATCGCGCTCAATGAGGACGTTACGCTGGTCGCGTTTGGCGACATGCTGCGTGTCCCGGTCAATGTTCCCAAGAGCGAGCCACGATCCCTGGAACAGGCAAAGGCGGCAGGTGCTGACATTCGGCCGATCGCATCACCCACCGAAGCGGTGCGAACTGCAAACGCGGACCCGTCACGGCTGGTTGTGTTCTTTGCCGCCGGATTTGAAACGACAACTGCGCCGGTCGCCTCTATGTTGGCTGAAGGCGCACCCGACAACCTGCTGGTACTTCTTTCCGGCAGATTGACCTGGCCTGCGGTTGCGATGCTGCTGGATTCCGGAACGCCCGGCTTCGACGCGCTCGTCGCCCCCGGTCACGTTGCCACGGTAATGGGACCGGAGGAGTGGGAATTCGTCGTCGAGGACCACGATATCCCGGCTGCGGTGGCCGGATTCACACCGGATTCCCTGCTTGCGGCAATGTACTCGGTGATGCGGCAATTGCGGGATGGTCGGCACTTCCTCGACAACTGTTACGCGCAGGTCGTCAGGCCGGGAGGCAATGCGGAAGCGCGTCGGCAAATCGACCAGGTCATGGACGTAGTGGATGCGAACTGGCGCGGCATTGGCATCATTCCGAAGTCGGGCTACGCACTGCGCGAAGCCTACGCCGCGCACGACGCGCGCCTGCGATTCGAGTCCTACGCTGACAACTCCAGGAAGCGCGTTGGCGAGATGCCACCCGGGTGTGATTGCGCCCAGGTTGTACTCGGGAAGATCTACCCGAATCAATGCCGGCTTTACGGCCTCGCGTGTACGCCACGCAAGCCCATAGGTCCCTGCATGGTGTCGGATGAGGGTGCCTGCCGTATCTGGTGGTCGTCCGGCATGCGTGACAATGAGTGGGAAGGGCGCAAGAAGGACGCCGTCGGTGGCTGAACTTGCCATTCACGTTGACGAGACAAGCGCGCAGCGAATTCGGCTGCGGGGTCATGTGCAGGGAGTCGGATTCCGGCCCTTCGTCTATCGCCTGGCAGTCCAGCACGGCGTTGTCGGCCATGTCCAGAACCAACTCGGCGAAGTCGAAGTCCTGGCGCAGGGCAGTGCGGAGGTAGTCGAGCGCTTTGTTGATGGCTTGATCGCCGATGCTCCGCCGCTCTCGTCACCGACCATCCTGAGCCTCGAATCGGTGGGCGAGCTCGACTGCGATTCCTTCAGGATCATCGAGAGCCTTGCCGATGCGGACGCTCAGATATTCGTGCCGCCCGACTACTTCATGTGCGACGACTGCAAGGACGAGCTGCAGAACGCGTCGGACAGACGCCACGCCTATCCATTTATTAACTGCACACAATGCGGGCCCCGCTACACATTGATCGAAGCGCTGCCCTACGACCGCAAGAATACGAGCATGTCGGGTTTCCCGCTATGCCCCCAATGCGAAGCCGAATACCGCGATCCGGCTGACCGGCGCTTCCACGCCGAACCTGTCGCCTGCGCAACCTGCGGGCCACAGCTGCAGTTCGAGGAGCCGGGCAGTGAAACGGTCATTGTGAGCGAAGCCGCACTTGAGAAGGCCGTTGCGTCCATTCGCGCCGGCGCCATCGTCGCGGTCAAGGGTATCGGTGGGTATCACCTCATTTGCGATGCACTGGATCACGAGGCAGTTGCGACGCTGCGCGAGCGGAAACGCCGCCCGGACAAGCCGCTCGCCGTCATGTTCCCGGTTGCGGGTACTGATGGCCTCGACGTTGCGCGTGGCTACGTTTCGTTTACTTACGAGGAGGCAGCGCTCGCGTCCGGACCCATTCGACCGATCGTTCTGGCCCGACGCAAATCGGGTAGCGCGCTCGCTGCCAACGTGGCACCGGGACTCGACGAAGTTGGCGTATTTCTTCCCTATAGCCCTTTGCACCAGCTGCTCCTCGATGCGCTGGGTGGTCCGGTTGTTGCAACATCAGGCAACATTAGCGGTGAGCCGGTGCTGACGGACAATGCCGAAGCGACGCGTCGCTTGCGTCCGGTTGCCGATGCGTTCCTGCAGCACAATCGACCGATCGTGAGACCGGCTGACGATCCGGTTTTTCGGCGTATCGCCGGCACCATGCGACCACTGCGGATCGGACGTGGTTGCGCTCCCCGCGAACTCGAGCTGCCGTATCGGCAGCGTGAGCCGTTGCTCGCCGTGGGCGGGCATATGAAAGGAACAGTGGCGTTGAGCTGGGACAACCGCGTTGTTGTCTCGCCACACATTGGCGAGATGGACAGCCCGCGCAGCCTGGATGTATTTGAACAGGTCGCGAGTGACCTGCAGGATCTTTATGGCGTGCGCGCAAACCGTATCGTTTGCGATGCGCATCCGGGCTACACGACGCACAGGTGGGCGCAGCGCCAGGGGCTCCCAGTCGAGACTGTCTGGCATCACGAGGCACACGCAAGCGCCGTCGCCGCCGAGTTGGATCGGCCCGGTGACTGGCTCATGTTTGCATGGGACGGGGTCGGGCTGGGAAGCGATGGATCGCTTTGGGGAGGAGAGGCACTTCTCGGGCGCCCCGGCAGCTGGTCAAGGCGGGCGAGCCTGCGGACCTTCCGCCTGCCCGGCGGTGACAAGGCAGGACGGGAACCGTGGCGAAGCGCGGCGGCATTGCATTGGGAGTGCGGCCTGGAATGGGCAGCGTTACCGGATAGTGAAGGTATCGCAAGAGCGGCCTGGGAGAGCGATCTGAACTGCCCCGTCACGAGCGCCGCAGGTCGGCTGTTCGATGCGGCGGCCGCAATTATCTGCGAGTTTCCGAATGCGAGTTTTGAGGCCCAGGGTCCAATGATGCTCGAGTCAGTGTGCCGGTCCCCGGCAGACGCGATAGCGCTCCCGTTACGCGAAGGCGCCGACGAGATTCTGAGGACCGACTGGCAGCCATTACTGGGCATGCTGGCCGATCATTCGATGAGTCGGGCGCGTCGTGCAGAACTGTTTCACACCAGTATCGCGCAGGCCATCGCAGAGCAGGCGAAAGCACTGTTCGCGCGACACAACATTGCGCAGATCGGTCTTTGCGGCGGTGTTTTTCAGAATCGAGTGCTGGCCGAACAGACTATTGCATTGCTCGAAGATGCCGGGTTTAGCGTTTACCTGCCGTTGACGTTGCCGTGCAACGATGCGGCGCTGAGCTACGGACAGGCGGCACAAATCGCCGCTCTGGAATCAACTCAATAATGGACGACCGTAATGGATGACACGCGCATTTCCCTGGCACATGGTAACGGCGGCCGCTTTATGCGCGAGCTTATCGAAGATGTGTTCGCCAAGGCGTTGTCGGCGAGCGAACTTGATGTACAGGCCGATGCCGTGCAGATCGACCTTGGTGACGGCGAGGTCATGATTACGACCGACGGTTTTACCGTGCAGCCACTCGAGTTTCCCGGTGGCAACATCGGATCGCTGGCGATCCACGGAACCACGAATGATCTCGCAGTGTCCGGTGCGAAGCCCATGTACCTGACGCTCAACGCCTTCATTGAAGAGGGGTTCGAGGTGGATCAGCTCGAACGAATTGTTGCGAGCCTGGCGGAGGCCGCAGTCGAAGCGGGCGTGCGTATCAGTGCGGGTGACACGAAGGTTGTGCGTCGCGGTGAAGGCGGCGGCATCTATCTTGCGACGACCGGTGTGGGCGTTCGCCTGCCTGGCGTGAAGCCGTCAATGGATAAGATCCGTGATGGCGACGTCATGATCGTGAGCGGTCCGATCGGCGACCATGGGACTGCCGTAATGCTGGCTCGTGAGGAGTTTGGCTTGCGTGGCGATCTTGTATCCGATGCCGGCCCCGTGATGTCGCTGACCGAGCCGCTCCTGGCACTGGATGGTCTGCGTTTCATGCGCGATCCGACGCGCGGTGGTATCGCATCAATCGGCCATGAAATATTAAAGGCAACCGGTCTCGGCGTACGCTTTGAAGCGACCGTGCCGGTACGCGAACCCGTGCAATCTGTGTGCGAAATGCTTGGCTACGATCCCTACTACCTTGCTTGCGAGGGTCGCGTTGTCGCCATTCTCGAGCCCGGCCATGTCGATGCCGCGCTCGATGTGTGGCGCAGCCTGCCGGCGGGCCGGGACGCCGAGCGGATTGGTCGTATCACTTCGGGTGAGCAGCGTGTGATTCTCGAAACGCCATTGGGGGGCGAGCGCTTCCTGGAAGAACTCGAGGACGATCCTCTGCCACGCATCTGCTGAGTGCAGGATTGCCGGTCAGTCGGTCTCCAGCTCAACGCGCTGCAGGATCATCTCATCACCGCTGATAACACTTGTGTGAAAGTCGCCACAATCGCCGCATACCAGCCGATTGGCTGTAGCGGGCGTCTCGGCGCCGCACGTTCCACATCGAACGACGATATCGGCTTCGTCAATCACCAGGTCCGCGTCCACGGCAATCGTGCCGGCAGACGCCATTGGCCAGGCATTGCGCAACAGGTCTGCCTCAACTCCGGACAAAGGACCTATCCTGAGCTCGATTCGCTGGACGCTATTAGCGTTACGATCGGCCGCAATCGACCGCACCTGGTCCAGGATGGACAGGCATACGGACAATTCGTGCACTTGATCGCTTCTTAGACGATTTCGACAAGTTCGATCGCGAATGTAAGCGCTTGTCCCGCGAGCGGGTGATTCGCATCGACTGTGATGGCGTCGTCGCCGACTTCCGTCACCACGAGGTTCATGACCTGGCCATCAGGGCTCTGGCTTTGCAGCTGCATTCCTACTGCTGGTTCCATGTCGTCGGGAAGCGCGGATTTCGGAACCTGCTGAACGAGTTGGTCGTGGCGCTGACCGTATGCCTCGTCCGGCTGAATGGTCACGGACTTGCTGTCACCGACTGTCATGCCGTCGACGGCACTGTCGAAACCGGGAATTACCTGGCCGCCGCCAAGCGCGAATTCGAGCGGATCGCGGCCGTCGGAGCTATCGAACTGGGTACCGTCGTCCAACGTCCCCGTGTAATGAATACGGACGGTATCGCCCGATTTGGCCTGCGTCATAGGTCTGTCTCCTCGAGAATTGCGCACTATAACAGAGTAGACCCGCAGCTCTCGCATTCAATGGACGCTGGCCGAGATTGACGCGGAACCTGGCGGCGACCAGCCTCAACGCCTCGCGATTTCACGCAAGGCGACCCATGAAGTTCTCTACCCGAATTCTTGTAGTACTCCTGATTACCAGAATCGATCACATTCTGGCGTGGTTTGCCAAGTATCCCTCCGAGTAGGGCAAGTACTTATTTGCATCGTCACGTAGCAGGTCTACCGTAAGACTGGGGATTTGTCTGCCGCAGGTGGTGCCATGAACGAGTCTTCAACGCGCGGTAATGTCGTCGAGCTCGACACGAGCGTACCCGTCTGGGAGCAGTTCTTTACAGTTGCGCCACTGGTACTGATCGGGAGCAGGGACGAGGACGGATCGCTGGATCTTGCGCCCAAGCACATGGTCACGCCGATGGGCTGGCGGAATTACTTCGGCTTTGTTTGCACGCCTCGCCACAACACCTGCCGGAATATTGAACGGACTGGCGAGTTCACTGTGAGCTACCCGAAACCCTCGCAGGTACTCATTACCAGCCTTGCAGCATCGCCGCGCTGCGAGCACGGCGACAAACCCGTCATCGACTGCTTTTCCACGTTTCCCGCGACGCATGTCGATGGCTGCTTCATCGAAGATGGCTACCTGTATTTCGAGTGCACGCACCACAAGACGATTGGTGGCTTCGGCGAAAACTGCCTGATTACTGGCGAGATCGTCGCGGCGTATGCCGATGACAGTTACCTGCGGTACACGGAATCCGATGACCAGGAGACGATTCATAGCGCACCGCTGTTCGCCTATCTTGCGCCCGGCCGCTTCGCGACGATCGATCGATCCAACGCGTTTCCATTCCCGGAGAGCATGAAGAAGTAACGTCATCATGTGTGCTAACACTGCCGCCAGGGTTCTCGACTACGTCAATAGCCAACAACATGTGCTGACGAACTTGATGAAGGATCTCGTTGAAGCCGAATCCCCGTCCGCGCATCCGGAAACACACGACGACGTGAGGCGCATTCTGAGGCTCGCGCTCGCGAGTGTCGGCTACGAATCCCGGGAGACCGGTCGCGCGGACCAACCGGCGCATGTGTTCGCGAGACCCGCCGTGCGCACGCGCGGCGCCCCTTCACAGTTAGTCGTCGGGCACTTCGATACGGTGTGGCCGGTCGGGACGATCAGGAGCCAGCCTTTCCGTATCGACGGCAACATCGTGCATGGGCCGGGATCCTTCGACATGAAAGGTGGACTGGCGCAACTCGTGCTGGCGCTGCGCACAATCAGGGACCTGCAACTCGACACGCCGGTGGTGCCCGTGATTTTTGTTAATGCCGACGAAGAAATCGGAAGTCGCAGTTCGACACGCTATATTCGCTTGCTCGCGCAGCATGCCAGCCGAGCATTGGTACTTGAACCTGCGCTGGGTGAACGTGGTGACATCAAGACAACTCGTAAGGGCATTGGCCGGTTTACTGTGACCGTCTATGGAAAGGCAGCCCACGCGGGCCTCGACCCGGAGGGCGGGGTCAGCGCAATCCTCGAGTTGTCGCATGTCATCCAGAAACTGTTCGCGTTGAACGACGTCGACCGGGGGATCACGGTCAACGTCGGCACCGTCGATGGCGGGATTCAGCCAAACGTGATTGCCCCGCACAGTAAGGCAGTTGTCGATGTACGTGTGCCGACGGTGGCCGCCGGTAACGAGATCGAATACATCATCCATTCGATCAGGCCCGACAATCCGGACGTACGCCTGCAGGTTGAGGGCAGCATTGGGCGCCCGTCCATGGAAGCGACGCCGCGTAATCAGAAATTGTGGGAGCTCACGAAGAGGGTCGGCACCGAACTTGGTTTCGATCTGCATCAAACCCGTTCGGGCGGAGGCTCGGATGGCAATACCACGAGCCAGTTTACCGCGACGGTGGATGGTTTGGGACCTGTCGGCGATGGTGCCCATGCAATCCACGAACACCTGCTGATTGACAAGACACTGGAACGCGCGGCCTTGCTGGTCATGCTTTTGACATCACCCGCCATGGAGGACTGCGAAGACAGGAGAGACTAATGAGTACCAGGATATACGGCTCGTTGGCACGTATCGCGGACTTCAGGAACAGCAACTTCGATTTGCAGGTGCTGCCGCGATCGGATTGGGCAACCGGCGACTACATCGAAGGCGAAGTGGTCGGTTCTGTAACCGAACTTTACGCTATGGAGGACCGCAGCGGACATATGGTGAGAGTAGAGCCCGGCGACTGGGTAATTGGAGCGCTCGGCGATCGCGCCGCGACCCTGGAGGGTGTCGGCAGCTGGCGAGACATTGGTGAGGATGGCCAGATGCATGCCCTCACAAGCGCGGGACTGATTGGCCGCTATACGTCGTTTTGCACCTTGCTCGCCGATCCGCTCAGCCTGAAGTACCGTGGCCACCTCCTTCGCGGAGGCAAGAAGGTTGGCATGGCTGACTTTGCGATCACTTCTGATAGTCACGCCTTCAATGTGCCGACACTCCTGTTGGTCGGGTCATCGATGTCGGCGGGGAAGACAACGACCGGTCGGCGAGTCTGCAAGGAACTCGATCGTGCCGGCCTGTACGTGATTGGGGCCAAGCTGACCGGTGCCGGTCGCTATCGTGACATCCTGAGTTTCCTGAAGACAGGCGCGACTGAAATTTTCGATTTCATCGATGCCGGCTTGCCATCCACCGTCGTTCCGGAGGGTACGTACCGTGCGGCAATTCGGCCACTGCTCAATCACATCGACAAACTGGCACCGGACCTCCTGGTTGCTGAGGCGGGGGCGTCGCCGCTCGAACCTTACAATGGTGCTGCGCTCATGGACGAGCTTGGAGACAATATTGTCTGCACAATTCTGTGTGCTTCAGACCCCTACGCCGTCGTTGGCGTTGAACAGGCATTCGGTCTCAGGCCAGACCTGGTTACCGGTCCCGCGACACAGACATCAGCCGCGGTTGAACTGGTCGCGAAGCTGACCGGCCTGCGTGGCATCAACATTATCGATCCGGATGCGAAAGGCCCGTTTCGGGCATTTCTTATGGACCACCTCGGACTGGAGAACGGTGAAAGCCAGAAAAAAATTGCCCGGTGACAAGCACCGGGCAAACTAAAAGCTGGTCGATAGGGGGGGTATTAATCGGCC
>JAACFG010000038.1 GCA_009937605.1 Gammaproteobacteria bacterium | reverse complement strand
ATTCTCGATGCTGCCAATGGCCTTCCGGCCGTTATCTACAACAGCCCCTACTACGGCTACGAGACCAAAGCCGACCTGTTCTTCGAGTTGCGCAGCGCACACGAGAATCTTGTCGGCTTCAAGGAGTTTGGTGGTTCGGCCTCCCTTACCTATGCCGCAGAGAACATTACGAGTGGCGACCCCGACCTCATCTTAATGATCGGCGTCGATACGCAGGTTGTGCACGGCTTTGTACGATGTGGCGCGAAAGGTGCCATCACGGGTGTTGGCAACGCACTGCCAAAGGAGGTTCTGCGCCTGGCAGATCTGTGCGGCAGGGCGGCCAACGGCGACCATGAAGCCTATCGACTCGCTACGGAGTTGGACGACGCGATGGCGGTGCTTGCAAGTTTCGACGAGGGACCCGATCTCGTCTTGTACTACAAACACCTGATGGTGCTTGAGGGAAATTCCGAGTATGAGCATCAGCTCAACGCATCCGATCAGTTATCGCGTTCGCAGAAAGCGTTCCTCGAAGAGCAGTGGCGCCAGTTCCGGCAGTGGTGGGATGGCTGGCCGGGCGCCACGGACTGACAGGTCGATCACGTGCGAGTAATCGACTCCCACACCGAGGGCGAGCCAACGCGCGTCATTGTGGAGGGCGGGCCTGATCTTGGTCGCGGCTCCATGCAGGAGCGCATCGGCCGATTCGCGGATGAGTTCGATCACATCCGCAGGATGGTAATCCTCGAGCCGCGGGGATCCGATGCGTTGGTTGGGGCACTTTTGTGCCAGCCGACCCGGGACGATTGCGCGGCCGGTGTGCTCTTTTTCAACAACACTGGCTATCTCGGAATGTGTGGGCACGGGTCGATCGGCACAGCAGTCACATTGGCCCACCTCAATAAGATAGCGCCTGGAATTTCAAAACTCGAAACACCCGTCGGCGTCGTCTCCGTCAATCTGCTCGACAAGAATACGGTCACGGTCGAGAATGTCGCGAGCTATCGCTACAAGAAAAGAGTTACGGTCACTGTCCCCGAACTTGGCGATGTCACGGGCGATATCGCCTGGGGTGGCAACTGGTTCTTCCTGGTCAAGGAGTCGCCATTTCCAATTTGTCTCGACAACGAGCGTGCACTGACGGACGCTGCGCTCAAGGTCATGCAGGCATTGGAGCAACAGGGAATCACCGGGCGTGATGGCAGCACGATCGATCACGTCGAATATTTCTCGGACACGAATACTCCGGACGCAAACAGTCGCAACTTCGTGTTGTGTCCCGGTGGCGCCTACGACCGGTCACCGTGCGGAACGGGCACCAGTGCGAAACTCGCGTGCCTGGCCGAAGATGGCGTACTCGCACCGGATACAGACTGGGTGCAGGAGAGCGTTATCGGGAGCCGCTTCGTAGCCCGCTACTCGATCAATGGCCGGAACGAAATTATTCCAAGCATCACCGGTCGCGCATTTATCTGCGCCGAGACGACGCTTGTGCAACAACCCGGCGACCCGTTCGGCGAGGGCATAAGTGCATGACCGACAGTGTAGTTATCGTTGGTGGCGGCCACATCGGAATCGCCTGCGCCCACTACCTGCAGCAGGATGGTCGCGACGTGACTGTCGTCGATCAGGGCGAAATTGGTGGCGCCTGCTCCCGCGCCAACTGCGGTTTTATTGTCCCCAGCCACGTGCTGCCACTCACGACACCGGATGCTCCCGCACAGGGAATTCAATCCATCTTCCAGCCCCGGGCCGCGTTTCGCGTAAAGCCGCAGCTCCGCGGTTCTCTCATTCGGTGGATGTGGGAGTTCGGCCGCCGGTGTACTCACACCAGGATGATGGAGGCCAGTGGAACACTCCGGAGCCTGCTCGACGCCTCCGCAAGCCAGTACCGGGAGTTACTGCGCAACCCGGAACTTGAGTGCGACTGGCAGGAAAACGGCATGCTATTCGTATTCCGCACGTCAAAGGCGCTTGACGACTTCGCGAGGACCGATACGTTGCTGACCAGCGAGTACGGCCTATCCGCAAGCTTGATTGACGGAGCGGACTTGCAGGACTTCGAACCCGCACTACTCGATGATCTGGCCGGCGCGTACTTCTACGAAGATGACAGCCATTTGCGACCCGATCGTCTGAATGCCGCGTGGACGAAACTGCTTGAGACTCGTGGTGTCCGCTTTATTGAGCAATGTCGCGTCGAAGCGATTGAGAAGAGCAACGGCAGGATCTCCCGACTACAAACTTCACAAGGCGACCTGTCTGCCGACCATTACGTGTTCGCTGCGGGCGCATGGTCGAGCTCGCTTGCCGCCAGTCTCGAATGCGAGATTCCCGTCGAGCCAGGCAAAGGTTACTCGGTGACGATGACGAACCCGGACACAATGCCGACCCACCCAATGCTAATGCCGGAGAAGCATATTGGGGTTACTCCATTCGACGACGGACTGCGCATCGCCTCGATGATGGAGTTCGCGGGTTTCGATTCGTCCATTCCGCCATTTCGAATTGAACAGTTGCAGGATTCTGCGAAGCCTTTTCTCAAGAATCCGACAGGACCCGTCATTGAGGACACATGGTACGGCTGGCGGCCGATGACCTGGGACAGTTTGCCTATCATTGGTCGAACCGCGGACCTGTCGAACGCCCTGCTCGCAACGGGACACAACATGCTTGGCCTCAGTCTCGCGCCCGTAACGGGCAAGGCTATTGCCGATCTCGTCGCCGAACGGCCAACAGACATCCCGTTGGACGCCGTCGCTCCAACTCGATTCTCATGAGTCGGCAAACCAGAAATATCACGAAATTCAGTGAATTGGCCCAAAATGCGGCGATTTGCTGGTATCCTCATTATGTACAACGGACCGTCCGTAAGAACGACGGCCGATTTTCGGAAGTTTAGCGTCACCTGACATGCCAACCAATGCGGAGAATTGTTATGGCAACGTCGAAGACCCATTCCGTTTCGGTCCTGTATTTGTTGCCACTCCGGTTGGCTGTCGGCCTCTCATTCCTGATCACCGGACAAGCGAAAGTCGCCGCGGGCAACTGGGGGGCGGCCTACGCCACCAACCTGACCGAATTCATTAATGCCAATATCGAGAACGCGTTTGCGTTCTATCGGCCATTTCTCGAATCAGCCGTCATTCCAAACGCCGGCAAGTTTGCAGTCCTTCTCGCCTGGGGCGAACTGCTCGTCGGCTTTTCAATCTTCCTCGGGTTATTTACTCGCTTCGGCGCAAGCGTCGGAATTTTCATCGTCCTGAACTACCTGTTCACGACTGGCATCAGTACCTGGATGCCGAGCCTCGAAGTGATGTACCTGGGGGCCATGGTCACGTTATTGATCTGTTCGGCCGGACGCGCCATCGGTGCGGACGCGGTACTGAGAAGTAACAGGAAGATTCGGCTGTTTACGTAAACCGTGGCCGGGGAGATTTATGCAGTTATCCTCGCTGCCGGGCGGGCATCCCGCTTTGGCGGAGAAAAGCTGACCAGGAGCCTCGCTGGTAAACCGCTGCTGCATTATTCACTGACTGCCGCTCAGTCCGTATTTCCTGGCAGAGTGATTCTGGTTGCCGGCCACGAACCCGACGCAATTATCGAGTCCTCAGGCGGTCTTGCGACCCAGGTTGTTGTTAATCCGGACTACCGCTCTGGCCAGGGAAACAGTATTGCTGTCGGCGTCCGCACATGCCGCGATGACGCCGACGCGATCGTAATCATGTTGGCGGATCAGCCACTGGTCACGCCAGACCTACTCAAGCGACTGGCCGCAGAGTGGACGGGAAATGACGGTCAGATCGTCCAGTCAGATTACGGGGACGCACAGGGTCCGCCGGTGCTATTCGGAAAAGACACCTTTGACCAACTCTGCGAGCTTGACGGTGACCATGGTGCCAAAGCCGTCATTCAATCACGAAAGTTCGAGGTGGCCACGATTGCGGCCGGGCCTGTCGGTTTCGACGTCGACACGCCACAAGATCTCGAGGTTGTGAGTCAGCTTCTCTCGGCGGAAAAATAGGCTTGCAGCTCGGCCACGATTTCCAGCGCAATAGCCGCCGGCCCGCGACCCCCAATCATCGTGCCGACCGGCGCGCTCAGTCGCTCCGCTAGCAAACCGGCCTCCTCGCCGAGTTCAGACAACAGTCGATCGCGCCGTCTCGGTGGACCGATCAAGCCGACAAAACCGACGTCGGAACCGGCAAGCGCTTTCAGGTATTCGGTGTCCGCTGCCAGGTTGTGACTCATGATTACTGCCGCATCCATTCTCCCGAGGTCGACCGCATCGGCGAGCTGATCGGGTTCGCCACATCGGACCGATTCCGCAACTTGTACAGCCGGGTTCTCGAGATATGCGGGACGGTGGTCAAACACGGTGACATGCCAGCCGATTACGCGAGCCAGGCTGATAAGCGGTTCTGCGTCCTTGCCGGCGCCCAGCAGCAGAAGCGAGCGCGGGCGATAAAGCCTCACCCGGGTGTCAGCCATGCGAATGTCGACGAACCGGCGTTGCTCGAGTTGCGCGATCCAACCGGCAACCGGCTCATAAGCACTGTCCGGCAGCAGCGGCGACAAGAGCGCATGAATCGTTCCTTCGCATCCGACGTTTAGGCCGAAGAGTTCGTCTTCGTCGCTCAGATCGTAGGTCACTGTCACCGGCTCGCCACGATCCAGAACTCGGGTCACTCGATCCGCAAGGTCGCCCTCGAGACAGCCACCTGACAGCATCCCCTGTGCGAGCCGGTCTTCATCAACCAGCATCTGCGTGCCCGCCTTGCTGTACGTCGAACCTTCCGTCGACAAGACCGAAACCAGCGCCATTGTTTTGCGATCCGCTACGCGCTGCCGGAAGAAGTCGAGAAATGCTTGCGACAGGTAGTATTCGGGGCGGGTCACGATGTTCTCCAGGCGACTTTGGTGAACCGGGACTCTACACCGACGCTTGCCGCGACAACTCGAGCGCATAATAAGCGGCGCCGAGCAGCCCCGGTTCATCGCAGGTGATCAGCCTGGTCGGTATTCGCTCCATCATCGAACGGTGATGTCCCTTGCTTTCAAACGCATTCCTGAAGCCACTGATGTGTAGCATTTCCGGGTAGCGTTTCACAATGCCCCCGGCGAGATACACACCGTCCTGTGCGCCGAGGACCAGAGCAATATCCCCAGCCACCTGCCCCAGAATTTCAAAGAACAACTGGGTCGCATCTGCCGCGACCGCATTCGTACCATCACCGGCAGCGGCAAAAATTTCCGCAGCCGACGACTGCGCCTGCCTGTCGCCGCGAAGCACGTTCAGCGCCCAGTAAATATTCTCGAGTCCCGAACCCGAAATGAGCCTTTCCACGCACACGCGCTCGAATTTGTCACGCATTACTTCAAGCAGATCGATCTGAACCTTCGACTTGGGCGCGAAGCCAATGTGACCCCCCTCCCCGACCAGCGGAATCAGCGCGCCATCACGCTTGTAGAGACCGCCAGTTCCGAGCCCGGTTCCTGGTCCGACTATTGCGACATTGAAATCTCCAGTCGGCAGCGATTTTTGCGAAGCCTGACCGACGGACTCAAGATATCGCTCTTCGATGTGCGGAATAGACCACGCAATGGCTTCAAAGTCGTTCATTACTTTCGCCTGATCGGCACCAATGTCCGTACATATCTCTGCAGACGACAAGGTCCAGTGATTATTTGTGACCGAGATAGACTCGTCGACCACAGGCCCGGCAGCGGCAAGACAGACCACTGCGGGGGAAGGCGCCCCGACCTTCTCAAGGTAGTGCCGTATTGCCTCGGTCGACGACGTGAAATCGGCGCACTGCAGCGTCATCGCGTTTGTGAAGCCGACCTTTTCTTTGGTCGCCAGCGCAAATCGTGCATTGGTGCCACCGATATCGGCGATCAATAGGGTTGGTTCGTGCATCGTCACATCTTAACTCGTTTACGCCGCCCATTTGCCAGCGACGTCAGGCATCTCGGCACACTCGCTGTAGCGACTTTAGAAGCTGCTCGTTGGTACAGAGGTGCCTCGCGTAATCCAATTCACGTTTGCCACCCTTCGCCCGTAGCAGTTTGCGGAGCTTGCGCTTCGTGTCGCGGTCCCATTCCGCCGGTGCCACCGCTGTGACAATAGGCGCAAGCGCGCTCAGTCCCCGCTTTTCATCCGCACTCCATGATCGAAGCGACCTTAGACCGACGTCCCCGGCCAATGAGTTCATCACACGACGTGCGGCGGCACGACGCGTCTTCCCTCCGGCACGACTGAGCACTTCGGTTGCGAGCTGCGAACTGATTGGTATCCATTCCTCATCGAAGAGCTCGCTCTGCCGAGCACCGCGCAGGGTCAAATGCATATCGCAACTGGCCAATTTAGCGAGCGTCCTGACCCCTGTGCGATAGAGCGGGTTGCCGCGCTTCTTGCTCACCTCTTCTAATGCCAGTGCACGTAGTTCCGGCACAACCGGGCGGTATCCGAGTTGGTAGTAGAACCAGAACGCCCCGCTTCGCAGCGCTTCGCGATTGCCCTCACCGAACTGGTACGGATTGGCAATATAGCGCGTGCAACCAACAAGTGAATGGTAGACGCGCATTACCTGCACCCACAGATACGACGCCTCACTCCCACGATATTCGTCGAAAATATTTACGCCAGTATTAACCTGCTTGAACAGAATGCTCGACCCGCCGTAACCGATCGGTACGCCGTTGGCCAGAATCAGGTAGCCCATCGTACATTCGAGCGGAAATCGATGACTCGGCAACAATCCGAAGACAGCAACACTGACGCCTTGGCCAACATCTGCCAGGTACACTTCGTCTGGATTAGCGAAGTTGAAGTGGTACGTTTCCCGGTGCCGCGTTGCAAGGGACGCCATGGCGACGCCAATCATCCTGGTACCGCTGGACCTCGATAGTCTTGCAATGGATTTGAGCGGACGTTGAATTTCGCGCTTCACATGTTGCGGGCGCGAACGCATTCCGGCGCCGCGAGTCTTGATCGTCGCAACCGGGTACGCGTTGTGTGATTTCGAGTACTTGCTTCCCGACAGGCCCCACACGAGCGGCACATCGGCGGCGTCATAGAGCTGTCGCCATACGGTTTCCAAAGCCTTCTCACCGAGTTGCGCCATGAGCCAGTCAAAGTCGGTCCCTTGATATCCGGATGAGGCAACTGTGACCCATTCTTTCGTCGTCGCGTAGCCGCTGTCAAAGTACTCGTCCTCGGATGGTTGCAGGAGCAGCCGCAACAGGTCGTCCAATGGCTCGGTACTCTCGAATTCATGCCAGTCGATGGAGACCGCGCCGGGCACGTTTCTCGCCAGCCAACGGGCGATTTCGAATGAAAATCGATATCGCACAGACGTGCCGGCAATACCGGATTCGGCCAACGCCTCCTGCTGCGATTTCGGCAGGGACCGAACTTGTGAGTCGAGTAGCTTTAGAGCCTCATCGGCTTGCCGGCGATCGATCCGGGATCGAGGAAATGCGCGCGAGAAACACAGTTCGCTGTGTTCCTGCATGATTCTGCGACTGCGATCAGTCTTCATAATTGAAGGTCCGGGACCTGAAGTGCGTCCTTGCTGCGCCGCAAATTGGTTGCTGCCGCCTCACCGATCGCCAGCGCCAATGCAACTTGTAACGCATCCAGAATCGATAGGTGCACGAGGCGCGAACTCATTGGCGTGTAGATATTCGTATCTTCGTAAGAGTCACAGGCAAATACCTGCCAGGCCGATCTCGCGAGCTGCGAATTGCGCTCCGTAACCGCTATCACCGTTGCACCGTTGTTCGTTGCCACAAGTGACGCCTGGCGCAGATCGTCGGAGCTTCCTGTTTTGGAAATAATGACAAGTACGTCGCCTTGTTTTGCGATCGACGCGAACTGTCGAATAGTGGGCGTATCGGTCAGCGCACTGCAAGGGGTGCCGAGCCGGAACAGTTTCTGGCTTGCATCACTGGCGACATTCCCGGATGCGCCCAGTCCGATGAACACGATCTGCCGTGCTTCAACCATGCGCGCAACCACTTCATCGAAGGGCATCGTCGACAACTGCGCACGCAGATCGATCAGCGACTGGATGGTCGAGTCGATGACCTTCGCCGTCGCGTCCGATGTCGCATCGTCATCGCTGACGTCGCTGTGCACGAAGCTCTCAGGTTTGCTCAGAGCCTCGGTCAGGCGGATCGTCAGCTCCCGAAAGCCGCTCAGACCCAACCGCCTGCAGAAGCGGATGACTGACGGCTCGCTGGTGCCAGATTCGCGTGCCACCTCGGCCACAGTCGCTTCTGTTGCCTGCCGTGGGTGCGCCAACACCCACTCTGCAACCTGCCTTTCGGCGCGGCTCAGCCGTCCCAGCGACTGCGTTATTCTGTCGATCATGTAGTAATACTACAGTATTTGTGTAGCGTCCTGTAAATCTTTATTGCATTTTTTCCTTAATATTGTAGTAAAATTTCATTTCTCAGGAGAATCCACATGGCAAATTTCGTACCGGTCGACGATTTCGACCTGGTGATTTTCGGCGGTACCGGCGATCTCGCACTGCGCAAGCTGTTGCCTGCGCTTTATCACCGCGTAAGCGATGGGCAGATTACGGGCCATAGCCGCATCATCGCGGCAAGTCGAGGCGCGATCAGTCGGGACGATTACCTCGCAATGGTTGAAGAGGCGCTGCGAGCGAACCTGCCGCAGGGTGATTTTAGCGATGAGCAATGGCACGTACTTCGTGACCGTATTTACTATGCACAGTGCGACGCTCTCGCTGCGGATCAGTGGAACGACCTTGTCGGCTTCCTCGACTCCACGGGAGGCAGGGTACGGGTCGCATACCTTGCGACCGCGCCGAGTCTCTTCGGCCCCATTGCAAAGGGGCTTAAACAAAATGGGCTGATCACCAGTACCAGTCGAATCGTTCTCGAAAAGCCGCTGGGTCACGACTACGAATCGGCCTGTACGATCAATGACCAGGTCGGCGAGTGCTTTGCCGAAAACCAGATCTACCGAATCGATCACTACCTCGGCAAGGAAACCGTGCAGAACCTGCTTGCGCTGCGTTTCGCCAATTCACTCTTCGAACCATTGTGGCGGCGCGGCTCTATCGATCACGTACAGATTACCGTAGCCGAGGAGCTCGGCGTCGGTGGACGAATCGAGTACTACGACAAGATCGGCGCCCTGCGTGACATGGTGCAGAACCACCTGATGCAACTCGTCTGCCTCGTCGCCATGGAGTCCCCTTCAAGCCTGCATCACGACGCTGTTCGCGACGAAAAGATCAAGGTACTCAGGGCAATTCGGTCTATATCCGACGAAAACCTGAAGGCGAACACGGTACGCGGTCAATACAAGGCCGGTGCGATCGATGGTGGTGCCGTGGCTGGCTACCTGGACGAACTGAACGGCGCGACGAGCAGCACGGAAACCTTCGTTGCCCTAAAACTCGAAATCGATAACTGGCGCTGGTCGAACGTGCCCTTCTATGTGCGTACGGGAAAGCGCCTGCCGGCCAAGCACTCCGAAATCATGATCCAGTTCCATGATGTACCGCACTCGATTTTTCCGGAACAAAAGTACGAAGTTCAGGCCAACAGGCTGACCATTCGACTGCAGCCCGATGAGGGCGTGCAGCTATCGCTCATGGCGAAGGAACCCGGACCCGGTGGCTTCGACCTGCGACCCGTCTCACTTGATCTCAGTTTCGAGGAAACCTTCGGAATCCGGTATCCGGACGCGTACGAGCGCCTGTTAATGGAGGTATTGCGCGGCAATCCTGCGCTGTTTATGCGACGCGACGAGGTCGAGGCTGCATGGCATTTTATCGACTCAATCATCGAGGGCTGGGAAGCAACCAGCCACAAGGTCGAGTCCTACGTGGCCGGTTCCTGGGGTCCGACGGGATCGTCCTCTCTTCTTGACCGCGATGGTCGCAACTGGACGCCGGACGTCTAGGCATGGATCAGATTTTCGAAACCCGCGAGGCAGCATCCGCTGCCGCCGCAACACGAATCGCAGAGGCCCTGCGCAGGCGGCTTGATGCACAGACATCCGCGTCTTTGGTGGTCAGTGGCGGAACGACACCAGTACAGTGCTTCGCCAGCCTGTCCACAACCGATCTGGACTGGCAGCGAGTGGGTGTCCTCGCGAGCGATGATCGGTGGGTACCCGCTAATCACGAGGACAGCAACGAGAAACTGATTCGCGAGAACCTGCTCATCGGGAAAGCCGCACATGCCGACTTCATGCCGTATTACGAAGTGAATGCCACAATCGAAAATCGCTGTGAAGAACTGAACAGGGACATTCGATTTGCACCATTCCCGTTCGCCTGTTCCTTGCTGGGTATGGGTGCTGACGGGCATTTCGCCTCGCTCTTTCCTGACGCCGGCAACCTCGCCGCCGGCCTCGATCTGGAGTCGACTAATTTTTGCCTGCCAGTGGAGACAGCGGCCAGTCCACATGCGCGCATCAGCCTCACGCTGGCCGCACTGTCGCGAAGCGATGAAATCGTGTTGCTGTTCTTCGGCGAAGAGAAATGGGCCGTCTATGAAAAGGCTAAAGCTGTCAACGATCAATACCCGGTGAGCCGCCTGCTGCTGCAGAAGCGGGCTCCCGTTCACATTTACTGGGCACCTTAGATATGCACCCGACAATTACCCGAGTTACCGAGCGGATTACCAAGCGCAGTGAAACAGAGCGCGCGGCCTATCTGGCACGAATCCACAAAGCCGCTCACCAGGGGCCGGCTCGCCAGCAGGCCGCCTGCAGTAACCTGGCACACGCGATGGCGGCCTCGTCTGCCATCGAGAAGCAAGCAATCGCGAACAGTGATGCGCCCAACATCGGCATCATCACTGCGTACAACGACATGTTGAGTGCGCATCAGCCATTTGAGTCCTATCCCGCGCGAATAAAGCTTGCTGCCGCCGAAAATGGCGCCGTGTCGCAAGTAGCAGGCGGCGTGCCGGCCATGTGTGACGGCGTTACCCAGGGCCAGGAAGGCATGGACCTCTCCTTGTTCAGCCGCGACGTCATCGCGCTATCAACGGCGGTCGCCTTGTCACACGATGTGTTCGACGGCGCCATTCTCCTCGGCATCTGCGACAAAATCGTTCCGGGCATGTTAATCGGCGCGCTGTCCTTCGGCCATTTGCCAGTCGCCTTCGCGCCGGCCGGTCCGATGGTCTCCGGCCTGTCCAACAAGGACAAGGCACTCATCAGAGAAGACTTTGCGGCCGGGCGAATCGACCGCAAGGAACTTCTTGAAGCCGAGTCCGCCGCCTACCATGCGCCTGGCACCTGCACCTTTTACGGCACGGCGAACAGCAACCAGATGCTCATGGAACTGATGGGTCTGCAATTGCCTGGCGGTTCGTTCGTCAATCCCGACGCGCCTTTGCGGGACCACCTGACGGACGAAGTCGTACGCCGGGTCGTCGGCAACACCAGCCTCGGCGACCATTATGTCCCGGTCGGCGAGGTCGTCAGCGAAAAAGCCGTGGTCAACAGCATCGTTGGGCTGCTGGCAACGGGCGGGTCCACAAACCACACGATTCACCTGATCGCGATTGCGAGGGCGGCGGGCATTACGATTGACTGGGAAGACTTCTCAGAACTTTCCACGGCGGTACCACTGCTCGCGCGCGTATACCCCAACGGTCTGGCCGATGTGAATCATTTTCACGCTGCCGGCGGAATGGGACTCATCATCCGGGAATTGCTGCAAGCCGGGCTCCTGCACGACGATGTAACGACGATTCTGGGGCAAGGACTGAGTAACTTCTGCGACGAACCATTTATCGAGAACGGTGGTCTCGCCTGGCGTGCTGGCCCGGAAACCTCTCTCGATAGCGAGATCATCGCAACGGTCAACAAACCATTCGACAAGGAGGGCGGCTTACGTCTCGTTAAAGGCAACGTCGGTCGCGCAGTCGTCAAGCTGTCGGCCGTGGACAGCGATCACCACCAAATTGAAGCTCCCGCCAAGGTCTTCGCGTCACAGGACGACTTCAAGCGGGCATTCAACGACGGCGAACTCGAAATGGATTTCGTGGCCGTATTGCCGCACCAGGGACCGTCGGCCATCGGCATGCCGGAATTACACAAGCTCACGCCCTACCTCGGGCTGCTGCAGAACCGCGGCTTCAAGGTCGCGCTGCTGACCGATGGAAGGATGTCCGGCGCGTCCGGCAAGGTACTGGCGGCAATCCACGCCACCCCCGAGGCGGCGAGAGATGGTCTCATTGGCAAGATTCGCGATGGCGACATGGTCACGATCGACTCAGCCGCCGGTGAGCTCCAGGTCTCAGCCGAAGACAATATCGAGGAGCGCGACACAACCCCGAACGAGATCGCGTCGCACAGCATCGGAATCGGGCGCGAACTCTTCCAGCCGTTCCGCGAGCGCGCATCCAGCGCCGAGGAAGGAGCGAGTTTCTTCGCCTGACTCGGATATACTCTCGCCGACGATCACGACAAAAGGATCCCGGGCATGGCAGGAGTTGAAGAGCGCGTCGCGCTGGTCACAGGTGCGGGCCGGGGTATCGGCCGCGCAACTGCCGAACTCTTGGCGGCACGCGGCGCTCGCGTGACGTGCGTTGCTCGGAGCCGCGAGGAACTGGAATCCCTGGGCCTTGAATTCGTGGTCGCCGACCTTGGCACACCCGAGGGCTGTGCACATGCTGTCGCCGAGACCGAAAACCGGATAGGGCCTGTCGAGATACTGGTCTGCAACCATGGCCTGGGCTCGGCTCACGAGAAAGTCATTTGGGAGCAAAGTCTCGAGGTGTGGATGGAGACGATGCGCATCAACCTCGACGGCCCATTCGAACTCTCGCGGCTTGTCCTTCAAGGGATGACCGAGCGTGGCTACGGCCGTGTCGTTTACACCAGTTCGACAGCCGGGCTGGTCGCCGAACATGCAGGCAGTGCTTACAACAGTTCCAAGCATGGACTGCTCGGTCTGATGCGTTCCGTCGCGACCGACGGCGGCGCTTTTGGCGTAACGTCAAATGCCGTGTTACCCGGCTGGGTGAAAACCGAAATGGCAGAACGTTCGGCTCGCCAGGAGGCACAGGACCGGGGTATCAGCCCTGATCAGGTGTGGGAAGAGCGCGCCGCCATGTACCCGCCCGGTCGAGTCGCAACACCGCAGGAAGTAGCCGAACTAATTGCGTTTCTGGCGTCGGAAGAATCCAGTGGCGTCAGCGGTGAAGCCATCCGGGTCGCGCTCGGGAGCACCGTGTAACAGTTGCCGGCTTACAAATCTGTATCCGTACACGCCCCGAATACGTTCACAACTATGCCGTCCCTCACGATCGCCGATGACATCAGTCCGGTCGCCTCGTCGATAACCAGGCTAAAGGCGCGACCATTCTCAATTCCCTGCAGAACGATCGTTCCGTCGTCGTGGGTTACCTTACTGAACTTGGTCGAACGATCGTCCCCGCTCGATTTCGTCGTCGAAATCGTAGTTTTCTTGAGATCTATGACAACAAAGTCAGGTACCCCAAGTTCCCATGGTGAGGCCGAGTAGCAAGTGTCGCCTTCAAGACAGATCTGACTTTGTGCCGCCGAGCAGACAAACCTGTTAACACCCGTCAATGGATCCGCGTGCGCGGCTCCCGCCAGAAACAACACGGCCAGTACTATCGTTGTTCTTTTCATCATCCGCTCCTTCAATCAGTACTTGACCATGTAGTCGTTTGCTTCAAGACACACGCTGAACGCGTTCTTGAAATTGGTTAGTTCCTCCTCGGTCGCAGCACTACGTTCAGCTGCTGCAGCTTCCGCCTCCGCGTGCGCCTGCTGCTCAGCATGCTTCCCCTGACGCCGCCCACGTACCATCCCTGCGGCCGCACCCCACGCGGCGCCTTCGCTGGCGTCATCGTTGGCGATCTCACCGATCAAAGCACCCGCTGCGGCACCGCGGACAGCTCCACGCGCACCCGAGCCCTGACCCGACTGTTCGGCGGCCGCGTGCTCTTCTTGCCTTTGCTGTTCGTCCCCTTCCGCCTGGTCAGCCAGCTCAAACGGGTCCGTACCCACATTACCGACGGCCCACTCGTAGCAGGACGCCTCATCTTTGGACTGCTGCGACGAATCCTGGCCTTCCTTCGGAAACACGTAGACGTCCATCGTAGACGACAACGATTGATTCTGCGCCAGCGCCGACGGGCTGAACCCGACCAGCAACAACAGCAGACAGATAACGCCAAATGATTGAATCTTCACTTCGCTCTCCGGATGTGGCGGAATGGTATTAAGTCACGGAAAGAGAATACTCGCTACCCGAGGGCCTGTACAATAGAGGGCGATAACGGAACGAATTTAGCAGTTGATCACCGGAAATGACGTCTTGAGGCACCACATTCGAATCCCCAGCTTGCTGATTAGCACAGTCCTGGCGGTGGCCAGCACGGACGCGCTGGCCGATGAAGGGTCAGCCGATACGCGTCAGGGAATTGCGCCCGACATTCGTGATGACGACACCAAGCTGAAGATCCAGGATGGCGATATCGTTATCGTTCCAATCCCCATGTCGAATCCGACCCTGGGCACCGGACTGATCGTTGGCGGTGCCTATTTCTACCCCCAGACCGCAGAACAGGCCAAGAAGCAGCCGGCCTCCCTGACGGGCGCCGGCGCAATGTACACGAGTAACGACAGCAGGGCCTTTGTATTGGCGCAGCAGAATTACTGGAAAGAAGATCGGTGGCGATTTACGGGCGTCGTTGGCGCCGCGGACATACGACTGGAGCTGCTTACGACGGATGACGCCGACGATGCGACGCGTGTTGATTACAAGGTGGGCGGGCCTCTTCTGTTCACTCAATTATCGAGACGGATCAGGGGCGACTGGTACGGCGGCGTGAAGTATCGCCTCATTCACGCTGCACAGGCTATCGAAGCGGGCACAGACACCGAGTCTTCCGACTTTGATCTCGACGACGTCACCTCCTCGGGCCTGGGCTTTACATTCGAATACGATTCTCGCGACTTGCCGATGAACAGCTACGGTGGGGCACACTTCAAGATCGAAGGCCTGTTCAATGCGAAGGCGCTCGGCGGCGACGATGACTACCAATCCTATTCGACCTACCTCAGGGTCTATCGCTCTCTGACAGATTCTGTCGTACTGGCCTGGGAAGCACAGGGCTGCCTGCGGGAAGGATCGGTGCCCTTGTGGGACGCATGCACGGTCAAGCTGAGGGGATTTGCCGCAACCGACTATCTCGGTGAGACATCGATCTCGACCCAGCTTGAGGCCCGCTGGAAGATCAGTAAGCACTGGGGGCTCGTCGGGTTCGGCGGCGTCGGCGACATAGGCAATTCATTCAGTGGGATTGGCGACGGCGAGACAATCCCCAGCTACGGCTTAGGCATACGCTTCATGGTGTTGCAGAGCAAACGCATCAATATGCGGCTTGATTTTGCCCGTTCCACGGACAGCGAAGCCGTCTATCTTTCGGTAGGTGAGGCATTCTGACAATGGTGCGGGTATTGGCGTTCGCGTTGATGCTCGGCATGACCATATCTGCATTTGCAGCAGATCTGCCAGAGATGGTCATCCGAAACGTTCAGGTCGACGATCCCACAGCCGGGTCCGGGGTTCGCTCCGTCGACATTCTAATTTCCAAGGGACGTGTTGCGCATATTGCCGACGATCGAATACACGCCGAGGATGGTGTCATGGTCAAGGACGCAAACGGCGGTTATCTCCTTGGCGAAATCGAGATTGGACTACCGCCGACATTTATTATCGTTGACGACGACCCACTCAAGAATTTCGAGATCTTGAAAGACACCAGGTCGCACACGACCTTTTCCATCGATAACGAGCAAATTCTCATCGATTCTCTGTCCGTGTCATCGGAACGCGTGCAACCCGGGTCCCTAATCGATGAATGGATCGCCTACAATCCGGCGCCAGTCCATATCGACGAGTCGTATTCCTTCGATGAAAAGTGGAATGCATTCGACACTGAGCATGTCACTGCACTGTTCAGCGCCGGGTTATTCCTTGATCGCGCCAACTGGATGTCGCAAAACGATGCCAGCCGCGACCAGGTTGGCGATCTGGGTGATTACGACGGCGGTACGATCAGGGCTTTCCGTTTCGGGCTTAACGGGACGATCCGACTTGCGCGGCCATGGACCTACAGTCTCTGGGTGGCGACCAATTCCTTCGATAGTGAATTCGATTCGGACGAGACCGATGACTTCAGTTGGTTCGATTATCGGCTGGACATTCCTCTCACAGATCATGTGACGATGAGCGTGGGTAAACAAAAAGAGCCCATATCGCTCGCGCGCTTGATGACATTAATGTGGAATCCGATGCAAGAGCGAGCAGCCGCCGAGAATGCCATGATGGATTCGAGAAATATCGGCGTCACGCTCAGCGGCCGCGCGTTCGACGAGCGTGTCACCTGGGCCGGTGGTGTGTTCAACAACTGGATTGACTCCGGCGAGTCTTTCAGCGACAACGCCAAACAGTATACGGGCCGGCTTTCCTGGTTGCCGATTATTTCTGAAGATGAAAGCAACCTGGTGCACCTCGGCTTCTCCGTTCGTCACGACGAGGCCACACAGGGCCTGCAGTACAGTAGCGTGCCCGAGGTACGTGATGCCCCGTTGTTTGTCGACACCGGCTTATTCGATGCGAATTCGGCGACACTGTTCAACCTCGAAGCCGGCTGGCGACGTGGACCGATCTGGATCCAGGGAGAATGGACGAGAAATAATGTCGACGCTCCGAACTTAGGTAATCCGACATTCAGCGGCTACCACATCGTCGGCAGTTGGAGCGTTACGGGCGAAATGCGCCCTTACAAAAGAAGAAATGGCATTTTCGGCGCTCTGCCTGTTGCCAGGGATACGGATCACGGTGGCCATGGCGCCCTCGAGCTCGCGCTACGTTGGTCCGATATTGACTTGACCAGCGGCGGAATAAACGGCGGAGAAATGCAGGTCGCTAAGGCGGCGGCTACCTGGTGGGCAACCGCGAGCTTTAATGTGAGCATGAATTATCAGTGGATCTGGAACGAAATCAATGGCAGCAAAGGTCGTGCTGACGGCTTCGTACTCCGAGCCATGATTTTTACCAAGTAGATTTGCGGAGACGACTATGAAGTTTCTAAAGACAACGATCATTGGGGGACTTTTGTTCCTGGTACCCGTCGTAGCCGTCGTAATCGTCATCGGCAAGGCCCTGAACGTGATGAAGGCTGTGGCCGAGCCTGCGGCGAAAGTGCTGCCAATCGATTCACTCGGCGGCGTCGCGATCGTCAACATCATCGCGGCCCTGATCGTCTTGTTGATTTGTTTCCTGGCTGGTCTGCTCGCGCGCGCCAAGCCGGCGAGAAAATTCGCGGACGCGATTGAGAACGCCTTGCTTTCGAAGATACCCGGCTACACGCTGGCCAAAGGGGTCACCGACAAGCTGAAGTCTTCCGATGCGGACGGGGTGCGCGCGGCGTTGGTGACGCTCGGGAGTAGCAGCCGCGTCTCTATAGAAATCGAACGCGTGTCGGGAGATCGCGTGGTCGTTTATGTGCCAAGTTCGCCGAACCCATGGACCGGTGAGGTGTACGTTGTGAAATCGGACCAGGTCGAACACCTTGACTGCCCGATCACGGCGGTCATCGACCACGCTGAGCAACTCGGCGGCGGTAGCCAGAAGTACCTCGGCGCACCGGATTAGCTCGAAATATGTCGACCTGGCCGCAATCAGAGGACGCCCTGATCCTGAAGATCAGCGATCTGTTGTACGTCAGTCGAGCACGTGTCATGCGCTTGAAACATGACGCAGCACTCCAACGTGACGCGAGTGAGCTTAACGATACGCTTGGCGCGTCCTAGGCATGCTGCGAATGCCGCATCGTCAAAGCCAGCAAGATCATGGACGTAATGCAGGCACCTATGATCAAAGCGAACCCGGCGTTCCAGCCTGATGCGTCGACAACATAGCCGATGATCACGCTGGCGCCGACCGCACCGCCAACGTAGCCGAACAGACCAGTAAACCCTGCAGCCGTGCCCGCAGCTTTCTTCGGCGCAAGATCGAGCGCATGCACGCCAATCAACATAACGGGACCGTAGACGAAGAAACCGATGCCAATCAGCATCGCCGTGTCAATCCGCGGATGGCCGGCCGGATTCAGCCAGTACACGATGACACAGACCGTAGTCGCCAGCATGAACAGGATTGAAGCGGGGGCACGGCGTCCGTTAAACACCTTGTCCGACATCCACCCGGCCAGGAGCGTCCCAGGGATACCGGCGAATTCGTAGAAAGCGTACGCCCAGCCTGTATCTTCAAACGAAAAGCGTTTTACCTCGCCGAGATAGGTCGGCGCCCAGTCGAGAACGCCATAGCGGACGAAGTAGACAAAGGCATTCGCGACGGCAATGAACCAGAGCAATCGATTGCGCAGCACGTAGTCGAAAAATATTTCCTTAGCCGAAAATTCCTGTTCGTGGTCCGGGTCGTAGTCGAACGCCTTTGGGTAGTCATTCCGGTGTAATTCGATGGCCGGCAGGCCCTGCGACTGCGGCGTATCGCGGACCATCACGAGAATGAATACGGCGACACCCAGCGCGAAAAAGCCGTGCAGATACAAGATGGCATGCCAGTCCGCGAACATCGCCATCGCCAGGATCGCGAGCGGCCCAACCAGGCCGCCACCGATATTGTGGGCGATGTTCCAGAACGCCATCTTGGTGCCGCGTTCGCCGGGGGAGAACCAGTGCGCCATCACCCGCCCGGACGGCGGCCAGCCCATTCCCTGGAACCAGCCATTCAGCAGTAACAAGGTGAACATCATCGCGACGGAGCTCGTTGCTACGGGCGCGGTCCCCATGAAGATCATTACCGCGGCCGAGCAGGCAAGTCCGAGCGCCATGAAGACGCGCGCATTGCTGCGGTCGGACACGCTACCCATCACGAACTTCGACAATCCGTAGGCGATCGATACACCGGACAGGGCCAGGCCCAGCTCGGCTTTCGAATAACCGAGCTCGATAAGATCCGGCATGGCCAGCGTGAAGTTTCGCCTTACCAGGTAGTAGCCGGCATAGCCGATGAAGATACCGAGGAAGACTTGCAGGCGGAGACGGCGATAGGTGCTGTCTACCTTGTCCGACGACAGCGGGGACTGGTGCGCAGGTGGTTTAAGAGGACCGATCACGATCGGTCAACAGGCTCTGGATTCACAGCCTCAAACCACAGGCCTCAAAAGCCTCGCGGATGTCGGCTTTCTCGGCGTCGGTCAGCTCCAGCATGGGTGGACGCACGTGTCCGCCAACCTGCCCCAACAGCTCCTGCCAGTACTTGCCGAACGCCTGCGGCTTGTCCGCCGGTTTCGTCCTCGTCATCGCATCGCGCACAGGATCGAGGCTGTCCCGCACACGCCTCGCCTCTGCGAATTTCCCCTCAAAAGCGAGCCGCGTGTACTCGTCCATCCGCTTGTCGTTTTTGGTCTGCAGATGGTAGGGCGGTGACGAACAGAGATAGAGTTGCCACCCCAGTTCTTCGATATTGTCCAGCCAGTCATCTTCGAGCGACGTAGATACCTGGATCTTGTCGCCAACCATATGGGTCAGCTGCACATACATCTCGCGCGGAACCGAATACTTGATCGCCACAATATTGGGTAACTCGGCAATTCGCGCGCACTCCTCCGGTTGCATCAGGTAACCGGAATCGGGGTGACTCCACATAGCGATACCGATATCAAGCCGATCACACAGTGACTTGTAGTACTGGTACAAGACCTCGCCGCGATCATGGACAAAACTCAATACCGGCGCGTGGACCACAATGTAGTCAGCCCCGCAATCTTGTGCGTGCAGGGAGAGATCAATCACCGTATCGAGATTCTGGTCTGACACCGAGACAATGACGCCCGCCTCGCCGCTGCACTCTTCGACAGCAATCTCAAAATTGCGCTTCCGCTCAGCGAGGCTCATTGAGAAGAACTCGCCCTGCTTGCCCGCAATGAAAAGCCCCTGGATATCGAGATCGTCGATCCAGTGACGAATGTTCGAGCGCAGGCCAGCTTCGTTTAGCGAAAGGTCTTCGTTGAACGGGTTCAGCGCCGCCGCCCAGATCCCACGCATATTCTCGCGGGCATAGTCTTTCGCATCAAGTCTGGAATATTTGGTGGCCATCGACGAAATATACTTATAATTCATCGCACCGTATATCCGCGTCCAGGCGAGAACCCCATGAGCACCTATCCAGACCTGCATCTTTACATCAACGGAGAATGGCGTAAGACGGCCAGCGACCTCCCGGTCCTCAATCCCGCAACGGAAGAGGAACTCGGGCGCCTGCCTCATGCAGAGCAGAGCGATCTGGACGACGCGCTCGAGTCGGCCGCCGCGGGATTCAAGGTCTGGAGCCATACTCCTCCCGTTGACCGGGCAAACATCCTGTACAAAGCCGCAGCACTGATGCGCGACCGGCAAGAGGAAATCGCCACGGCAATAACCGCCGAGCATGGCAAGCCACTCGACCAGGCGCGGATGGAAGTGATCCGCGGTTGTGAGTTTTTTGAATGGGATGCCGGTGAAGCCACCCGGACTTACGGGCGGGTCATTCCAAGCGCGCCGGGCGTGAGGTACATCGTGCATCACCAGCCAATCGGCACCGTTGCTGCATTTTCGCCCTGGAATTTCCCAATGAGCCAACCCTGTCGAAAAGTGGCGGGAGCCGTTGCCTCGGGTTGTTCGATCATCCTTAAAGCGGCCGAAGAAACGCCCGCCGGAGCGCTGCACATCGCGAGAGCGCTGCATGATGCGGGTCTGCCCCCCGGAGTACTGAACCTGGTGTTCGGCACGCCCGCGCAGATTTCGGACTACCTGATCCGGCAGGACCAGGTGCGGCTGGTCGCATTCACCGGCTCGACAGTGGTCGGCAAGCATCTCACGACACTGGCTGCGCAACACATGACGCCGGTATTAATGGAACTGGGCGGCCACGC
>JAACFG010000172.1 GCA_009937605.1 Gammaproteobacteria bacterium | reverse complement strand
TGCAGGCTGCTCGACATGGATGCCTGCCGATGCAGCGACTACAAGAACCGGGCTAAGGAAGTCGCAGAGTGCCTGGTGCTTGTGGCCGATCGTCCAGAGGCGTTTCAATGGTTGCCAGCAAGTTGTGCGTACCGCAGACTCTCCAGGGGCAAGGGCTTGCCCGACTGGCACCCGCTTGTGACAGGCAATCCTGACAGCGTTCATGAGGCCGGTATCTCCATACGCGATTTCGCCGTATCGGAAAACGAAATGACAGAATGGAGCATCGTGCAGGATCTCGGTGCCAACGAGGATTGATGTGAGCGATTACCCGACAATACCGCTGGACAGCTATCGCGAGTATCCCATTGAGGAAATGCGTGATCGAATAGAAGCATTCTATGCTGACATCGATCGGCGCCGCACGGTGCGTGAATTTTCCGACCGGCCCGTGTCGCGAGACATTATTGAAACGGCGTTAAAAGCGGCGAATACAGCGCCGAGTGGAGCGAATCTTCAGCCATGGCACTTCGCGGTGGTTAGCGGGGCCGAAACCAAGAAGAAGATTCGCGAGGCGGCCGAGGTCGAAGAGCGTGAGTTCTACGAACACCGGGCGTCTGAAGAATGGCTTGCGGCACTCGAGCCGCTTGGTACGGACGAACACAAGCCGTTTCTCGAAACGGCGCCGTACCTGATCGCCGTATTCCTGCAGAAGTACGGTGAATTGCCTGACGGTCGCAAGGTAAAACACTATTATCCGGCGGAGTCGACCGGTCTTGCGACCGGCATGTTGATCACGGCACTGCATCGTGCCGGTCTCGCGACACTGACGCACACGCCGAGCCCGATGAAATTCCTGAACGAAATTCTTGGCAGGCCGAAAAGCGAGCGGCCGTTCCTGTTGCTGGTCGTAGGTTACCCCGCGGACGACGCGCGGGTACCGGATATCCAGCGAAAGGGCCTGGATGAATTCACGTCCTGGGTAGAGGAATAGGACGGTTTAAGGGAATACTGTACAACTGTACCGCATTAGTGGCTATTATCTGGGCCGCAAGTGAATCAGAATAACGACATGCTTAAAGCGCCGAGCAGCGACGGCGCGGGGAGAGGGTTTTGAAGCATACCGGACGTGTGGTCCCGGATTCTCCGGTATTGCATCCTGAGGACGAGGAAAGCCCGGCGGTCTGGGGTTTTCGTGACACCGCTTTTGAAATATTGGACGGCGACGTCGTCAAGATGACCGGTGACCGCTACGAACTGGCCGGGCAGGACCTGCCGGACCTGCTGGGCTGGGTGCGCGACGCCATTCACCCGGATGTCGGCGTGGATAACCTGAACCCATCCAACTACCCACCGCCAATTCCCGACGCACGCGTTAACGATGCCTTCGTTACCGAGGTGCGCGGCTTTCTCGGCGATGATCAGCTCGACGACGACGCTGAATTGCGGCTGCGCCGTGGCCACGGCCAGACGCAGGAGGAAATGTACCGAATCAAGTACGACCAGCTCCGGCGAATTCCCGACCTGGTCGTATTTCCGAATACTGACGAGGAAGTGGCGAGCCTCGTGCGTGCGGCGGGCACACACAACGTCTGCCTGATTCCCTACGGTGGTGGGACGAACGTCAGCAATGCCCTGAGCTGTGAAGAGAACGAAGAGCGGATGATCGTATCGGTGGATATGAGCCGCATGAATCGAATTCTGTGGATCGATCCGGACAACCAGATGGCCTGCATCCAGGCTGGTGCGGTTGGACGGACAATCTCGGAGCAGCTTGCCGAGCACGGCTTCACCATCGGCCACGAACCGGACAGCATCGAGTTTTCAACGCTTGGAGGCTGGATTGCCACGCACGCCAGCGGCATGAAGAAGAATCGCTACGGCAATATCGAGGACATCGTTCTCGATGTCACGGTCGTTACGACCAGTGGCACGCTTGAGCGGCCGATGGTCGCGCCCCGAGAGTCGATCGGCGTTGGCGATGCAAGGCGCTGGATTTATGGCTCCGAGGGCGGTCTTGGCATCGTCACACAAGCCGTGGTCAAGGTCTTCCCGCTGCCCGAGGTCCAGGAATACGGCTCCATCATTTTTCCCAGCCTCGAGAAAGGCGTTGATTTTCTCTATGAACTGACGCGCACGGCAACGCCGCCGGCAAGCGTAAGGCTTGTCGACAACATGCAGTTCCAGCTCAGCCAGACACTCAAGCCGCGTTCAACGGGTCTGAAGAAACTGAAGAGCAAGCTCGAGAAATGGTTCGTACTGAATGTGAAAGGCCTCGATCCGGAGGGCATGACGGCCTGTACGCTCGTATTTGAAGGAACGCCGGAACAGGTTGCCGCCGAGCAGAAAAGCGTCTACCGGATTGCCGCGCGCCACGAAGGCATGAAAGGCGGTGCCGAGAACGGCCGGCGAGGTTATCAGCTGACCTATGGTATTGCCTACCTGCGCGACTGGATTCTGCGGCACTACCTGCTGGCAGAGTCATTTGAGACTTCTGCTTCGTGGAGTGACGCGCTAGCAGTGTGCAACAACGTCAGGAACCGCCTGCATGAGGAACACAGCAAGCGCAACCTGCCCGGCAAGCCCTTTATTTCCTGCCGCGTCACCCAGGTCTACCAGACGGGCGTCTGCATCTACTTTTACTTCGCTTACTACTTCAAGGGTGTGGATAACCCGAGCGAGGTATTCAATGAAATGGAGCATGCGGCCCGCGAGGAAGTGTTGAAGTCGGGTGGGTCCTTGTCGCATCACCACGGTATCGGTAAGATCCGCCGCGATTTCCTGCCGGACGTTTTGTCGCCCGGAATGCTCGATTGGCAGCGAGAAATTAAGAAAGCAGTAGATCCGGCCAATATTTTTGGCGCCGGGAACCAGAATTTTGACGGAGAATAACTCTTTGCCAGGCAGTGACCTACTTCTCACTGGCGCGACAGGCTTCCTTGGCAAGGTTGTCCTGCACGAACTGTTAGAACGTCGCGAGTCGCTGGGCGTCAGCAAGATTCGTGTGCTGCTTCGGACCAGTGGTTCCACGACCGCCGACCAGCGGTTCGATGCGGATATCGCATCCTCGCCCTGCTTTGACGACCTGGGATTCGATTGGCGGAACCTGGTCGATCCGGTTGCTTGTGAGCTCAGCGAGCCGGGTGCCGGCATCGAGCCCGACAAGCGCGAGGCGCTCACAAAGAGCGTAACTCACATCATCAATTGCGCCGCATCGGTGCAATTCGATTTGCCGATACAGCAAGCAGCAACCGCGAACGTTGCTACGGCGCTCGAGATTCTCGACTTCGCGCAGAGCTGCCCGAATCTTGTGTCACTCGTTAATGTGTCCACGGCATACGTGACCCCCCACCCGAAAGACGGTCGGGAGGTTCTCGAAGAGTTGGCTCCTTTACCGCACGATCCCAATGAACTGTATGAGGCGATCATGCGGGGCGAGATCGATGCGACAGAATTGCTTGCCGAAACCGGTCACCCCAATACGTACACACTGACGAAATGCATTGCCGAGCATCTGCTCACCGAGCGGAAAGGTGACACGCCGCTCACCCTGGTGAGACCGAGCATCATCTCCGCCAGCATGGAACGGCCGCGCCCTGGCTGGATCGACAGTCCGGCCGCATTCGCATTGTTCGCGGCGCAAATTGGTTCGGGTCGCATGCGTGCGGTAATAGCACGGCCCGATGCGCGCATTGATGTCATACCTTGCGACGCCGTTGCAGATCGTTGCATCGATGCAGCGTTCGAGCCAGCCAAGGTACAGGGGTCGCCCATTGTGCACGCGGTCGCGGGTTATGATCACAGCCCGAATATTCGTTCGTGCAGCGACACGATTCAGTCGTTTTTCACGCAGAATCCGGATACACGCAGGCGCAGCAAGGACATGCGAGCCAGCGTCCGTTTCCTGGGACCAGACGGGATTCTCTTCAAGTTCAACCATTGGCTCTATCACGTACGCCAGTACCAGAGGCGCCAGGCGGAAGGCCTATCGCAGGCGAACCGCATGTTCGCGTACTTCACGGGAAACACATTCCTGTTCCGCTCCTCGGCACCGTTTGATCCGCCGGGATTTAGTACGACCACCTATATAGAAACCGTGTGTAAGGGTGTCGCGGAGCACCTGATGAGCGCTGACCATACGGCAGTTCCGGTCGCGGGCAGGGGACAACCAAGGACCAAGGGTGATCTTCGCTGGGCGCTGACACAGAAGAAGGGCAACATATTCATCCGGTTGGCCGCCTACACGGTCGCCAAGAAACTACGTCACTGTTCCGAGGAGGTGACGTTTGACCTGACGTCATTCGAGGATGCGCTCAAGCAGGTGCCGGAGGGGTCGCCTATCGTCCTGGTGCCCTCGCATCGGAGTTACCTGGATTTCGTGCTGTGTTCGCTATTGATGTTCGCTCGGCCTGATCTCGGCATCGCGATCCCGCATATTGCCGCAACGTCCGATTTTGCGCGCATACCATTCATTAGCTGGCTGATACTGCGTCTGCATGCGTTCTATATCGAGCGCGGCCTGGGCCGGGAAGACACGAAGTTAACCGAGCAGGTGCGCTCGCTAATTACCTCGGGACGGGTGCTCGAGTTCTTTATCGAGGGGCGGCGCAGTCGGACCCGACAGTTCCTGGCGCCCCATCGTGGGCTGCTGCGCAGCCTTCAGGCGACCGGTGAGACCTGTACTGTACTGCCCATAGCGTTCAGCTACGATCACGTGCCCGAGGAGTCCGACTTGATGGTCGAGCTTCGCGGGAACCCCAGGCCGCCGATGAAGTTGAAGGGCCTGCTGCGCTGGAACAAGCGGGTGAAACGCGGCGAAGTGGACCTGGGACGCACCCACATCACTTGCGGTCGACCCGTCGATCTCGCACCGGATTCGGATGTGTACGGCGTAAGCCGCGAAATCATGGCGCAACTTCAGACCGGAACGGTAAGCACGAAGCATCACCTGCGGACATTCATGCGCGAGGCCGGGACTACGCTCCAGGACATCGACCTTCGTTGGCTCGTCGAGGCGATCGGATTGCGCGGCGGGCTCGTCCTCGAGACCAAAATGGACGATGAGAATGTTCCGCCACTCATTGCGCGCTGCATGCATTACCAGTTTGAGCACGTCTTCTACAAGGAAGCAGCGATCGCCTTTGCCGGCCATCCGGCTGTGGAGAGCCACATCCGTTTGAATCGCTACGCCGACGCCGGACCGCCCAGCCCGGAACTCGAGCTCGACAACCCGCTGGTGATAAAAGTGCTGGTCGCGCTTTTCGGGCCGGTCGTGCGTAACTACCGCGCCACGGTGGGTGCATTGGGTGAGCCAACCGAGCCACTGGCGCTGACGACACCGGCCGCCGTGTTGCGCTTCCTTGCGGATGATGACGTACATCTCGGTGACGTTGAAGGTGCTTTTGCCGACATGCTCGAGCGCAATATCCTGGCCTATGACAGGGACGAGAAGACCTATAGCTGGGGCGCCGAAGCTGACAAGTTCGCCGCGTACCGGGAATGCCTGGCCCGTTCCTTGTAACGGGCGCGACCGGATTCGCCGGCCGTCACCTGCTGGAGGCGAGGGTCGAACCGAGCAAGGTCATCGGCCTGGTCCGTGATCCCGCGACCTGGTCCGACGAGGACTGGACCGAGGGGCTCGACGATGTCGATCTCGTACAGGGCTCAGTTACGGACACCGAGAGCTGGTCAGACCAGCTTCCCCCACTCGCCGGAATCTTCCATTTTGCCGCCCTGGTGCGCCACAGTCGCCGCAATGCCGAGGAGGTCTACACAACCAATGTCGATGGCACCCTCAACATGGTGCGACTTGCCGCGGAGCACAAGTGCCGGGTCGTGATGTTGTCGACCTCCGGGACGGTTGGCTGTTTTGACAGTCTCGACGAACAGGCCGATGAGACGGCGGAGTATTGTGAGAAGACGGTCGCAGCATGGCCGTACTATCACTCAAAGATTATTGCCGAGAGACGCGCGCGGGAGCTGGCCGACAATCTCGGCGTCGAGCTGGTCTTTATCAGGCCGCCCATGCTGCTGGGTCCCGGCGATCATCGTTATCGCTC
>JAACFG010000171.1 GCA_009937605.1 Gammaproteobacteria bacterium | reverse complement strand
TCATGAGCCACCCGTACAAACCCAATAACAATGCGGCGTACAGCGCGGCTACGAGGTCATCCAGCATAATTCCCAGACCCCCATGGATACTGTGATCCAGGTCTCTAATCGGCCATGGTTTTACAATATCCATGACCCGAAAAAGGACGAAAGCGAGCACAAAACCGACGATGCTCACGGGCGCCACCATTAGTGTGATGTACATCCCAACGATTTCATCCCAGACGATGCCGCCATGGTCGTGTACGCCGATGCGCCGTGCGCTCTCGCCACAGATCCAGATGCCAGCCAGTGTCATCGAAGCGGCAATACCCAATTGAACATAAAGTCCGAAATCCATGGTCAACCAGAAGAGGACGAGGCCGGGTATTGACCCGAACGTACCGGGCGCGAATGGTGCCAGCCCGGTGCCGAACCCGAAGGCCAGGAAATTAACCGGATCGGTCATGACGGCACGCGCGAGATTGTCGGGTTCTTTGTTCATCGGCGGTCACTCATGCGAAATGACGGTACCCGCTCGTGTCGACTTCCACAATGTTCCCGTCGCGCCGGCAAACCAGGGTGCCATCTTCGGTAACCGTCCCAATCGCCGTAATGCCGTCGATATCGGCAACAGCCTCCGCGGGTGCAGTGAAGCATAGCTCGTAGTCGTCGCCGCCGGTCATCGCGAATTGGTAAGCAGTATCCAGGTCAAAACGGGCCCGCAAGGCCGTGGACAGCGGAATCCTGTCAATGTCGATTTCGGCCCCTGCACCGCTGGCATCCAGCAATTTGCGCAGGTCGGCAATCAGCCCATCCGACAGGTCGATTGCTGCGTGCGCGCGCCCCGATAGAGCCAGGCCGAGCTCAATCCGTGGCGTCGGTCTCAGAAAGCGTTGCTCCAGGGCCGCATCCGGAATTTCCTGTTTGATCAGTTCAAGCCCGGCAGCCGCATCACCAACCGTCCCGCTGACAAACACCGTGTCACCCGGTGTGGCACCCGATCGCAAGATCGCTGCGCCCTCCTGCAACTCGCCGGTCACATGAACCGTCACCACAACAGAATCACCCTGGGTCGTGTCGCCGCCAATCAGCGTGACGCCGTATTGTGCGGCTGCTCCGAGGAGGCCCGCCGCAAACTCCTGCACCCAGGATTCGTCTTTGTCCCAGAGCGTCAGCGCAAGGGTCATCCAGCGAGGGGTGGCGCCCATGGCCGCAATGTCGGACAGGTTCACGGCAACGGCACGGTGGCCAATGCCACTCGCGCCTATGTTTGCCGGGAAATGCACGCCCTCAACGAGTGTGTCGGTAACCTGGACCTGCTGGGTTCCGGAAGATGGCTGCAGAACGGCCCCGTCATCGCCGACGCCGACCACGACGCCCTGGGGTTGAGCGTCGCACGTAAAATAGCGACGGATCAGGTCAAACTCATCCACCGGCAGTGTCCTGTCCGACTGATTCGCATCGTGTCAGCGAGCCGTACAAAGTGTGTGGCAAGGCGCGGCTCGCCGGCAATGGTGCGATCCTTGCCAAGAGGTGCAACGCCATCATGGGCAATTTCATCGGTTCTGAATCCATGCGAATCAGTCGGACAGGACACCCGCTTGCACCTCGATCTCGCGCAGCGATTTCGCCGCCACATCGAGGCAAGCATTGATGTACTTGTGGCCGTCCAGCGCGCCGAAGCGTTTCGCGAGATTGACACTCTCATTGATGACGACTTTGTAGGGAACGTCGACGCGCGTTTCCAGTTCGTGAACACCGATCAGGAGAATCGACAGCTCAATCGGATCCAGCTGATCCAGGGGCCTGTCAATCAGGTCATCGATCTTCTTTTCGAGATCCTCCTGCCCGTCGCTGATTTCGGGAAAGAGCTCATTAAAGAACTCCTGATCAACGCGTTGGTAAGCCGTATCGTCCTGGTACTGAGCGACGAGCTCGGCTGTCGAGTGGCCGGCAATCTGCTTCTGGTACAGCGCCTGCACCATCAGCTCGCGGGCGCGCGTCCGCGCGCCTGCCCCGGTCGAAGACGATTTACTCATCAGTCTATGCGGCGCAGCAGGTTGACCATCTCGATCACGGCGAGCGTTGCCTCTTCGCCCTTGTTGCCGGCCTTGGTGCCGGCCCGTTCGATAGCCTGTTCAATGGTGTCGACTGTCAGCACACCGTTGCCGATCGGGACACCATGCCGCTGGCCGGCCGCGGTAATACCTTTCACGCACTCTCCGGCCACGTAGTCAAAATGTGGCGTACCACCACGAATTACGGCGCCAAGTGCAATGATTCCGTCGTGACGACGAGCCGCGGCGATCTTTTCGATGGCCACGGGCATTTCAAAAGCACCGGGGACGCGGATGATTTCGATGTCACCATCGTCCGCACCATGTTGCCGCAAGCAACGCAGAGATCCCTTGATCAGAGACTCAACGATAAACTCGTTGAAGCGTGCCGCGACGATCGCGAAGCGCGCATCTCTGACAATGACGTCGCCTTCCGTTGTTTTAATTTTGTCCATGATTTGCCGCCGAACCTGATGACGCTAGACGTACTCTGTAATCTCGAGATCGAAGCCTGAGATCGCATACATTTGCTTAGGCGCCGATAATACACGGATTTTGCTGAGCCCGAGGTCGCGCAGGATCTGTGCGCCGATACCATAAGTTCGGAGCACTTCATCTCCACTTCGGCGATCCTCCAGCTCATCGCGATGCTCGTCGAGTGCCTCGACAGAATCCATGAAGTCACGTGATGTTTCCTGGTCTCTCAGGACGACAATCACGCCGGCCTCTTCAGCCGAAATGCGCTCGATCGCGCTGTGCAGCGGCCATCCCAGGGAGTCGCTTTGCACACCGACGACATCGCCGAGCGTGTCCTGCAAATGCACGCGCACAAGCGGGATTTCGACGGCATCGAGGTCTCCCTTGACGAGGGCAACGTGCACCGAGCGATTCACATGGTCGTCGTAGCAATACATCGTAAACTCGCCGTGCGCCGTTTCGATCGGTTGCTCAGCGATGCGCTCGACATTGCGCTCTTTTTCCAGTCGGTAACGAATCAGGTCAGCAATCGTGCCGATACGAATACCCCGCGATTTCGCGAAAACTTCGAGGTCCGGTCGACGCGCCATGCTGCCATCTTCATTGAGTATCTCAACGATCGCGGCGGCCGGCTCCAGGCCCGCCAGTCTCGCAAGGTCGCACCCGGCCTCGGTGTGTCCTGCGCGCGTCAAAACGCCGCCCGGCTGCGCCATAACCGGAAAGATGTGGCCCGGCTGACTCAGGTGTTCCGGCTTTGCATCCGGCGCAACGGCCGCCTGGATGGTCTTTGCCCTGTCGTGCGCGGAAATTCCGGTCGTAATCCCCTCGGCTGCTTCGATCGAGATCGTGAAATTTGTCGCATGATGTTCGTCGGTGTCGCTGACCATCAGCGGCAGACGCAACTGCTTGCAACGCCCCCGCGATATCGTCAGACAGATTAGTCCACGGCCATGGGTCGCCATGTAATTGACGTCTTCAGGCCTGACCTTGGCTGCCGCCATTATGAGATCGCCCTCGTTCTCGCGATTCTCATCGTCAACCATGACGACCATCTTGCCGTCCGCAATGTCGGCAATGATGTCTTCAATACTGCTGAACGGCGAGTTCGCCGCACTTGGGTGGATTGTCGTGTTATCAGGCATAGCCATTGGCCTTTAAAAAATCGATGGAGAGGTCGTCGCCGTCTTTGTCCAGCAGACGTTCGAGATAGCGAGCCAGCAAATCAACTTCGACGTTGACGACGGTGCCGGAAGCATAGTCGCCGATGATAGTGACGTCAGCGGTATGGGGGATAATATTCAGTTCGAACCTGTTTCCCGATACCTCATTGACGGTAAGGCTGACGCCGTCCAGGCAGACGGATCCCTTCTTCGCAACGTAACGCGCGTAGTCTTTCGGAATCTCAATTGTCAGACGGATAGACCGGGCGTCCGTGTCACGGGTTACAACACGCCCCGTGCAGTCGACGTGGCCGCTCACGAGATGGCCGCCCAGGCGCTCACCCAGGCTGATGGCAGGTTCGAGATTGACCGGCGAGCCTACCGCCAGACCACCCAGGGCGGTGACGTCAAGCGTCTCAACCGACACGTCGGTGTCGAAGCCATCCTCACGCAACGCGACGGCCGTCAGGCAAACGCCGTTAACGGCAATGCTCTCGCCGAGTTCGTAATCCGACCACGGCAATCCGTCCGATTGCACGGACAAGCGTACGTCGCCGCCGCGTGTCTCCATCGTGCGGATTGTGCCTTTCGCCTTGATAATTCCCGTAAACATCAGTCTGAGATTCGTGCCGTTATTCTTGTATCGATGCCGACGCGGCTCGTGTCCGTGATATCCAGCGTCCTGCGATCCGCCAATGCCGACCAGGTCGGCGTCGTGAACATGCCGCGTGTATTGGATCCCATTATGTGGGGTGACTGGTAAATGACAAGCTCATCAATAAGATCTTTCTCGAGCAAGTAACCGGCGAGCCGGGACCCTGCCTCAACGAGGACATCATTAATCTCCCGTTCTGCCAACGCGGCGAGGACCTCGAATACGTTGACAACATCGCCATGCGCGCCGAATTCCTGCACGGTCGCGCCCGCACCGGCCAATTCTGAAGCGTCATGTCCTGCCGTGTGACAGACCAGCGTCTCCCCCGGCAGCGTGAGCATTCGTGCTTTACGAGGCATGCGCATGCGGCTGTCGAGCACAACACGAAGCGGCTGCTCACCGGCCGAATCAAACTCCGGGAGACGCACATTCAGAGAGGGATCGTCAGCGACTACGGTGCCAATGCCCGTCATGATGGCTCCTGATCGCGCCCTCAGTTCCTGCACATCGGCACGAGCCTCGGGGCCCGTGATCCACTGGCTTTCGCCGCTTTCCATTGCGATGGCACCATCGAGACTGGCCGCAATTTTCAGGCGCACGAACGGCCGACCGCGTGTGACTCGACTGATGAATCCTGCGTTCAACGCCTCGGCTGCCGATTGCATGAGACCAGCCGTCGCTTCAATGCCGCTTTCATTGAGCATCTCGAGACCTCGGCCCGACACTTCCTCGAACGGATCCGGCATCGCCGCAATCACCTTGCTTACGCCCGCCTCGATAAGTGCCATGGCACACGGCGGAGTCTTGCCATGGTGAGCACACGGTTCCAGTGACACATACGCCACGGCGCCCCTGGCCTTCTCACCGGCCTCGCGCAAGGCGTTTATCTCTGCGTGCGGCTCTCCGGCGCGCTCGTGCCACCCTTCGCCAACGATCGCGCCATCGTTGACGAGCACACATCCCACCATCGGGTTCGGGCGTGCCGAGTATCGGCCGCGCGCTGCGAGTTGCAGCGCACGCGCCATATGCGCGCCGTCTTCAGGGGAAAACATAGTCAATTCTTCTTTTTGCCGAGGAGTTCAGGCAGGAGCGACATCTGCTCGCGGCTCGCAGCCGTCTCCGAGATCTTCTGCAGGCGCTTGATCTCGTCCTCGAATTCCGTGATGTCCTGGAAACGGCGGTACACGGATGCGAAACGCACGTAGGCAACCTCGTCCAGATCGTGCAATTCTTCCATGACCAGTTCGCCGACAAGGCGCGACGGCACCTCGCGCTCGCCCATTGTGCGTAGCTTGTGAATGAGATGGCCGATGGCCTGCTCGAGTTCGTCGCTCGGCACCGGTCGCTTCTCCAGTGCCCTTACCATGCTGTTGCGCAGCTTGTTTTCGTCGAAGGGTTGGCGGCTGTTGTCGTTCTTGATTAACCGCGGCATGACGAGCTCGGCGGTTTCGAACGTCGTGAAACGTTCATTGCAGGCAAGACATTGCCTGCGCCTGCGAATCTGCCGGCCTTCACCCGCGAGACGCGAGTCTATGACCTTGGTTTCTTCGTGTGCGCAGAACGGACAATGCATGCGTTACAACGATCAGCCGTAGACAGGAAATCTCGCGCAAAGCTCGAGAACCTGGTTACGAACGCGCTCGATCGTCTCCTCGTTTTCAAGATCGTCCAGTATATCCGCTATCCAGCCCGTGAGCTGCCGCGTTTCCTCGACACCGAAGCCACGAGTCGTGATTGCGGGCGTGCCAAGACGCAGCCCGCTTGTGACAAATGGTGACTGCGGATCATTTGGCACAGAATTCTTGTTGACGGTGATGTACGCCCGACCCAGCGCCGCGTCCGCCGCCTTACCTGT
>JAACFG010000170.1 GCA_009937605.1 Gammaproteobacteria bacterium | reverse complement strand
TTTCTTTATTGAAAGGGCTACTCTCGAGTAGCCCTTTTTTTTGCGAAGTCGCTACTCTCGAGTAGCCCTTTTTTTATACGTCATAGTGCGCCGCAAGATCGTTGATGTACGCTGATCCGGAGGCTGCCGCGAACGGTTTCAGAGCATTCAGGATAGACCCGGCGATCCGCAAGGCTGAGTCATCGGCGGAGCCCGTCTTTCCCGTCAGGGTATCGAAGCGATCCGAAAACAGGGCAATCACAGCCAGGTTGCGCGCGGCAATGGGCGAATCGTCCTCGCTCATACCGAGTAGGCCGTTAGCCGACAGTCCGCGCAGGTAAAGCTCGAACATCGCGGCCAGGCCTTTCGCGAAATGGCCAAGGGACCGCCCGACCGACGGATAGCTTTCGGCAAGTGACTCAAGGTCGCGGAACAGAAAGCGGTAGGATGCCGTGCACTCGAGAAGCAGGTGCAGGAACATCCAGAAATCGTCGATCGTGACTTCTTCAGCCTCGGGTGGGGCCAGCACCCGCCTGGCGTCCGCGCGAAACTCCTCCAGCAACGCGTCGACGAGCATGCTTTTCTTGCGAAAGTGGTAGTGAAGATTACCCGGGCTGATATCCAGCTCGTCCGCTATGTCGTTGGTCGAAGTGTGGGGCTCCCCGTGCTCATTGAAGAGCAGCAGGCTGGTCACCAGGATCCGGTTTCGGGTATCGCCTCTCATGTCCATACGATGGGGCAAAAAGGACGTCGATTCAATGGAGCCGATACCAGTTAGCGCGTAGGTAAAAGTCCTTACGAAAATTCCTGATCCACCCTATTGAGATTTATGGCCAAGCGGGGATGATACGCGTCAGGATATTAGGAAATTCTAATTTTCTAATATCGGGCAGAATCAACAGAAAAGAATAATGATGCGTACCGCATTTCTTGGCGCGCAGGCGCCCACTGCCCGAGCCCTGGTTTACACCAGGCCGATTCTAATCGTGAATCCACACGACACCGATTTCATTCACACATGTTTGGAGAAACCACTATGACCACGAGGCATGGTATTGCTAGGCACGCCTATCTTCTGCTTGTTTTTGCCCTCGGATTGGGCTTGGCAGGATGCGAAGGCGATGACGGCCTGGACGGCCAGGACGGCCAGGACGGCTTGGACGGGTCCGACGGACAGGCTTGTTGGGACCTCAATAATAACGGGGTCGGTGATCTTCCGGACGAAGATATTAACGGCGACGGCGTTGTCGACATCTACGATTGCAATCCATCCGCAGGCGGCGCGTATGAAATCGATCAGTTGCATGCGGGCTATTTCAGCGAGCACCCCTACGAAGGCACACAATCCTGCCTTAACTGCCACGGCAAGTTAGCTGACGAATTTATCGATACGGCCCATTTCAAGTGGGAAGGTGTCGCTACGAATATTGAGGGCCACGAAGGCCACAATCACGGGAAGAACGACATTCTGAACAACTTCTGTATCGCGATTCCGACCAACGAAGGTCGCTGCACGCAGTGCCATGCGGGTTACGGTTACGCCGACGAAAACTTCGACTTCGGCGATACCGACAACGTCGACTGCCTCGTGTGTCACGACCAGACTGGCACCTACGCGAAAGCACCGAAGACGGCCGGCCTGCCTGTCCCGGATGTGGATCTCGGCCTCGTTGCACAGAGTGTTGCGATGAACGGCGGCAAACCCACGATCGACAATTGCATCGACTGCCACGCCAAAGCGGGTGGCGGCGACAATGTCAAACACGGTGATATCGCCATGTCACTCGCCAATACGACGCGCGAATTCGACGTCCACATGGGCACCGATGGCGGCAACTTCGAATGTGTCGATTGCCATCAGGTTGCGCGTGACGCGGACGGAAACATGATGTCGCACGGTATCGGCGGAATGCCTTATCACTCCGTAGACGAAGGCGTCATGAAACAGTGCGATGACTGCCATGGCGAGCTTAATGGTATTCACGCAGGAACGACGATTGAAGTCGCTTTCCAGGGTGATCATCATCAGCGACTCGCGTGCCAGGTTTGCCATATCCCGGTATTTGCACGCAACGCGCCGACGAAAGTCGAATGGTGGTGGGAAGACGCCGGGCAGGACATCGATCCTATTCCGACTGACCCCGACACAGGTATGCCGACGTACAACAAGATGAAAGGCACCTTCGATTGGTCGAATGACGTACGCGCCAAACTGTTGTGGTTCAATGGCAAATACGAGAAGGCCCTGATCGGCGACAATGACCTGTTCCCGGCTGACCCCGCCGTATTAGCTATGCCGATGGGCGACTACACAGATGGTGAAGCAATGATCTATCCGTTCAAGGAAATGATCGGTAACCAGCCAGCCGACCTGGCTGACGACCAGATCCTGGTTCCGCACCTGTTCGGTATGAAGGGCGGAGACAACCCGTACTGGGTCAGCTATGACTGGAATCTCGCTCTTCAGGATGCGGACGCAGTCACTAACCAGGGCTACAGCGGCGAATACTTCTTCAAAGACACGGTTATGTACCTGTCCGTGAACCACGAAGTCGCGCCAAAAGAACAGGCCTGGGGCATGGATGGCGACTGTGGTGACTGCCACCTCGACAACCAGATCGACTGGCTCGCACTCGGCTGGACAGGCGATCCGGCGGCAAGCGGAACCCGGCCCTAACCCTGATACACCCCCCTTGCCGCAATAAGAAAAATCACGGCAACTCAGAGGCGCCCCACATTGGGCGCCTCTTTTTTTATTCGGAGCCGAGCTCCGTTAGCACCTGGTACCAGTAGTCCAGTGCGGTGAAGAATGAATCGACCGGTACGCGCTCGTTGAGCCCGTGCGCGAACATGTCCTCAGGACGCATGAAGAGCCCGCTAACGCCGTAAGATGGCATACCCGCCATCCTTGTGTACTGGCTGTCCGTCGCGCCCTTTGACATCTCCGGAATCAGCGGCACATCGCCATAGTGAGTCTTGGCCGCTTCTGCCACGGTGGCTGTCACGTCCTCGCGCAGTGGCGACATCGGCCCTTCATTCGCCGGGTATGTCATTTTGATTTCAAGCGCCGGATTCGCCGCTGCGCGAAACAGCTGCGCTTCGACATCAGCCGCTGGAACACCTGGGAACATCCGGCAATTGATGGTTGCTGTGGCCGACTGCGGCAAGGCATTCTCGGCGTGGCCCGCTCGCAGCATTGTCGCGATACACGTCGTTCGCGTGTTACCCACTTCCGATGGGTGATTTTCCAGAACCGCCTGTGCCTCGGGATCGCCGGGATTCCGGGCGTATTCCCCCATTGCTTCGCCAAGCTCACCACCGATCAGCGGAGCCATCTCCCGGAAGTAGCCTTCGGTCACCTCGTTGATACGCGACGGAAATCGATACTGCTCGATATTCTTGAGCACTGTTGCCAGTTCGTAAATGGCATTGTCCGCTCGGGGGCGCGAACTGTGGCCACCAGGATTTCGAATCGTTAACTCGAAGTCCACGTAAGTCTTTTCCGCGGCCTGCATCAGGTAGGACACCGGGTCATGATTGTGGTCCCGGTAGCCGCCGCCTGCATCGGAGTTCAGTACAAACTCTGCGTCAACCAGGTGGCGATATTCAGTGACTAGCGACTGGATATTCTCCATGGTCGTCTCTTCGTCGCCGGTAAACGCGATGATCAGGTCACGGGTCGGGGTGAATCCCTCGCGCTGCAGCCGGGCGAAGGTCGCTGTAAGCATCGCAATTCCCGTCTTGTTATCCGATGTTCCGCGACCGAAGAAATAACCGTCTTCCTCGATCAGCGTATACGGCTCTCGTACCCAGTCAGAGCGAATCGCGTCAACGACATCCATATGCGCGAGCAAAAGAATCGGCTTCTTGTTTGCCAGGCCATTGCCACGGAACCGAACAACCAGCGAAGCAACCTCCTCGCCGTCTGAGACGACCATCGGAATAACATGGATATCCTCCTCGTCGAAACCCGCATCCCGGAATCGCTGGGCGAGGTACTCGGCCATCTCGGGCACCTTGCCGTGCCCTGCAGCCGTGCGCATCGCGATAATGTCGCGGAATATCTCCAGCGCTTCCTGCTGGTAGTCCTCTGTGTAATCCGAGCTTTGCGCCTGTGCAAATGCAGGCCCGACTGTGAACAGGCAAATTGCCAGAGAAATAATTCTGAGCATGTAACCCCCTCCTGATTGTATCTCGCGGAGCGTAGCACGATAGTATTGGCCGTATTAAGAACAGTGGAGAATCGCATGTCCCGCATTTTTATTGCTATCTGCATATCCCTGGTTTCTCTTGGCGCCCACGCGGGCACCGTGCTGATTGAGGATGTTCGTATCTTCAACGGCGTCGATGAGAAGCTCATGTCGGGCAACATCCTGGTCGTTGATGACCTGATCGCCGAGGTCTCGAGTGACCCTATCGCGGCACCCGAAGGCGCGACCGTCATTGACGGAAAGAATCGCATCCTGACGCCCGGATTCATCGACCTCCATGTGCACCTCAACCTGCAGATGCCCGCGCAACTGATGCGTGAGCACGGCACGGCGGCCGGCGCACGTTCCGTCGAGATGGCGAAGTTCTACCTGGACAACGGCTTCACAACAATTCGGGACGCCGGTGGGACACACCCGGATCTCGCCCGGGCATTCAACTCAGGCGACCTCTACGGACCCCGAGTGTTTCCGTCGGGGGCTACCGTCTCGCAGACGGCGGGACACGGCGACTTTCGTATGCCGCACGAGGCAAACCCCTTGCACGCACACACCAGCCCGCTCCTGGCCGGCGACTTCAGCATTCTCGCCGATGGTGTCGATGCGCACCTCATTGCTGTGCGCGAGAACCTCAAGAATGGTGCTACCCAGATCAAGATCATGGGTGGCGGCGGCGTCATGTCGGACTACGACCCGATTCACTCGCTGCAGCCGTCACCGGCTGAGATCCGCGCAGCGGTACAGGCAGCAAGCGACTGGGGTACCTATGTCCTGGCACACGCATACACGGCTGAGGCGATTACGCGGCTTGTTGAGAACGGTGTGAAGTCCATCGAGCATGGCCTCCTGATAGATGACGATGCTGCACGGCTGGTCAAGGAAAAGGGTGCCGTTATCAGTACGCAGCTCTACATCTTCCGCCAGCTGCTGGGTGGCGAATACATGACGGATTTCCAGAAAGAAAAAGCCGCCCAGGTGCAGGCTGGCCAGGAAAACCTGATCGATCTGATCAAGAAATATGACATAACGACGGGGTTTTCGACCGACTTCATCTTCGGCGAGTACGCGGCATTGCCCCTCGAGTTCACCGAGCGGGCGATTTTCTGGTCCAATGCCGAAGTCCTCAACCAGGCCACGGCGCAGGGCGGCGAAATTATTCGCATGGCAGGCAAACTCAATCGGCATGGCCGGTTCGGGGAAGTCCGCGAGGGCTGGGTCGCCGACCTGCTCATCCATGAAAGCGAAATTCTTGAAGATTTGTCCGGATTGGGCGATCCAGAGGCCAATCTGGCGCTTATAATGAAGGCAGGCGAAATAATAAAAGTGAAGCTTTAGCGCCCGCGGAATTGCAGGTTCCGCCTTTGCCGCATAGGTGATAAACCGAAATATTCGGTCCCAATTCAGTGCGCTAAGCTTGCCTTAAACCAGACTGAGAGGACGAGCTCATGCCCTATTCTACTGCTGATATCCGTAACGTTTGCCTTGTTGGACCTAGCCACGCCGGCAAGACCTTGCTCACAGAAGCACTGCTCTTGGCCGGCGGCAAGCTCTCGGAAAAGGGATCCATCGAAAAAGGAACGACGGTCTCCGATTACACCGCACGCGAAAAAGAAATCGGCCACTCCCAGTTTAATTCGGTTTGTCATCTCGACCATGAAGGTATCCATGTCAACCTGATCGACACACCGGGATATCGCGACTTCTTCGGACGCGCGCTGTCCGTTATGCCGGCAGCAGAAACTGCGGCGATTGTCATCAACGCGACCGATGGCGTCGAAGAAATGGCGCGACGCATGATGAATGCCGCGCACGACCAGCGCATGTGCCGCATGATCATCGTCAACAAGATCGATGCTGAAGGCGTTAACCTCGAAAAAGTCTTCAATGACATCCAGGACGCCTTCGGCAAGGAATGCCTGCCGATGAACCTGCCGTCCGCCGATGGATCGAAAGTCGTCGACTGCTTCTTCCAGCTCGAGGGCGACGAAACCGCATTCAGCTCGGTTCCTGAAG
>JAACFG010000169.1 GCA_009937605.1 Gammaproteobacteria bacterium | reverse complement strand
GTCTTGGTCGTGTGCTGCGTGATGACGTAGATCTTTTTTACGCCCTGCACCAGGTCCATCGCGCCGCCGACGGCCGGTATCGCGTCCGGTGCGCCCGTAGACCAGTTGGCAATGTCCCCATTGGCTGCAACCTGCATCGTGCCGAGCACGCAAACGTCGAGGTGGCCACCACGGATCATGCTGAAGCTGTCAGCGTGGTGAAAATACGCAGCGCCCGGCAGTGCCGTCACGTACTTCTTGCCAGCGTTCATCAGGTCGAGGTCACGATCTTCTTCGGACGGGGCAGGGCCCATGCCGAGCAGGCCGTTCTCGGTGTGATAGATAAACTCGCGGCCCTCGGGAACGGACTGTGCGACCAGTTCGGGAATACCAATGCCGAGATTGACGTAGGAGCCATCCGGGATGTCTTGTGCCGCCCGGGCAGCCATTTCTTCTCTTGACCAACTCATGGATAAGTCCTCCCTTCGGCAATCAGGACGTCTTCATGGACGGGGTCAGTTACTTCTACGATGCGATTGACGAAGATGCCCGGCGTGACGACGTGTTCCGGATCGATGTCGCCGCGCTCGACGAGTTTCTTGGTTTGCACGATCGTCGTCTTCGCGGCCATGCACATCAGCGGACTGAAGTTGCGTGCCGTCTTGTTGTACAGCAGGTTGCCCAGTGGGTCGCTAAGCTCGCACTTGATCAACGCGAAGTCGGCCTTGAGCCACGGCTCCATGACGTAAGTGCGCCCATCGAACTCGCGGGTCTCCTTGCCTTCGGCAAGAACGGTATTGACCGTGGTCGGTGTGTAGAACGCGGGCACGCCAGCGCCGGCGGCACGAATGCGTTCGGCCAACGTTCCCTGCGGCACAATATCGAGCGCGATCTTGCCTTCGCGATACAGCTTCGGGAAGACCTTGGACTGGCTCGACCGTGGAAACGAACAGATCATCTTGCTGACCTGCCCGTTGCCGATAAGTGCGGCCAGGCCGACTTCGCCATTGCCCGTGTTGTTGTTGATCACGGTCAGGTCTTTCGCGCCGTGATCGATCAAAGCATGCAGCAGTTCGATCGGACTGCCCGATGCGCCGAAGCCACCGACCATGACGGTCGCGCCGTCGGGAATGTCCGCGACAGCTTCCGCGACTGATGCGTATTGCTTGTTAATCACTTCCTGTTTCTCCCGTGTAATAAATGACTACACGAATGTCTCTGTCTCATCCCAAAGTGCCTCGATCCTGTCGATCCGGTCCGTGGCCACTTCCTGGAGTTCTCTCGCAACCTGCGCAACGATGAGTTCGCACATCGCGACGATGGGCACTGAACTGTCGAACGGTCCAACGGCCGGCACGTTGATCTGGCTCCACGTATCCGCCAACTCAGCTAACGGGGACAGCGGGCTGTCGGTAATTGCCACGATGGTGACGCCCGAGTCGGCGAGCACTTGTGCCGCGAGCGTCAGTGTCGCCGGGAGCCGCGTCACTGAGTTCGGTGCCGTACGAATGTTCGTCGAGCCAGTGCACGCCGGGCCGCACCATCGACAGGCCGCTTTGCAATGCATGCGCGCCAGCTTGCGAGGTTTCTCCCGAAAGCACCCAGACGTTCCTGGCTTCTACAATCGGCGTCACCAGCTCCGCGATGCGATCGCCTTCCACCGCGTCGAACACCGACTTGATAGCGTCATTAATCGTCGCCCTCGCGGCAGCAGTCTGGCCGCCGCCGCTCCGAATCCGCTCGCTGGGGCGTGAAAGGCGCCGCGACAGGTCGTTCCGAACATGCTCCTGGAGGTCGGTATAGCCCCCGAAACCGAGTTTGGTGGCGAAACGGACGATGGACGGCCGACTTGTGCCGACCCGGTCGGCCAGGTCTGAAACCGTGCCAAAGGCGAGGAGCGTGGGTTCAGCCAGTGCGGCCTCGGCGATACGGCGCTGTGTGGGCGTCAAATCACCGCCGACAGCAGCAATAAGGTCCAGGGTGGACACGGCTGGAACGGGCCTGTTCATATTGTTACATTAGCACAATTATACCGTTCAATGTGTTACATTGGTCTCAATTAGCAAACCAGATTCGAGGTGCGAAGTGGCAGCATACGTTCCGACAGAAAGAGAGCAGGCGTTCAGGGATACGATCGAAAATCCCAAGTACGAGCGCGAAATCATCAATGGCCTGAAGCCGTTCTTCGCCGACAAGGCGCCGGACGACATCAAGGGCTTCTACTCGAAAGACGAACTCGCGGCCCTGCTGGCCGTGAAGGGAACGGAGCGCGACGTTGAAAGCCGTATGCCGGTCAAGATGACGCGCCATTTCTTCGACATGGCCCAGAACAGCGTCCCGCTGCAGAATCTCGTCAAAGCGAACCCGGATGAGACGCTGAATCTCGCCGGCTCGGAAGACCCGGGTTACCAGATGGACTTCGCCCCGGTCGAAGGCATGCTGCACAAATACGAGATGGGGCTGCTGTACGCTGTCTCTACGTGCTCCGCACATTGCCGTTTCTGCTACCGCGAAGAACTCATCAGCCAGAAGGAAGTCGAGCGGCAGGACGGCACGGTTGCCAAGAAGGGCCTGGCGAAGATTCCTGAAGTCACCGACTACATCAAGGCACACAACAGGATCGTCGATGAGAACGGCGGACGTCATCCGGACACGGGTCGCGAAAAGCTGCGCGAAGTATTGCTGTCCGGCGGCGACCCGATGGCCCTGCCAAATCGCAAGGTGGGTGCCTGGATGGGCGCGCTGGCAGAAGCAGGCGTGGAGTCGATTCGTCTCGGCACCAAGGAAATGTCGTTCCATCCGAAGCGTTTTGACCAGGCCTTCCTCGACATGATGGATAACTTCCATGAGGCCTACCCGGACGTTGGTTTCCGTCTCATGATTCACTTCAACCACCCGGACGAGTTCCTGCTCAAGGGTGACGATGGTGAATACCTGCAGAATCCGAACGGTTCGCTGATGTGGCATCCGGACACGAAGAAAGCCATCGAGGGCGTCACGGCGCGAGGCTGGATCGTTGTCGAAAACCAGGCACCGATCATCAAGGACATCAACGATGACGCCGACGCACTGCGCGTCATGCAACGCGCCCTCTACCGGGCCGGTGTCAACAACCATTACTTCTTCTGCGGACGCGACATTGTCGCGTACCGGCACTTCAATGTGCCCATTGAGAAAGTCTGGAATCTTCTCAACGAGTCCCAGAAGGGCCTGTCCGGTGTTGAGGCGCATGCGCGTCTTTCGATTACGCACTACAAGGGCAAGACTGAAGTCGCTGCCGTTACGAACGAAGCGATACCGGGTGTCCCGGGGTCGGAGAACGGCGTTGTGATATTCAAGATCCTGCGCAATGCGTTGGACGCGCCGGACAAAGGCAAAGTCTGCATCGTTGGACGCAACCCGGACGCCATCTGGTTCGACGACTACGAAGATCGCGTCATCTACGACGAGGCGGGCCTCTTCGAGTACTCGCGCGTCGACAAGAAGAAGATCGAGATCGAGGAAGAGGCGCTGGAAGCGATAGCCAGCTGATCGTCGATTGCTCTCTGCGTGAAAATTGAATCTCACGTAGTCGTCGAGTCGTCAGGCCAGAACGCGGTCGACCTGCTGCAGCAGGCTTCCGGGCTTGCAAAACAACGCATCAAGTTCGCGATGACCCAGGGCGCGGTCTGGGTCACTCGTGACAGTCATACGCAGCGCCTGCGGCGAGCGAAGCGCAAGCTTCGCGAAGGCGATGAGCTGCATCTGTACTACGACGACGAACTGCTGGCGGAAGTCCCGGCAGAACCAACGCTGGTTGCCGACGTCGGGGAGTATTCTGTCTGGAATAAACCCTACGGCCTGCGCTCGCAGGGTTCGAAGTGGGGTGATCACTGCACGGTCGGTCGCTGGGCGGAGCGCCACCTGCAGCCCGAGCGCCCGGCCTTCACCGTGCATCGTCTCGATCGTGCCGCCAACGGACTCATTCTTGTCGCACACTCAAAAAGTATGGCCGCGACGCTGTCGAAAATCTTTCAGTCCCGCAAGGTAGAGAAACGCTACCTGGCGTATGTAGCTGGTGATCTGTCAGACCAGGTTAATCCGCTGCGAGTCGACCAGCCGATCGATGGCAGGAATGCGGTGAGCGAGATATCTTTCGAGGAGGTCAGCGCCGATAAGTCACAGTCACTTGTCGAGGTACGAATCGAAACCGGCCGCAAGCACCAGATCCGCCGCCATCTCGCCGACATCGGTCACCCTGTCATAGGCGATCGCCTGTACGGTACCGGGGAGATGGACGGCGTGGACCTGCAGCTCACTGCTTACCTGCTGGCCTTCAGATGCCCGGTAACGGATAAGAAAGTTGAGTATCGAATATGATCCATGAGATGAAACGCATTGGAAGTATCGTTGTTCTCCTGCTCGCCTCGCAGCTGGCATGCGCGCAGTGGGCTGAGGGAAACGGGGAACAGCTGGTCATTCGTGGTGGCTGGTTATTTGACGGCGTGAGTAACGAGCGGCGGCCGAACACAGGGATCGTCATTCGGAACGGCAAGATCGTAGAGGTCGATGCCGATGTCCAGCAACAGGTCTTGAGCGACGCCCGCGTCGTCGACCTGGCCGAGACCGACACGTTACTGCCGGGCATGATCGATCTGCACGCACACTACAACCTGGACCTGGTCGATGAGGGCCGTGTCGAAGAGGTTGTCTATAACGGCATCGTGTTCCTGGCGAATGGTGTTACATCAACCTGGTCAGCGGGCGAGTACTACCCCGAGCGTGTCATCGCCCAGCGTGATCGCGTCGATGCAGGTGAATCGATCGGGCCGCGGCTGTTCGCGTCTGGTCCATACTTCGGCGCGTTCCGATGCGAATACAACGTCAAGGTGTCCGCCGACGAATGCATCGGCTGGCCCAATGACATTACCGAAGAGGAAATCCGTCGTGAGGTGGATGCCTGGGCCGAGCAGGGCGTCATCAGCATCAAGATCAAGCAGGCAACGCCGGGCGAGATGATGGTACTCATCGAACAGGCGCATAAGAATGGCATGACAGCGGCCGCGCACCTTGCGAACTACAACGTCGAATACGATGTGGATCTGCGAGATGCGATTCTCATGGGCCTGGATCGTGTTGAGCATCAGCTGACGCTCGGCAGCGGTGGACCGGGCAGTGCCGAGTTGCCGCAAATGATCGACCTGATGCTCGCCCACGACGTCTATTACGATGCCAACCTGCAGATGTACGGCGGTATCAATGAGCGTCGAGCGCACCAATCAGACATGGTGTGGACTGACGAAGCGAAGTACTTCACACCGTATGCGCAGGCATTGCTTGAGAAGCGTGGCCCACCGCCACCGGAGTCCGACGCAGAAGAATTTGCACAGAGAGTGTTTGAACTCAAGGCACTGTTCGATGCGGGTGGCGGTCACCTGTTGGTTGTTGGCACAGATGAACCCGTCTACACCAACCTGTTGCCGGGCTTCGCGTATCACCGCGAGTTACTTGCAATGACCTATGCGGGATTGCCGCCGGCGGCCGTGTTGAAGGCGGCCACCATCAACGGTGCGAAAGCGCTTGGGATCGACGATCGCCTAGGATCGATCGAGGCCGGCAAGCTTGCAGATCTTTACGTTGTGCGTGGCGACCCTCTCGATGACATCAAGGCAGCGCGCGACATCAGGTTCGTGTTCAAGGATGGCATTGCCTACGACCCGGAAGAGCTGCTTCAGGCTGCAGAGGGCAAGATAGGTCCGGCCGGCCCGGATGATCACGCCGATTGGGAACTTGAACTCCGCCCGCTACGCGAAGATCCTTAAGCGTATTCGGCGACCGCGCTACCGACCACGTCCATGTCCGGGGCGATACCAAGCCCCGGGGAATCCGACGCCGCCATGTGACCAGCAACTCTTTCTGGTGCCCCGGTCGCGTTCCTGACCGTGACATAGCTGTTGAAGTCGGTGGCCGAGAAGCGCAGGGACTCCGGCGTCGAGTGGGCCAGGTGCGCGATAGCCGCCGTGATAATGTCGCCGCCCCAGCTGTCCTCGATCGTCATTGGAATATTCAGGGATACGCAAAGGTCCCGGATCTGTCGCGCTTTGGTGAGGCCGCCGACTTTCGAGATCTTCAGGTTGATCACATCCATCGCACCATCGGTGTGGCCGCGCATCAACGCCTCGATGTCGGTGATGTTCTCGTCCAGTATGAACGGCAGGGATGTCTTCTGCCGGACAGTCCGGCAATGTTCGTAGGATCGGCAAGGCTGTTCGATATACACATCGCGGTCCCGTACTGCATTCACAACCCGGATGGCGTCGTCGACTCGCCAGCCCGTGTTGGCATCGGCCACGAGAACCTCATCCGGCGTCATTAGATCGGCGACCGCGTGGATCCGGTCGATATCATCCTGCGGCTTGCCGCCGACCTTGAGCTGAAACTTGGTGTAGCCATCGGCGCGATGCGCCGCGACGTTCTCCGCCATTTCAGCGGCGGGGCGCTGGCTGATCGCCCGGTACAACGCGACGCTTTCCCCAAACTTGCCGCCCATCAGGTCGCAGACTGACTTTCCGGTCGTCTTGCCCAGGAGATCCCAGCAGGCCATATCGATGGCGGACTTGACGTACGGGTGGCCCAGCAATGCTCGATCCATAAGCCGGTTGATCGGTCCGATCGCAGTCGGGTCCTCACCGATGAGCGTGTCCGAGAGTTCGCCAATTCCGGCGCGGGCGCCGGCACCGAATGCCGGCAGGTAGAACGGGCCCAGGGGGCACACTTCGCCATAACCGGACAGTCCGTCATCGGTAATCAACTCGACCACGGTGCTGTCGAAAACTTCGACGAACTTGCCTTCGGACCAGGAATAGCGGCCCTCAACCAGCGGCAGGTCCACCTTGAAAACACGAATCGCGGTGATCTTCACTTCGCACCTTTCTCGTCTTGAGGAGTATGGATTGCACAACAGATCTCTCGGAGTCTATAGATGGAAATGCTATCGTGGTAGCCAATAAGAAAAATGAGTCGCACAATGTTCCTGAGCAATAAGAATCTTTCGGTCCTGTTCCTGCTGGTGTCGGTGGCTGCGCAAGCAGATCTGCGCGAGCTTATTCCCGAAGACACACTGAAGCAGATCGCGGAAGAAACCTCCGGCGCCGCTGCCAAGCGAAACCTCGACACCGTGACCCTGCAGCATCGCATGCGGTCGGGCTCGCAATTCGACATTGCGTCACAACACATTTACGACACTTTGAAAGGCTACGGTCTCGACGAGGTCGAGTTCCTGTATTACGCGGCGGACGGCGAGACGATGTTCGGCACGCAAAAATCCCGCCCGCTCTGGGATGTGCGTTCTGCCGAACTGTGGGAGCTTGAGGAAGTCGATGGTGAGACACACCGCGTACGACGACTCGGCGATTGGGATTCGGTACCGCTCTCACTGGCGCAGGACAGCTTGTCGGGGGATGTAACCACGACGCTCGTGGATATCGGCGACGGTACCAGCGACGACGATTACAGCGGCAAGGATGTGAAAGGCAAGTTGGTGCTGACCGAGAGTCAGCCCGGGGCAGTTGTTGACCTCGCCGTTGGCCAGTACGGGGCGGCGGGCATCATCTCCTACGCGCCGAACCAGAAGTCGGCCTGGTGGAAGGAGGACGACCGACTGGTTCGCTGGGGGCACATCGGCAGCTTCCCGAATACGAAATCCTTCGGCTTCATGATTTCACTTGGCGAAGCTCGCAAGTTGCAGCATCGGCTCGAGACCGGTGAGGAGATCCTGTTTCACGCCAAAGTCGATGCGAGTCACGAGAAGGGTCAGTATCGTTTC
>JAACFG010000168.1 GCA_009937605.1 Gammaproteobacteria bacterium | reverse complement strand
AGGATGCAAGTGATCCCCGAGCCACCTGGATATTTGAAGGCACGAGCGAGGGCGACGTATTTGGGGACTACGGCATCGACCGGGTTCACGGTGGCGCCGCGGGTTTCGAAATCGACAGGTTCAACGCGGGCAACGGCGCGCCGAGGCACGCGCTCAATCTAGCCAAGTCAGAGCCGCTTCGCGAGACGATCGAGGACGTCAAAATTGGTCAACTACCGCTGACGATTCTCTATCATCCGACGAAGGGCAGTCCTTGGGCCCAGGCGGACATCGTGTTTTTCGAGACGCCGAACGGTGGCGCCATGTTCTCGACCGGCTCGATCACCTGGATCAGTTCGACGCTCGAAAATGACTTTGACAACGATATCGCGACGATCACGCGCAATGTCGTCAATCGGTTCCTGGATCCGGCACCGTTCGCGGTACCAGGCTCCGAAGACGTTGATGACGTGGATCGTGCACCTGGTAATCCAGAATACGATGTGCCGATTCCGCCACAGGACTAATTGGCGAAGAGCGACCGCCCGGTTCCGGGCGGTCGTAGCGCTCGCGACCCTGTTACTGGGGCAGTATGCATCCGCAGACAAGCTTGACAAGGTGGAAGAGGCCGCGGATGACGGCCAGGACTACATGGAAGTGGCCCTCACGGGAATCTACCAGTCTGCAACGCGTGCCGGCGAGGATACGGGAAACTTCGAAGTCGACCTTATGGGTGCATTGACTCTTTTGCACCGCGACAGTGATCAAACATTCGGCAGTGGGTCGCTTGTCTATTGGGTATTCAGTGTCGACAATTTCGGCGACATGCAGTCGACTGGGGATTTCGCCAGCAAGGCAGGCCTGCTCTGGCCGACGAATGATGTCTCGGTCAGTGAATCGTTTACAGCGTTCGGTGTGTTCGCCTGGCAACAGGAACTATGGCGGGATCGGTTTACGCTGCATGCCGGCAAACTATTTGTTGGTAATTTTGTCGTCGAAAGTGATTACACATCGAGTAATACCGAAACATTCATGTCGCGCGTAATCTCGAATGACATGGCCGGCCGTTACTTCGACACGATTGGCCTTGGCGCACAACTCCAGTACAAGGGAGACCAGTGGTTCGCTACCGGCGGCTTTGCAGACGCCACGGCCAGCGATGAGTTTGATTTCAATACGTTCGTCAAGGGTGACTGGACGGTATATGGCGAGGTCGGATACCGTCCGAGTCGGCCGCAGCAAGGGACCAGTGTCATCAGCATGCTGATTACGTCGGCTGCCGAGACGAGCACGCTGGAAAGCCAGCAGACCTGGACGGCCGCATTTACACACGAGTTTGGTGGCGACGGCAGCAAGTATGCGCTCTTCGGACGCTACACATTCGGTGACGGTGGTGAAGGCAAGAGTGCGGAGTCCGCGGATTCCGCCTTGCCGCTCGATAACGGCGGATTTATCGGATTCGCGGCAAACCGACCCTTCGGTCGCGACGACCATCAGGTCGGTGTTGCATTGATGTACGGGGAGCCGACCGATCACCGCCGAACCCAGGGGTTCGACGATCAGTACGGCATAGAGACATACTGGAAGTTCCCGCTGGCCAGTTGGCTGCAGTTATCCGTTGGCGTGCAGTTAGTCAACAACGTGGATAGCGACCTGGAAATCGTCCCTGGCTTGCGGCTTAAGTCGAGCAAGGCATGGTGAGTTGAGCGGGCAGCGCCACCCCCCCCATCTCCTCATAAGGATCTGACGTGAACGACGAGGTCAAAGCAATTTCCGATTGGCGTTTTCGATCGGGTATTTTCGTATTCGCGTTGGGCTGGGTGTGCCCGTTGGCTATCCCATTGGTCGCGAGATCCGACTTATCGACGGAGGCAAAGAGCATTCTGTCCGGTGCACTGCTGATCGGTATTCCCGAAATCCTTAGCATCGCATCCATCGTGATCTTGGGGCGGGCGGGTTTCAACGCACTGAAAAAGAAGGTACTGACGGTTCTGAAGCGAAAGGCGTTCCCCGAACAGGTAAGCCGACTGCGTTACAATGTCGGTTTGGTGATGTTCCTGCTACCCGCCATTCCTGGTTACCTGGTTTTCTACGCTCCGAGCTCGGCCGTGAGCGCGAGTTTGCTGGACGACCGAGCTCTTCTGTTTCTGGTAACGGATGGGCTGTTTCTGGCGAGCTTGCTGGTTCTTGGCGGTGAATTCTGGGAGAAAGTGCGGGCGTTGTTTCTCTATGACGCTAGAGTTGCAAGCAACTGACGAGTATCTCTCTCCGCGCGGCAAAAAGATCTTGCTAGCGGCACCATTCCTCTAGCACCCGACCGTGAATCGCCACGCCACAGTGGAGTTCCGCAGTCTATGATCTCGGCGATCGAATAAGCCCTGACAGTAGCCCCTGGTAGCCAGTTGTGCGAGCATCGTGCGAGCGGGCGCGGTCACTCGCTCTCGCGCTTTTATGGACGCGGCGTGTTAACTGCCAGCCAATGAGGTTCAGACAATTGCAGACAGTAGAAAATGCGCAGAATGGACTTCCCAAGCTGAGAATGAGGGTTCGATTCCCTTCACCCGCTCCATCTCGTCACAGCCAGGCACCGTGTGTTTTCTGAATCGGGGCGGGGCCCAGGCGCAATTTCGCTCCGATAAACCACTGATCATGGATTCCGATAGCCAGGCGCAGCCCCGCATCGTCTGAGAGATGATGCTCACGTCCGAACTCGTAGCCGGCCGAAATATCGAGCCCCAGCATTCGCCATAGCGGCAGGCGCCAAGTGAGTTGGCCGCGCCATGCCTCTACCCGGTATTCGAAGTCGCTGGCATAGTCATCGTAGACGACATGCCAGTGGTGACCGGCCGGGTACAGGTCGGCATGAATCGATTGGCGATCCGAAATTCGGATTGCGATGCCCGGATCAGGAAGCGCCAGCCTGACGTGAACGTTGGCACCTGGATCAAATTCAACGCCAACGACCGGGTAGGCGAGGGATTCGCCGAAGCGCCGGTCGTGCGCAATACCTGCAAACCATGTCCTGCCGGCGTTTGTCTTCTCGAGGCGTATCCGCCCGGTCACGATGAAGTCGTCGCTGCTGATCGCGCTGGAGAATTCCTTGAGCACATTCGAAGACGTGGAAATGCCGGGCGCAACGTAGCCCGTCAGCTGCCAGTTGGCGAGATCGGTTCTGAAATGAATGGGCAACTGCAGACGATGTAGATCGCGGTCGCGGCTGTCTATGCCGTCGTACTCGTAACGCGTGTACTCGTAATCGAGGCCGAAGGTTAGGTTCAGGGACCCCAGCGACGCGCGTCCGAAACCAGCAGAGATCCGCGTCTCTTCTCCCTCGACAGTCGCGCCAGCAGTAGCGTCTGCAGAGGGCACGCGGCCAATGCCTGCCGCGAACCAGGGTGGTGGGCCGGCGCTTCCGTCATCCGGCGCGGCACCTGCGTGGCACGAGGTGACCAGCATGACGGAGGCTATCGCGAATCTTGTCAGGCTTTCAGGATGCAATAAGAACATGGGCGCCCTGGTATTTGAGCACACGAGCGCCGACGAGCGGAATGCGGAATCACCGAACTGTTGCTGTTTGGAGACATCTAGACGCTGCCGAAAATTTGCGCGACAGTATGAAGGGCTGTGACCTTTTCAGGGTTGCTCCTTTATTACTTCGCACGACCTTGGGCAGCACGTGACACGCGAGAATCGAGAATTATCTGCGACAACTGCGAATAGCGGTGAGCGGGCGCCCGCGCGATTCATTCAGTACCCGTCTCAACAGGAAGCATTCCGATTCCTTGAGACAGTTCTGGCCGACCAGAAGGCGCTCGGACTGTTGCACGGGCCAGAACCTGCAGGCAAGTCGGAACTGATCGATCAGATCGCAACCAAAGTCAGGGAGAGAGCGGCCGTGGCCGTCATCGACGGATCACGTCTGAAGCCCACAGAATTTCTGACTTCAGTCCTCACCGGATTTGGGTATGAACTTGAACTCAATTCCGTGGACGAACTCCTGAACATGCTTAACGTGTTTGCAGTGCAGCAGGCGCGCTCGCGTGAGGCGCCTGTTCTGATTCTCGAGCACTTCAATCACATGTATCCGAGCACGTTACACGTGTTGTGCCAACTGGCGATGCTAACGGTCAATCGGAAATTCGCCCTACGTATCATTTTGGTCGGTGACAGGTATTTCAGGCGCGTGATCGATTCGCCAAGAATGTTGCCGATCGCAATTCGTCTCGTCGGTGATTTCGAGATGCGGCCGCTCACGGCCAGGGAATCGGTCGTCTACCTGTATGCAAAGCTCAAGGCTGACGGTGTTAAGAGTCCGGACAGTGTCTTTCCTGCGGACATCTGTGATTCCCTTTATGAGGCAAGCGGTGGATGGCCGGGTAACCTGGACGGCATTGCCGAATCGGCGCTGGATAAACTCAATGAGATTCCAGGTTGTGACGTCCTCAACCAGTCTTCGACCAGTGAGCTTTTCGAGGCATCAGAAAAAGTAGACGAAGTCGATGAAGCGGAAGATCTTCCGGTCCTGACGAATTTGGTTCCACCTCGCTTGCTTCTCTCACTCAATGGCGAATTTGTTCGTGAGGTTCAGCTTTCCAGTCCCAGGACATTGATCGGACGGTCGCAAATGAGCGATGTCGTCATCGACCACCAGTACGTCAGCAAGCACCATGCGCTGCTCGTTTGGGTGGATAACGAAGTAATGCTGCTTGACCTGAAGAGCCGCAATGGTACGTACGTAAATTCGAAACGGGTGGAGCGCCGCATCCTCCGGGATAACGACGTGTTGGCGCTGGGCGACTATCGAATCAAAATGGTTCTACCGGTCGCCGTAGAGAACGTCCCTGCTTCCGGTATCGATGCCAGGGACACCGCGAAAATGAAGAGCCTTGCCGATGCGCGTCGCGAGAAGGTACGCGCGGCGCTTAAGTCTGTATCTGGCTAGCGCAGCTGGCTGTCTTTTGAGCCGCGCCGATTGTAGGCGCTGAACGCGGTGTCCTTGTCGACCTCTTCCTGGCACGCGATACACAACCTGACGCCCGGCACCGCGTCGCGACGCGCCTGCGGGATCTCCGCGTCACATTCCACACAGTGCGTCCGGCTCTCACCTTGCGGTAGTTGCTTGCGAGCACGATCGATAGCATCCTCGATGCTTGCGTCGATCTGTTCCTGCACCGCGCCGTCTTTTGCGAATCCACCTGCCATGGGTCGCTATTCTATCTGAAATCGTGATCCGACTTGTTTGACTCATCGCGCATGTCCTTGGATGAGTCCGTCATGAGTTTTGCGACGACAAACCAGCCGGCGGCGAGGCCTCCGACGATGACGAGTATTTCGGTCAAGTTCATTTCCCGATCTCCTTGTCCAGCCTGGACCGTAATACCGATAGGGCGGGCGTGCTGGTGGCATTGCGTTCAATCTGTGTAGTGACGACTGACTGAACGTTGCGTTTCAATTCGAATTGCTGCTCTTCGTCAAGCAGCTGCTCACTCACGCTGAGTGCATCCGTGACATCCGCCGGCACAAGCTTTTCCGCGAGTTTCCTGTGCATGTTAATCGCATAGGGAATGCAGACGAGTGATTCGAAGGCGAGCAGCAGGCAGGTCTTCAATGGAAGCTGGAACTTCTTGCGCGAGGCAAACAGCCACACCACCAAAGACAAGATTTGCAGGTAGATAACGGCAAGAACAGCCAGTGTGATGACAGAGTTGCCGAGGACCGAGTAGGCGATCGGTATACCCAGGAAGATTTCCGGGAGCAGCAGGGTGCAGAAATGCCGCGGGACGAATAGTTGTTGGAGTCGAGACTCAAGGTCCTTCCGGTAGTTTTCTGGCGGTGTTCTATCTGATGGCCACATCAGCCGAATGGTGACGGTGCCGGGATCGTAGGGTCGGGCAAGCACAGCATGCTTTCGACTGAAGCGCAGGCCATTGGCTGGCGTCATTGCGAACCAACTGCCGCCGGCACGCCCAACGAAAAGGACCTCGTTCGTGTGCAGCAAGCGAGCGAGGTCCGTCAGGTAGAGAATTGCTCCGAGAATCAGAACAAGTATGTCTGCATGTATCGCGAGGTGATCAAACACTCTGTTTTCTTGAGAACATTCCCTTGAAGAATTTGCTGATCGCGGCGAAGAAGGCAAGGATGCCAAGGCCAATTGCCTTGAAGAGTCCTTTACCCGCACCCTTTGCGACCGCGGCCGCTGCGCCGCCGGTTACGAGGGCTGCAAGTCCGTAAGTCGCCAGCTTGTCGCCTTCCCTGTATTCGGCATACATGTCACCCGGGTTGTAGGAGAAACCATCGAGCAGGTTTTCGAACTCGCCGACTGACGTCGTCAGGGTCTCGGGGTCGGTGACCAATGTGGCCGAGATAACGCCAGTTCGGCCCAGCAAAC
>JAACFG010000167.1 GCA_009937605.1 Gammaproteobacteria bacterium | reverse complement strand
AGGAAGTCCTGGAACTTGTAGCCGCCGGCAGTCATCACGAGCAGGTTGGTCTGGTAGCCGTAAGGCGTCGCGAAACTCATGTTGGCACCTAACAGTACGGCAAGAACAAAGGGTTCTGCCGGAACACCGAGCTGTGTCGCAATACTGATGGCGATCGGCGTACCAATGACCGCGGCCGCGTTATTCGAGACGATATTGGTCATGACAGTCATGAGCAGCATGAACGCACTCAGGATAATCGGTGCGGGCAACCCCGCTGCACCGTTGACAAACGACAGCGCCAGGAAGTCCGCCATGCCGGTGCCCATCAGGGCCTTGCCCAACGCCAGCGACGCGACGATGATCATTACTACCGGTATCGATAATGCCGTGGCCGCGTCGCGCCAACTCAGGCAACCCGTCGCGAGCATCAACCCCAGGCCAATGAGCGCACTGACCGAGATCGGCAGGACTCCCGTTGCGGCAGCGGCGACGACGAGGCCCATGACGAACAACGCCCGCTTGGCGTGGTGGGTATGCGGCAGATCAGTCGTGCCATCAAGTACAAGCATCGTGCCCGAGTCTTTCAACTGCGCAATGGATTCGCGCGTACCCTGGACCAGCAGCACGTCACCAGCACGCAGGCGAATCAGGTTCAGATCACCTGTCACCTGTGAACTCGGTGCACGCGCACGATGCAGCGCCAGCGGCAACAGTCCGTAGCTGCTCGTAAACCGGGCTGCCGCGAGACTGCGCAAATGCAATGGTGAGCCACGCGTAATAACAACCTCGGCAAGCTGCTGACCTTCCGCCTTAAGCGGCGTGTCTTCATCGACCGGATGTTCGTTATCGCTAAGATTGAACAGCGTTGTACCCAGCAGCTGCTCATAGTGCTTGAGGTTCTCAGGCGAGTCCTTCACGAACAGGCGATCCCCGGGCTGGATGACGACAGACGGCAACTTGGCGAGGAACAGCGATTCAGAGCGCTGGATCTTGTCAATGCGCAAATTACCATCTGCCTTGGCAAGCACCTCGGACAGCGACTTGCCGTCGGCAAACCCGCCTTCCTTGACGTGCAGCTGCGCACTGAAGATCCGTGGCGTCGTATCGGCCATCGGCGGCGTGCGATCCGGTAGCATTCGCGGCGCAACCAGCCACAGGAACAGCAGGCCAACACCGCCGACAATCGCAACCGGCAAAACCCACTCGAACATGCTGAATTCGTGCATACCCATATCGCGAGAGATGCCCACGACGAGCAGGTTGGTCGAGGTGCCGATCGTGGTAGACATGCCGCCGATGATGGTCGCCAGGCCCATCGGCATCATGACACCCGAAACCGGGAACTTGGAACGCAGGGACGCACCAACGATGATCGGCATGAGCAACACGACGATTGGCGTGTTGTTCATGAAGGCACTCAGCACCGCGCCTGCAACGAGCGTGATCAACAATGCGGCCACGGGACGCGTCGACCAGGCACGACCAACGATCGTTACAAGTGGCTGCAGCGCGCCGGTTGTCTCAAGCGCCTTCCCGACCATCATGAGCGCACAAATCGTAATTAGCGCTTCATTGCCGAAGCCGGCGAAGAAATCGATCGGACCAAGAACAGCGCCGCTATCCTGCACATAGGGAAACAGCTGGAAGCCAGCCGTCAGGAGTATCAGGATAATGAGCGACGACGACTCGAGCGGTATGTTGTCGCGCGTAAACAGGTACAACGCAACGATGGTCAGTAGTAGAACCGCAATGCCGTGTGCGTCTGGTGTAATCGGCTGCAAAGCGTCCCCTTGCTGCTCTGCTTAAGGACGGTAGACCGTATCCTAGTTCACACCTGTTTCGCAATCAGCGAGGTATCCCTGGCACGCCGCAGAATGGCGCTTATACGTGTATAGAAGCTCTTGAATTCCCTGGCGTTCCAGTGGCCAATATCGACATCGCGACGATAGGAAACCGAATTCGCGCACGCGAGTATCGGAAGCAGGTTCAGGTAACGCAAATCGGCTGGTTTGTGCCGTGGAAAAACGTCCCACGGCGATAAGGTAAGAAGGTTTCGATGCCGCAATGCGTTGTCCGCAACCGCACGCCGCCACCGCAGGTCCATTTCGCTACCGTGCCGCAACGCGCTCGCGCCGGCAACGTCCAGGGCAGGACAATGACCTTTTCGCTCAGCCAGGATTCGCGATGCGTCAATAAGCGTGTTCGAGACGCAACTCGCAAGCGCTCGTACATCACGTAGCGCCTCTATCGACGAGGGGTCGGCACCGCTCCGAGCGATAACATCGCCCCAACCGCGAACGAATACGGACAACCGCCTGTTGAGCCGACTGTCGTGGCGCTGCGCCCGACTCGACCAGTTGCTCGCGTCGTGACGGTGCTCGCCTTCAGCGACGCACGTGCGCAAGGCGGCATCGAGCGCAGCCCGGCGCAGCTCGCCCTTTCCCGCCAGGTAATTTCGGAGATCAACCTCCAGCGGAATCCACGCCGAATCCTCTGGTACCTGTGATTGCATCGGCACCGCGATCGCAGGGGCGGCCTCGTCGGGCAGTAACGGGCAGGGTGACGAAACCACCGCAGGCAGGACCGCGGCAATCGGGGCCAGGTCCCGCATTTCCCACAGGCGCTGCCAGACCAGTGCCGACTGCTGTGGCGAGACCTCCCTGTCCGAATCCACAACAAAATACATGCGGGATATTCTGCCGAACTCGATCTTGCGGGCTCGCGGTCTTATGTCGGCAGGTTGCCCAGTTTTGGTGCGCCGTCAGGACTGGTACGAGCCGCTGTGCGGGTGTACCTTTGCACGTTCGTACAATAAAGGACCGGAACATGCCGTCTTTTGACGTTGTCAGCGACTTTGATGCGCACGAGGCGCGTAATGGTGTCGATCAGGCGAATCGCGAAGTAACCACGCGCTTCGATTTCAAAAGCACAGGCTCAAAGTACGAGCTTGAGGAGGGGGTTATCTCGCTGACAACGCAATCCGATTTCCAGCTCAAGCAGATGATGGACATCCTGCAGCAGAAGCTGTCCAAGCGTGGCATCGACATCGGCTGCCTGGATGAGCAGGAACCCGAGTTCTCTGGCAGCGAAGCCCGGCAGAAGGTCATCATGCGGCGCGGCATCGACACGGATCGAGCCCGCAAGCTCGTGAAGCAGATCAAGGCCGCAAAGATGAAGGTTCAGGCGGCCATCCAGGGCGATAAGCTGCGTATAAGCGGGAAGAAGCGCGACGACCTGCAGGCTGTCATCGCGATGCTCAGGGAAACCGACATAGGCCTCCCACTTCAATACGAGAACTTCCGGGACTAGAACAGGCGCGACCAACGCCAGGCGAAAACAATTGGACACCGGCATTCACAAGTCATTACGACGCCAGGACATCACGTTCGAGGAAAAGGATCAGTCATTGCGCGATGACGTGCGCACCCTCGGCGCCATGGTCGGCGACCTTATCCGCGAACAGAACGGCGATGACCTCTTCGAGATGGTCGAGAACGCGAGACTGCGCGCCATTCGCCGGCGCGAAGGGAATGAGAAACCTGGCGAGGAACTCTCAGCACTCGTCACGAACCTTGACCCGAAGCTTGCCTCCCAATTGATACGCGGCTTCTCGACCTACTTCCAGATGGTCAACACAGCGGAAAAAGTGCACCGCATTCGCCGGCGGCGCGACTACCTTCGTGATGTCGCTATCTACCAGCCCGGCGGGCTCGAAGACACCCTGATCAAGCTGAAGGCATCGGGGATGACGATTGACGATGTGCAGGCGCTGCTCGATTCAATGTCGATCGAGCCCGTGTTTACCGCGCACCCTACGGAGTCCACTCGCCGGACAATTCTTCGCAAAGAACAGAACATCGTCAAACACCTTGTCGACCTGCTGAACCCGACGATGACCCCACAGGAAACGACGGCGGCGCTGCAGAACATTCGCATGCTCGCGACGACGGGCTGGCAGACGGCGGAACACCCGGCTGAGCAAATGATGGTCTCCGACGAACTTGAGCACGTGCTGTTCTTCGTGACCGACGTGCTGTACCGGGCTGTGCCGCCTTTCTACGAAGACATTCGCGCCGCCGTCGATCGCATCTACGGCGAAGACAGCAAGAAGCTCGAGATACCAAACCTTTTGCATTTCGCATCCTGGGTCGGCGGGGACATGGACGGCAACCCGAATGTAAATGCAAAGACGATTCGAGCAACGCTTGCCCGACAACGCTCACTGATCCTTGACCTGTACTTCAAGGAATGCGCCACAATTTCGGCCAAGCTGAGCCAGTCGGTTGACTGCGCGACATTCGGGCAGGGTATGCTCGACAAGATCCAGGAATACCGCGGCATTTTTCCAAATGCTTACCACGCGGTACCGGCGCGGCACCGAGAGATGCCCTATCGCGTTTTCTTGCGGCTCATTCAGCAGCGCCTGCAGTCCACCTATGACGACGACATCTTTCCGTACGAGAAAGTCGACCAGCTGATCGAAGACATCGAGCTGATCGCCGAAAGCCTGTCCTGCAACAAAGGCCAGCACGCCGGACTGTTCGTTGTTCGGCGATTATTGCGTCGCATCCGTACATTCGGCTTTCACTTGGTCACACTCGATGTGCGCCAGGATGCGGTCGTACATCGCAAGGTCGTTGGCGAGTGCCTTGGCGAAGATGACTGGATGGAGATGTCGGCCGAGCAGAGAAGGGCTCGCATCATCGAGGCCATCGAAACTCGCGAGAACGCGCCGATGACCCTGAGCACGCGGGCTCGCAAAACAATCGCTGTGTTTCAGGCCATCGCGTTTTGCAGGCGGAAATACGGTAAGCGCGCAATCGGCACGTTTATCGTCAGCATGACCGGTGGCGCGGACGATATTCTGTCAGTCTTGCTGCTGGCGCAGTGGGGTGAACTGCACAATCGCCGCGGAGAGGTTCCCCTGGACGTTGCTCCGTTGCTTGAGACCGTTGATGACCTGCATGCCGGCCCGGGCATTCTCGAATCGCTCCTGAGCGCTGACATCTACCGCGCGCACGTAAAGCGCCGCGAAAATCGTCAGACCGTCATGATTGGCTACTCGGACAGCAACAAGGATGGCGGCCTGGCCTCTTCGCGCTGGGCTATCCAGAACGCGCAGGAACACCTCGTGAATGCGATGACCACCGAGGACATCGAGCTGACGTTGTTCCATGGTCGCGGCGGCACAATCAGCCGCGGCGGCAGCAAGACGCACGTCGCTGTGCTCGGAGCGCCGCCGGGGACCGTTAACGGTCGCCTGCGTGTTACTGAGCAGGGCGAGATTATTAACGAAAAATACGGCTTGCGCGGTATCGCCCTGCGCACGCTGGAGCAGATCACGGGATCGGTCGCCCTGGCGACAGCCATGCCTCGCCACCGTGGCAATGATATGCCTGAGTGGCACGAGATTATGGATGTCATCGCAGCAGAGAGTCGCAGGGCCTATCGCAAACTCGTCTATCAGACACCGGATTTCTACGAGTACTTCAGAACCGCGACTCCAATCGACGTCATCGAGAGAATGCGGATCGGCTCACGCCCATCCGCGCGTCGGTCGCAATCCGGCATCGAGGACCTGCGCGCGATTCCCTGGGTGTTTGCCTGGACCCAGGCCCGCTTCATCCTGCCAGGATGGTATGGGCTTGGCGCCGGGCTGAGCAAAGCCATCGAGGCTTACGGCAAGGACGCTATTTTGGATCTGTTCCGGGAGTGGTTCTTCCTGCGATCGCTCGTCGCCGATGCGGAAATGGTCCTGGCCAAATCTGACCTCGGCATCGCGGAAATGTATTCACATTTGTCGGGCGACCTGCACGAGAAGTTTTTCCCCATCATTGCGGAAGAATTCACACGCACACGAGACACCATTCTCGAATTCTCCGAGCACAAGTCTATCCTCGAAGGCGATGTGACGCTGCAACGCGCCATCATGCTGCGCAATCCCTACGTTGATCCAATCAGCCAGATGCAGGTCGACCTGCTGGCACGTTGGCGCGCAACAAACCAGAAAGATGAGGCACTCTTCGACGCCTTGCTCGCGACAGTTAATGGTATCGCCCAGGCTCTCCAGAATACCGGTTAGGCTATTGCTGGTCGGTTGGCTCTTTCTTGCTGCCCATCAGAAACACGACCAGCGCTGAACAGCCACCCAGCAAGGCAATCGCCGCTACGACTTTCAGCAGGTTGGACAGCGCAGCCTCCGGGCTCATCAGTCCGAATATGTACAGACAACCGAAAATGGCGACCGAGATCACGGCCAGAACGGCGGATATGCTGACGACTTGCTTCATGATGGAGTCCTTTGCCTGGCGAGGCTCTCATGGTTAGCCTGTAACCAGCTGACCGTGTCCCTTATTGTGACCAGCGGGTCCCGTGATTCGTAGCCGAGATCTG
>JAACFG010000166.1 GCA_009937605.1 Gammaproteobacteria bacterium | reverse complement strand
TGGTTCAAACTGACGCACCGTGATCTCGGCCCGCGCGCTCGCTACGTTGGCAGTGACGTGCCTGAGGATGTATTCATCTGGCAGGACCCGGTACCGGCCGCTGATTACAAGCTCATCGACGCGAAAGATGCCGACAAGCTGAAAGCAAAGATCCTGAAGTCCGACCTGACCGTGCCCGAGCTGGTCCGTACTGCCTGGGCATCGGCCTCGACTTTCCGCGGATCGGATATGCGCGGTGGGGCCAATGGTGCTCGTGTTCGCCTCGCACCACAGAATGGCTGGGACGTAAATAACCCGGAAGAGCTGACCAGGGTGCTCGACACGCTTACCGCGATTCAGCAGGACTTCAACAAGTCGCTGTCGAAGGGCAAGCAAGTGTCCCTGGCAGACGTGATCGTATTGGGTGGTGCAGCAGCTATTGAGCAAGCCGCCAAGAACGCCGGGCACAAGGTAAAGGTTCCGTTCAAGCCGGGGCGCACCGACGCATCGCAGGAAATGACGGACGTCGAGTCTTTTGCTGTATTGGAGCCGACCGCTGATGCGTTCCGCAATTTCTACAGCGACGAGAGCTACCTTTCGCCGGCGAGAATGATGGTGGAAAAGGCGGACTTGCTGACGCTCACCGTGCCGGAGCTGACGGCGCTGGTAGGCGGTATGCGAGTACTCAACGCGAACACCGGTCAAGCAGCACACGGTGTCTTCACCGACGCGCCCGGAACGCTGAGTAACGATTTCTTCGTGAATCTACTCGACATGTCCACAAAGTGGACGCAATCGGAGAAGACCGAGGGCGTTTACGAGGGACACGACCGCGCTTCTGGTGAACTGAAGTGGACGGCAACGCCCGTTGATCTCATTCTTGGTTCAAACTCGGAGCTGCGTGCAGTTGCGGAAGCCTACGCGGAAGCCGGTGGCGACAAGCAATTCGTGAATGACTTCGTTGCAGCTTGGACGAAGGTAATGACGCTCGACCGCTTCTGATCTGCCAGAAGATCAGTAGTCGCAAGTGATTGATTCTTGCTGACTCTGTGAGAACGAACGGCGGCGCAAACGCGCCGCCGTTTTTTTGTGCCTGCACGATGCGAATCGTCGCCCCATAACTCCTGCTATGGTCAGAGGCACAAGAACAGGAGATGACAATGCCCAATCATAGCCAATGCGCGCGAGTCGCTATTTGTCTACTAGTCCTTTGTGTATCGATTCCGCTAGCGGCTGCAGCAAAGAACGATGAGAAGCCGAATATCGTCCTGGTCGTGATGGACAACTTTGGTTACGGGGAAATCGGTGTCTATGGGGGCGGCGATTTGCGAGGGGCACCAACCCCGAGAATCGACAGTATTGCTGCAGAGGGATATCAGCTAACAAACTTCAATGTCGAGGCCGAGTGCACGCCATCGAGGACCTCGCTAATGACCGGTCGATACGGGATTCGTGCCCGGCAGCGGCCGGACGGTCCTCCCCGGGGAATATGGTGGGGCATCACCCCGTGGGAAATTACCTTGGCGGAAATGCTGACGGATGCGGGATACGCAACAGGCATGTTCGGAAAATGGCATTTAGGCGATACGGAAGGCCGTTTCCCGACAGACCAGGGTTTCGACGAGTGGTACGGCATTCCCAACTCATCGGATCGAGCCTTCTGGCCGGACAGCGATAGCTGGCAGGAAGGGGCCCACCCGGATCTCGAGTTCACCTACGTAGTATCGTCAACGCGCGGTGAAACTCCCAAAAGACTCGAGGTTTACGGCCGTGAGAAGCGCAAGACGATCGACCGGGAAATCACCGATCACGCGATCGAATTCATCAAACGCAAGGCCGAAGCCGAGCAGCCTTTCTTCGCCTATCTTCCGTATACGCAGACGCACGAGCCCGTCGACGCTCATCCGGACTTCCAGGGCTCGACCGGCAACGGAAGTTTTGCCGACGTTCTCGCACAGACGGATGTCTACGTCGGCGAGCTCCTCGACACGGTCGATGACCTCGGGCTCAAGGACAACACCATCTTTATCTTCACGTCGGACAACGGTCGTGAAGGTATCAAGCGGTCGTTTGGTTTCACCGGGCCCTGGCGAGGGACGATGTTCTCGCCCTATGAAGGCTCCCTGCGTGTTCCTTTCCTGATTCGCTATCCGGGGGTTATTCCCGAGAGGCAGGTCTCGAACGAGATCGTTCACCTGGTCGATTTGTTTCCTACCCTGGCGAATTTTGTCGGAGGAGAAATCCCGGACGATCGAATTCTGGATGGGGCTGACCAGTCCGGTTTCTTCACAGGCAAGTCGGAAAAATCCGCCAGGGAGACGGTCATTATCTACATCGGCAACGAGCTTTTCGGCGTGAAATGGCGAAACTGGAAGATGCTGCTTAAGGAGATAGACAGCGATAGCTATGCGATTCAGAACATGGCCTACCCGTCAATCTACAATCTGCTTGTGGATCCGAAAGAAGAGGAACCGGAGACGTTCTACCTGGATGACACCTGGGTGGACGCGCCACTGTGGCAAGCGATTGAAGACCACCTGGCTTCGATTGAAGCAGACCCGGGCGTGCCGGATCCATAGGTAGCCGACAGAGCATCCCAGCCACTATAATAGGCTCCCCCCGGCGTCCTGCCGGCAGGACGCTTTGAAATTGGAGAACCTGGGATATGCAACTTAATGACAAGGAACTGCTGCAGGGCAGTGCCTACATCAATGGTGAATGGGTTAACGCGGACAACGGCGAGACCCTGCCTGTATTGAACCCCGCAACCGGTGAGACGATCACGGAAGTCGCCAAATGCGGTACGGCCGAGACGCGTCGCGCGATCGAAGCCGCAGAAGTCGCCCAGGTGGAATGGCGCAACAGAACGGCCAAGGAAAGAGCGGCAATTCTTCGCCGCTGGTTCGACCTGATGATGGAGGCGCAGGAAGACCTCGCGATCATCCTGACGGCCGAGCAGGGCAAGCCGCTGGCCGAGGCGCGAGGCGAAATCGCGTACGGGGCAAGCTATATTGAGTGGTTTGCCGAGGAAGCCAAACGGGTCTACGGCGATACGATTCCCGCTCCCTCCGCCGACAAGCGCGCGGTGGTGATCAAGCAACCCGTCGGTGTGGTCGCTTGTATCACGCCGTGGAATTTCCCCAATGCGATGCTCACCCGCAAGATCGCGCCGGCTCTTGCCGCCGGTTGCACAGTCGTGTGCAAGCCCGCAAACGAGACGCCACTGTCTGCGTATGCGTTCACCAAGCTCGCTGAGCGCGCCGGCGTACCGGCAGGTGTTGTCAACATCGTTACCGGCGTTACGCGTGAGATTGGTGCAGAGCTGACCAGTAATCCAATCGTACGAAAACTGACGTTCACCGGGTCGACCCAGGTCGGCAAGCTCCTGATGGAACAGTGTGCCGGCACTGTAAAACGCACGTCGATGGAACTTGGCGGCAACGCGCCGTTCATTGTTTTCGACGACGCGGATCTCGACGAAGCGGTCAAAGGCGCGATTATCTGCAAGTTCAGAAACGCCGGGCAGACCTGTGTCTGCGCGAACCGGATCTTCGTACAGGACGGTATCTACGATCAGTTTGTTGAGAAGCTCGGCGAGGCAACGAGCGGACTGACGATGGGTAATGGCGCTGACGAAGGTGTGACTGTGGGTCCGTTAATCAACGAAGGCGCGGCCAATGATGTTATGACGTTCGTGGATGATGCGGTGGCTGGCGGTGCGAAAGTATCCGTTGGTGGCAGCCGGTCGGATCTCGGTCAGTGCTTCATCGAGCCGACGATTCTGACCGACGTGAATTCGGACATGAAGGTATTCCGCGAGGAGATCTTTGGGCCCATAGCGCCCGTGTTCAAGTTCTCGACCGAGGAAGAAGTCATCCAGATGGCCAACGACACGGAGTTCGGCCTCGCCTGCTACTTCTACTCTCGTGATGTTGGCCGCATCTGGCGTGTTGCTGAAGCACTGGAATATGGCATCGTTGGCATCAACGAGGGCATCATCTCGAACGAGATGGCGCCGTTTGGTGGCGTCAAGGAATCGGGACAAGGTCGTGAAGGGTCCAAATACGGGCTCGATGATTATCTCGAGATGAAGTACATGTGCCTGGGCGGCATCGACAAGTAGCACGACGCCCTCAAAATGCAGACACTGGCTCTCATAGGTTGCGGAGCAATCGGCGAAGCTGTTGCCGGATACCTTGCCGACCAAGACAGCGTTGAATTGGGCGTTGCGATCGTCAGACCAGGTGGGGAGGGAAAAGCCCGAAACCTGTTTGGCCCGGACATCGAAATCGCAAACAGCTTTGACGATGTAAGGAGTCAGGTAGATCTCGCGGTTGACTGCGCCGGCCACGCGGCGCTTCGCGAGCACGGCGAAGCGGTGCTCGCCAAAGGTGTGGATCTCATCACGGTATCGTCCGGCGCGTTGGCTGACGCCAGCTTGTACGAAAGGCTCGTCGCTGCCGCCCAGCTCGGCGGAGCGCAACTGCGCGTCGTGTCGGGTGCAATCGGTGCGCTGGATGCGCTGTCCGCCGGTAGTGTTGGCACGTTGACAAAAGTGACTTATCGGGGGCGCAAGCCACCACGAGGCTGGCGCGGGTCCCCCGCGGAAACGAAGCTCGATCTCGAAGCACTCACCGAGTCGGCCGTACATTTCAGCGGTAACGCCCGCGATGCAGCACTGCAATACCCCAAGAATGCGAATGTAGCGGCATCCGTAGCCCTTGCAGGTATTGGTTTCGACGACACCGAGGTCGAACTCATTGCGGACCCTGGAGTGCAACGCAATGTGCACGAGGTTGTGGCCGAAGGCGACTTTGGTCGATCGGAGTTCCGGATCGAAGGAGATTCGTTACCCGATAATCCGCGATCCTCGGCGATCACGGCGATGAGTGTGGTGCGCGAGATTCTGAATCCCTCATCGCCGATCGTTATCTGAGATAAACTGGCGCCTCGCAGGACAGGCCCGACGAGGGCGAATCAACGATGACAAAACTTGCTGCATTCAATTTCCAGCAATGGATCGAGGAGCACCGGCATCTCCTCAAGCCGCCGGTCGGAAACAAACAGATCTGGGAAGACGCTGACATGATGGCCTTTGTCGTCGGAGGTCCAAACCAGCGCACCGATTTCCACGACGACCCGGTCGAGGAGTTCTTCTACCAGCTCGAAGGCGACATGGTGCTCAAGGTCTTTGACCAGGGCGAGTTCTACGATGTCGTCATCCGCGAAGGCGACGTCTTCTTCCTGCCAAAGCACGTTCGGCACTCACCGCAGCGGCCGATGGCCGGCAGTGTCGGTCTCGTCATCGAACCCAAGCGTCCGGAAGGGATGAAGGATGCCTTCGAGTGGTACTGCTTCGAATGCGGCAGTCTCGTGCACCGGGTAGAAGTGTTATTGAAGTCCATCGTGCACGACTTGCCCCCACTGTATGAGTCGTTCTACAAGGACGAGGCTGCGCGCACCTGTCCTGATTGTGGTGTGCTGCATCCGGGAAAAGAGCCACCAGAAGGGTGGGTGTCTCTACCAGCGTTGAACAAGGGCTGACATGCACTACGAATCGACTCTCGAGTTCGCCAGGGCACAGGATGCGGCGGACCCGCTGCGCGCGTATCGCGAACAGTTCTGTTTTCCGTCACTGGGCACGCGTGAACTCGTCTATTTCACGGGCCATTCGCTTGGTCTGCAACCGAAGACGGTGAAAGCCGCGGTGGAACTCGAACTGGATGAGTGGGCGAAATACGGTGTCGAAGGGCACTTTCACTCGACGAATCCCTGGTACAGCTACCACGAGCTCCTGACACCACCGATGGCCGGGATTGTCGGTGCGAAGGAGTCGGAGGTTGTCTGCATGAATTCGCTGACAACCAATATTCATTTGCTGTTCGTGTCGTTTTACCGACCCACGGACACGCGCTACAAGATCATCTCGGAAGCGAAGATGTTTCCGTCGGATCGCTACCTCCTGGAGACGCAGGCGAAGTTTCATGGCTTCGACCCCGAGGATGCCATCATCGAGGTGGCACCAAGGGACGGAGAAACACTGATTCGGGAAGATGACATCCTGGCGGCGATCGATACTCACGCCGACGAACTGGCCCTGGTTTTTTTCGGTGGCGTCAATTTCTTCACGGGTCAGCTGTTCAACATGCCGCGCCTGACCGAGGCAGCGCATGCGGTTGGCGCAATCGCGGGATTTGACCTTGCCCACGCGGCAGGCAACGTGCCGTTGGCACTGCACGAATGGGATGTCGATTTTGCCGCGTGGTGTTCCTACAAATATCTGAATTCGAGCCCCGGCAATGTCGGAGGGGTCTTCGTCCACGAGCGTCATGGCCGGAGTTTCGACCTGCCTCGCTTTGGTGGTTGGTGGGGGCACGACAAGACGACGCGCTTTGAAATGAAGAATGGATTTCAGCCAATGGAGGGCGCCGAGGGCTGGCAGCTGAGTAACGTGCCGATT
>JAACFG010000037.1 GCA_009937605.1 Gammaproteobacteria bacterium | reverse complement strand
ACTCGGCCGTTGTGAAGATACCGTCGGTGTCATCAACGATAATCGGATCCTCGCCGGGATCGATCGGCATTCCGCCAAAGCGATCGGCAATGTGGGCCGCTTTCAGATAGCCACAACGTACAGCCTTGTCGATGTCCGCGTCGCGATTCACCAGCGTTTCTACGTTGAACATCTTCTCGTCAGACAGCCGATAGATCGATTCCATGACCTTGGTCGCGTCGTCTTTCGTCAGGATGCCGACCAGATCGCCGGTATCCACGAGGTTCACGACGTCACTTGGCCGGTCGACTTTCGTCGGTCGCAGTTCCGGGTCAAACAGGGCCGCCGGTAGCATCGAGTTGCCACCTGAGTCCGTATTCTCGGAACCCGCGAGCGTCAGGATCGAGCCCTTAGCACCGGCAAGCGCAATACCGTACATCGGGTTATGCGGATTGTTGCCGGTGTCGTTGTCCGACCGCGCTGGAATAACCGCGCCATTGATATTCTGTGCCGTCGTCGGGCTGAGCATCGACATGATGCCGCGCCGGAACGCGCTGTCGAAGTGAAAGCCAAGGCCCAGGTCGAAGTTGGCATATGGATTGCCATCAACGTCATTAAGCCCCGGGACCATATCGCCCGGCAGTCCCATCTTCTGGTAGCCCTGTGTGCTCAGGAAGTCGCTCTGGCCGCCTTCCCCGCCCACCAGGACATTCGAGTTGGCAATATTCACACCACCCGCGAGGTCAAAGCACATGAACGGGATCTTGCCCGCGCCATCCGTGATATTGCATTGGGACGGGGCGCGGAGCGCGTCGAGGTCCGCCGCGAGGTCCGCATGCGCAAGACCCGAACCGAGCAGCGGCGCGATGCCGCCAATCGTGTAGGCCGAGCCTGTCATGAATCCCTGCGACAAGAACTGGCGGCGCGTGACAGGACGCGGATGATCTGCGTGCAGCAGCGGCATATCCCAATTGCTGGCATTTCGTTTCATAGTCATCTCAGATAATTCCTTTTAATCCTGTCTTACTGAACCAGTGTCGCTGCGCTACCAAGTACCGTGGCGCAAATACCTTTCGCTATAGCGCGCGTATTACTCGTGCCCTGAGGCGGCAGCAATCGATCAATCAGGTTGTCCGGGCGCGCACCACCACCAGACGAGTACGAGGCCAATTCTTCATAAACCGTCGCGTAATCCGGCTGCGAGCCGATCTGGACAGTCAGGTCCGAGTGCCCCACGGCGCTCAGGACCAGTGGCCTGATAAAGGTGCTGCGATTCCCAATGCTGAATGCAGTGCCCGGTGCCGCATTAAAGTCGAACCCTGGCCAAAGAGTTGAGTCCTCCACCGCTGCGTCGCAGTACTGGATCGCAAGCTGTGCAATAGCGACCTGGTGCGACGAGAGGAAGGTCTCCGGTCCTTCGACGGCCGGTAGTGACTGGCGCAGTTCCTGGTAGGTCTCTTCGACCGGGAACACGGTAACGCCCTGAACCTGGCGCGAATAGGTCGTGCGATTGACGCCGGTTATTGCGGCGTAGGTCGCATCGATCTCGTCAAACGTCTTGACACCGATGTCCGGCTGAAGCGCATCCGAGGTCGCAAGATACTCGCTCACGACGAGCATGGGATTTTCGTCCCGAGTGAAAAGCGTGCCGTTGATATTGTCGAACGTCAGGAAGAACTCGTCGTCCTGCGGTCCAAGCTCAAGTGGCAATACAGCGCCCAGCACCGACAGTGGTTGGCCGAGTTCTACATCCAGTGGCCCATTGACCAGATCGAGTGGCTGCACGAGGTTCGCGTAGCTCTGGCCGACCGGTGCTTCCTGACCGTTCAGTGCAATGCGCATGCCCTCCATTTCAATACCCTGCGGTTGCGAACCGTCCAGCGTCGTGAAATGTGGCTTATCGAACAGGTACGAGTACGAGTCGTATTGCTGGGCCTCGAACAGTATGTACGACGTCTGCGGGTCTGCGCCGATGCGTGCCGACACGTCGAACAGCAGGTAGAAACGCTCACCGACGCCTGCGTCGAAATTCTGGGCAATCTGCTCTTCGGTCAAGGCGCGGCGATGGACGGCGGCGAGGCGGAATGTGCCTTCCCACAGCCCATCACTTGACGCTTCGTTGCCGAGCACCAGGGCAAAGTTGTTCTGCCACGGAACCAGCGTGCCACCCGGGACCGGATCGGTCTGCGTGGCCAGTACGCCGTTCACGTAGACCTTGCGACCCTCGACCGGACTGTAGGTGGCTACGACATGCTGCAACGTTGCTTGCAGAGCCTCGGCGTCGTCCGGAGTGGATAACTGCGGATCACCGTTAAGCGTCGTCAGAGAGTTGCCCGCGGCGTCTTCGGCGTTGGTGCGCAGCAGGAAGTCGTAGTTATAGAGCGTCTGCTGCACTGCAAAGTTGCGCGTGGTCTGTCCCGCTGAGTAGGTGACAATGCGCGCCATCTCCTGCGTGACATTAGCCGGGACTACCCAGGCTTCGATCGAAAACTCCCCGGAATCCACGAGCACGTCATGCAGTTTCCTGCTGGTACCCGTTGAGCCCTGGGCCTTGCCCGGACCCGCCGCGCCAGCACCGATTGTGATGCCCCAGCCGCCATACCAGGTGACGTCGCCGGAGAAATTCAGGTTGATAGCCGGGTCAACACCGCTGGTGTCGTAAGCGATCGAACCGCTGCCGGACTTGAATTCCCACAATGCGATCTGGTCGTTCTCGTAACGGTTGCCGCCAGATGCCACTGTTCCGTCCACCAGGCGCACGGCCTGGCTGTACAGCAGCGATTGGTCGAGCGCAGTTTCAGGGATTTGGCCCACGAACGCGTTGATCGCGTTCAGCATCTGGGTCGACGCGGTCGGGCAGTCATTGTTCCAGCAGTTATGTGCTTCGCCGCCCAGGGAGCCCGGGGATACCTTGATGACGAAGCGCGAGTCTGGTGTTGAGATCAGGTTGATCTTCGATTTGGCCGCTTCGTAAGCGCTGGCCACGGCCTCGTCCCGGTTCGCCGCATCCGTTTCTGCGAAGTAGGGCTGCTGCGGCGTTGCTGATTCGGAGCTGTGGCAGCCTGCGCAGTACTGCGACAGAATTGGCGTGTATATATGCTGGTCGAACAATGCCGAGTCGTCCGGGAAGTTTCTGAACAAGCCGTCATCGCCGCCCGGCGCCTGATCAGGCGGCGGAGTCAATACGATAGCGCGGCCGCCTTCCCCGGTGCCGCCGCCCACCCAGTTCTCGATCCAGGTCGTCATGATCGCGCCACAGACGCCAGGATTATCCTCCCAGCAGTTGTGGCCCAGGGGCATCGTGGCGACCTTCGTGACGAATTCTGACAATTCCGGCTGGCCACGGTCGATCTTGTCTACCGACAGTTCGTACGCAAGGTTCACGTCGTCAGAACGGACGAACGGCATCTGCGGGCCTGCCTCACTATGACAAGAGCCGCAGCGATCCGGGGTGCGTGCCTTGGACCAGAATTCCTGCTGGAATTTCAGTACGTCTGCGTCTGCCGCGACAGGTCCGGTGTAAGGCGTGCTGCCGGCATTGTTGTTTGTGCCCGGCGCCGCCGCGATTTCAGTTGTCGATGCACCGCCGCCACAGGCAGCGAGCACGAGACTCGTGAGTAGCGCGACAATGCCCGTGCGTACTGCACGCGCATTAGCAGGCCAGGTAGCAATTCCGATTGCTTTAGTCATTATCATGTCTCCCTACTGGCCCATGCAGTATTCTGCGGTATCGGCGAACACCTGCTTCATCCGGTAGCCGGTGCCCTGGAACGTTCCAACGATCTGGTCAACTCTCGTGTGGTCGGCGGCCGTCTCCGGTTCACGCAGGCAAACTGCCTGGAACACTTTCTTGACCTGGCACGAAGAAAACGCGTCGCTGTTGCCGAGTTCTTCACCCAGCGACTTGGCGCCGTCGCCTTCACCGTTGCCAGGACCATAAAAGCCCAGGTAGCGGTTTTGTCCGTTGCGCCAGTAATTAGTCCAGTGGTCGTCCGGTGTGCGGTAACCCTGCGGAAAGTTGAGGTCGTTGTTGAAGTACTTGGGCTGCACGTTGCCTGCCGTATACTCAATGCTTCCTCGGCCGGCCGGGTCGCTTTCAACGTAGTTGTAGTAGGCGAATGCCTGCGCCATCGGGTCCATGCCCGTGTGGCAACCCACGCAATTATTCAGGAACAGGCGGCTGTCGCCACCCGGGCTGCGGCTGACATCCTGACGAATGCGATCCGGCGACAGGTTCGGATCATGCAGCTGCTCCATGTCATTGCAAAAATGATTAACCATCGTAAAGCGGAACATCGCGCGGTTGGTACCGGCGACGAAGAAGGCTTCTGCGGCTGCGCGCGACGTCATTACGCCGGCCGTTGCGGGCGCAGGTACGTTGCCTGGAATACTGGATTGCGGGGCAAACTCAAGCACGTCTTTCAGGTTGTGATTCCCGGCTTCGAGCTGCTCGTAGTGATCATTGTTATTGCCTGAAGGCGCAGCGCTGACCGTGCCCTGGCTTCCGACGTACGTGATGTCGTCAGACAATAAGGTATTGAATGGCCGGTCGTCGCGGATCATCCCAATAACTGTGGCGACATAGTCATTGAGCGGCACGAAGACCGAACGATCACGATTTGTCCAGGGTGCGGCGAAGTTCTTCAGCGTCACGTTATAGAAGCTGTGGTTCTCCATTGCGATGTACGCTGCGCACTGGGGGCCAGTTACTGAACCGTACTGCGAGCAGGTCGGTTCTGTACCATCGATCGCGTTCTGCATTTGCCCCAGAACAATATCGCTGGGTGGAACACCCGCTATGCGCTCATGGATACGTTTCGCCTGTTCCCTCGAGCCCGCATTTGCCGGAGCCGCCAGCATGGTCATCAAGACTGCTGCAAGCACGACACGCAGAAGCCCGCCGAGTAGGCCATCCTTGTTGCCTGTCCACATCCAATTATCCATATCGTTTTGTCCGTCTTTTCGTTGTTAACGCACAGCGTGGCCGAGAAATATTGCCAAAGCCTTCCGCTCATTGCCGTGAATACACTCACAGTCCTGGAAAGTGCTATTTAGCTAAACGAGAAGCGTTTCCAGTCGATCTGTAATCCATAAAGCAAGTGCTGTGCCAGTCTGGGTCGATGCAAGGTTATTTCGTAGAAAAAAAAGAAAAAACAATAAGTTACGATGTCTCCATACGCACTTTCCGATATCGAGATATGTCAAGTGACTGTCGGCACTTTGGTACAGAGATTATGGCCGGTTTACCTAAGCCGTTGATTATGAAGGGCGGTGGGTCTGTCGCTGAACACAGACAGTGAGCCCGCCGGATGTCACTGGCAGAAAGTATTTCGGACGAATGCGAGATGCAGCGGTCATCGCGACACAGGCCAGTGTTGGCGCTCGGCGGGCGATGGCCTGATGTCGGACTTTTGAGACATTACATCGGCATACGGCGCTCTCTTATAATTTAGCGTCCACGCGGCAGACATCGACCGGTAGTTGCCATTCCCTTTTTTGTTAGTTGCGGTTTGTGACTGCGTTAACGGTATGTCGGGCACGTCGCGTCGTACCCTGCCAAAAGAACTGAGGTGAGAGCTATGAACGGGCTATCTCGACAATTTGCTAAAGGAATCGCCGGAACTGTGACCAGGACGGTCGCGTTGTCGATGGCGGCACTATTGATTGCCGCCTGTACTAAAGGTGACGGTGTCCAGATCGGAACCGGCCAGGATGCTGATCCCGTGGTCATAGATTTCCCTATCGCCTACATCAAGGCGCCGATTCCCACGGACGACAACGGCGTATTTGAGCAGGACGACCTGCGCGAGCAGATCACGTTTGATTTTGGCGCCGACCTTTATTATCGCGATCGAGCGTCGGTGGGTGCGGAATCCGTCAACATCACTGGTGAAATCACCCAGGGACTGGGCGCAATTCGCGATGTTGAAATCGACTATGACGGCAGCCGGCTGCTGTTTGCCATGCGGACACCCTTCGAGATGGGGGTCGACGAAGAGGACCAGGTAGCCACGTGGAATATCTGGCAGTACACGTTTGAGACGGCCGAGCTTGTTCGGGTGATCCCTGACAATCTGACATCGGAGATCGGTCACGACATCATGCCGAAATATCTGCCCGATGGTCGCATCATCTTCGCTTCGACACGGCAGACCCAGTCACAGGCTCTGTTACTCGACGAGGACAGCGGTGGTGGCGCGTTCTCGGCGATGGACGAAGACGAGAACGAGTTCGCCTTTAATTTGCACGTCATGAACGATGATGGTTCCCAGCTCAAGCAGGTTACGTTTAACCAGAGCCATGACCTGGATCCATCGGTTACGGCCGATGGCAAGATCGTATTCAGCCGGTGGGACCACAACCAGAGCAACGATGCGGTCAACCTCTATCGCATGAACCCGGATGGTTCGCAGCTGGAAATGTTGTACGGCCAGTGGAGCCACGATACAGGCACCAACGGCTCTACGATTCAGTTTATGCAACCGCGTGAAACCGAGGCTGGCGAAATTATGGCGTTGGCACGGCCCTTCACAAATACAGAAGGTGGCGGCGAGCTGATTGTTATTAATACGCCGCAGTACGTCGAAAATACGCAGCCGACCAAAGACAACATCGGCGTGCTCAACGGACCTGCGCAGAGTGACGCCACGGTAAACGTCGTATTGACTGAACCCGGCGTGCCATCCCCGGGCGGCCGATATTACTCCGCTTACCCCATCCAGGATGGGACTGGCCGGATGATGGTCAGCTGGTCCCAGTGCAGGCTCATCGAGATCCTCGCGGACGACGGCGACCCGAATACGCTGGATCAGCGGATCGTTGCGTGTACCGAGGAGAATCTCGCCAACGTGGTCGTAATTGACCCGGATAATCTGCCCACCCTGATAGCTGGAGACTTTGTAGTTGCGCCGCCACTCTACGGTGTCTGGATTTACGATCCGCGCGATGAGACCCAACTACCAATCGTCGTTGGCGAAGAAGGCTTCATGTTTACCGAGGTAGTGACAGCCGATCCTCGTATCGCTCCGGCAGTCATTCCCGACGGCAGCTCTTATTACCTGCTTGATCCGTCATTGCCGGATTCGGGAGAAGCGATCCTGAATATCCGGAACGTTTACGATTTTGATGGCGCGATCCTGCCGGGCATCGATCCGTACGTTCTCGCCGATCCGAACCTCACACTTGCAGCGGATCGTCCCGCTCGATTTATCCGTATTGAGAAGGCCGTGTCTCAGCCCGAAGAAGACCTCCGGGATATCGATGACACGGCGTTCGGCGTTACGACGCAGTTTGGCATGAAAGAGATTGTCGGCTATGCGATGGTCGAGCCCGATGGTTCGGTCATGGTCAAAGTGCCCGCCAACGCGGCGCTCATGATCAGCATTCTTGACGAAAACGGCATGCGCATAACACAGCGCCACCAGAACTGGCTCGGGATCAGTGAAGGCCAGGAACTCAAGTGCAACGGCTGCCACGACGCGAATCTTGGTGTTTCACACGGTCGCTATGACGCGTTCGAGAGCGCCTACGCAGGTGCTCCGGCCGGCATGAACCAGTTTCCGAACACGAATCCGAGATGGTTTATCGGTGAGCCCGGCGAAACAATGGCCGAGATTCGCGCCCGCGTCACCTGTGGCGACGATAACTGCTCGTCACTCGAGCCATCCATGAACGTGATCTACCGCGATGTCTGGAGCGCTAATCCGCTTGATGCAAACGGCGACCCGATCAATCCGGATATCGACTATCTCTACACCGATTTGACCACTGCACCTCCGACGTCGGTGCCGTGCCAGACCGACTGGCGGTGGTATTGCCGTAGCGTCATAAATTATGAGTCGGTCATCCACCCGCTGTGGAACGAGCCGCGTATCGTCATGGTTGATGACGACAATGACCCGACTACGCCCGACGTGCCCTTGCTGGACGTCGATGGCAACCCGGTCAACAACAACTGCCTCAATTGCCACACGCCCGTCGACGTTCTCAATGCCAACGCCCCAAGAGTCCCTGCCGGACAACTGGAGCTGCAGGACGGAATGTCGGCGGACGAGCCCGATCACATGCACGCCTATCGCGAGCTGTTAGTTACTGATATTCTTCAGGAATTGGACGCTAACGGTGCACTCGTGGATGCGACACGAGTGATCGGCCAGGATATCGATGGAAACGACATTCTCGAGCCGATCCCGACGCCTCCACCTGCATCAGTGATAGGCGCAAGGGCTTCGAGCGATTTCTTTGACCGATTTAACGATCCTAACGATCTTCACTTCAATATTTTATCGCAGGCGGAGCGCCGCCTCATTGCGGAATGGTTGGATGTCGGAGCCCAGTACTACAACAATCCCTTCGACGCTCCAGCAAACTAAGGCAGCTATTGCCTATTGCCTGTGTGCCGTCGTACTGCAGATTTTTCTGACAGCACCGCTACAGGCTGCCGATGAATATCGCTCTGTAACTATTGCGGAACCGTATCTCGAGATGAGGACGGGGCCTGGCAAAGGCTACCCGGTATTCCACGTTGTCGATCGCGGTGAAGCCGTTGACATCGTCAAGCGCCGCACGGACTGGTTTCTCGTGCGCTCGGACAAAGGCAAGGAAGGTTGGGTCGAACTGGGCGAGATGCAACTGACGCTGCAGGCGGATGGACAGCAGTTCGACATCCGGGAGCCTGGCATCGAGGACTTCACCAACGCCAAGTGGGAAACAGGCCTGCTTGCAGGCGACTTTGGCGGCGCCAATATCATTTCACTTTATGGCGGTTACTCGCTGAACCCGAACGTTTCGATCGAACTGTGGGGTTCGCAGATCCTGGGCAATTTCGCGAATGCCTGGATGGCGAGTGTGAATATTGTGCACGAGGCGTTTCCCGAGTGGCGAGTTTCACCGTACTTCGCCTTGGGTGCCGGCGCCATCCACACGATGCCCAAGTCAACGATCGTTCAGGGCGAGGATCGCACCGACCAGATTGGTCATGTCGGTGTCGGACTCCGGATTTACGCGACGCGACGCTTTCTGTTGCGCGCCGAATACAACAGCTATGTGGTTTTCACTAGCCGAGATGAAAATGAGGAAGTAGAGGAATGGAAAGTCGGTTTCGCGTTCTTTTTCTGATCGTAGCGACGATCAGCCTGTCGGGCTGCGCCGCGACGAAAAATCTTTTCGGCTTTGGCGACGAGGAAGCGCCGCCTCCTTCGGCTGAGGCGCCCGGGCAGGTTATTGACCCCGAGGTCGACCGTCGTGAAATCAAGGAGCCCGCGATTGATCGCGAGGATTGGGAGTTTGGCGCCTTTGCCGGGATCATGAGTATCGAGGATTTCGGGACCGATCTGTCGTACGGCTTAAGTCTTGCCTACCACGTTACGGAGGGTTTCTTCGTCGAGGCGACGGCCGGCTACTCGCGCGCCGGCTACACGAGTTTTGAAGTTTTATCAGGCGGCGCCGAGCTTATCTCGGACGACGAACGCGACCTCTACTACTACAACCTAAGTGTCGGCTACAACATCATGCCGGGCGAGGTATTCATCGGCGAAGGCCGTGCCTATAACTCAAGCCTGTACGTGATTGCAGGACTTGGCTCGACCACGTTTGCAGGCGATGACCGGTTCACGGTCGTTCTGGGCGCGGGCTATCGTTTCCTGCTTAATGATGCGGTTGCCTTGCACCTGGATTTCCGCGATCACCTGTTTGATATCGACATCATTGGCGAAGAGAAGACAGCTCACAATCTTGAAGCCACCTTGGGTGTCACGGTCTTCTTCTGAGGAAGGGATCACATTCGGAGTCCTGGTCACGGGATAAAGTGAAGGTTATGGAAAAACGATTCTTGACGATTGGCCGAATCCTCCTGCCATTGCTGGCGGTTGCCGGCCTGTCGGGCTGCAGCAACGTCGAGCCGTGGGTCAAACCCTACGAGCGCGACAAGCTGGCTGATCCGATCATGGCGCTCGAAGGCGACCCGGTATCGACGTCGTATATTCAGCACGTCTTTGAGGCGCGCGAAGGTGCACGCGGTGGCGAAGGGGCGGTCGGAGGCGGCTGCGGCTGTAACTAGCAGGCTTATTTAATGATTCGTCGCTTCTTCATCATCGCACTTTCAATTCTCGCCTGTGGCGTCGCTCACGCCGGCGTGCTGCCGGACGATCGTGCGGATGCGCTTTACCACTTTTACGATGGCGGTGGCGTAGTTATTGATGGCCCGTCGGTCCTGGTCCGCAAAAAAGTGGGTACGAGTTTTTCCGTCGTTGGTAACTACTATGTCGATATGATCAGCTCCGCCTCGATCGACGTTGTTACGCAAGCTAGTCCATACGAAGAGGAACGCACGCAGTGGTCTTTGGGTGTCGATTACCTGCGCGGTAACACGACGATGCGCGCAGGCTATACGACGAGTGAAGAATCGGATTTCGACGCCGAGACAGTCAGTTTTTCCGTCAGCCAGGATATGTTTGGCGACCTGACGACACTGACGCTGAGTTATGCGCTTGGCGACGACCTGGTTCGACGTTCGGACGATCCGACGTTTGAAGAGCCACTTGACCGCCAGGTTTATGGCGTTGGCGTGACGCAGATTCTGACCAAGAACCTGATCTCTTCGCTGAACGTCGAGACGGTTACCGAAGAGGGCTTCCTGAACAACCCGTATCGCTCGGTACGGTACTTCGATCCCAACGCTGCTTCGGGCTACAGTTATGAGCCGGAGGTATACCCGAACACCCGAACCAGCAACGCCGTCGGGCTGCGGATGCGCTACTTCCTGCCTTATCGCGCGGCGGTGGAGGGCGAGTACCGCTTCTTCACAGATACCTGGGACATTGAAGCCCATACGGGCGCAATAAGTTACATTCATCCCTGGAGGAACTTCACGTTCACGGGCAAGTTCCGATATCACACCCAGACCGGAGCACATTTCTTCAAGGATTTGTTTCCGCGTTCTATGGCGACGAACTTCCGTGGCCGAGACAAGGAACTAAGCCCGCTAACGAGTTACACGGTCAAGTTCCAGGCTGCCTGGGAGTTCCTGAGCGACGATGGTACCGCCACGTGGGGATTCATCAAGCGAGGCAAGGTCACGGCCTCAGCTAACTTTCTGCACGTGGACTACGACGAATTTACGGACCTGACGGCCCAGCAACCAATCGGTAGCGAACCGCTCTACCAGCTCGACGCGAATATATTTCAGATTTACGTCTCACTCTTCTACTAATTCCTACAATGGTAGGATGTGCGACATCCTGATCCCGGGTTTCGCGCATGACAATAACGATCGTTGCTGTACTCATTCTGATCGCCGTAGCTGGCGTCGCTATCTACAACCGCCTTATTCGAAGTCGCAATCGCGTCAGCACGGCGTGGAGTGACATTGATGTCCAGTTGCAGCGACGTCACGACCTGGTACCGAGACTGGTCACTGCCGTTGACCAGTACGCGAAATACGAAAGTGCGACCCTTGAGGCCGTAACCGAGTTGCGATCGGAGGCCATGCGCCAGGCGGACGTACGGGCGCGCGGCAGGGCGGAGCAAGAGCTCAGTGCCGGGATTGAACGCATAATTGCGCTCGCGGAGAATTATCCTGACCTCAAGGCGAATGAAAATTTCCTGAATCTGCAGAACGAACTCGTCGAGACTGAAAACTACCTGCAGTTTGCGCGTCGTTATTACAACGGCTCCGTACGCGACTACAACACGCTGACCGAAAGCGTGCCGAGTAACATGGTTGCTAACCTGTTCAATTTCACGCAGCGCGAGTTCTTCCAGAAATCGTCGGACGATGTGGCGAACGTGCCCATTGCCCAATTCGGTACGGTCGAATGAGGCGGCTGATCGTACTGCTTGGACTCTGCCTGTCTGTTACGAGCCAGGCGGACGAGCGCATTCTGAGCTTTCATAGCGACGTCCGGGTGTTTTCGGACGGCATGATCGAAGTCACCGAGACAATCAAGGTTCGTGCGGAAGGCAATCAAATCCGCCATGGTATCTACCGGGATTTTCCTGTCGAGTACGAAGACCAGCTCGGCAACACCTACAACATCAAACTCGAGCCGCTGGCGGTCCAGCGTAACGGCAGCCGCGAGCCGTTTCATACGGTTCGTAGCGGCCGCCATGTGCGAACGTACTTTGGTAGTTCGAACCGTTTCATAGAGCACGGCGAACACACCTATGTTTTCCGCTATCGAGCCAACCGCATGCTCGGGTTCTTTGATCAGCACGACGAGCTCTACTGGAATGTGACCGGCAACGAATGGGTGTTTCCTATAGACAAGGCCACGGCAACAGTGCGCCTGGAATTCGATGCGCCGCGCGACGCAATTCTCGTCGAAGGCTATACCGGCCGGCGGGGCTCAACGGCCCAGAATTACGGGCGCTTCATGGACGAAGCTGGCGACGTGCATTTCCAGGCGAATAACCCGCTGGGCCCCGCGCAAGGCCTGACGATCGTTGTCGGCTGGCCCAAAGGTTTCGTTGAGGAACCGACGGCGTTGCCCCGGGTTGGCTGGTTGCTCAGCGACAATCGCAACTTGCTTGTGGCCGTTATCGGCTACCTGCTGTTATTGCTGTACTACTTTCCTGTGTGGGACAAATATGGAAAGGATCCGGACGACGGTATCGTCGTCACGCGATACGATCCGCCCAAAGGTTTCTCGCCGGCATCCCTGCGCTACATCCGCCAGATGTATTACGACGACAAAGTCATGACCGCGGCCATCGTAAACCTTGCGGTGAAGGGTTACCTCGAGATCAAGAAGAAGGGCAAGACTCATTCGCTGCACAAAGCCGACGAAGGGACTTTGCGGCCAACCATGGCAGCCGGCGAGAAGGAGCTCTACGAGGCCCTGTTCAGCAAAGATGATGTCGTCACGCTCAAGGATTTCAATCACAAGGTTCTGGGGAAGGCGCAGAGCGAGCATCGCGATTCGTTACAAGCGGATTACAAGGATCACTACTTTAAGACAAACGGGCTGTTGAATATTCCGGCAATTCTTATTGTCATCCTGACCACAGTCGTCGCTATGAAGATTGGCAATGGGCCGACGCCATTTGTTATCGGAATCATTATTCTTTCATTTGTCACGATGGCATTTTTCGCCATCATCATGAAGCGGCCGACAATTCGCGGCCGCAAACTGCTGGACGAGATGCTGGGCTTCAAGGACTTTCTCGAAATTGCAGAGAAAGACGAACTAAACCTGCGCAATCCACCGGCAAAGACGCCCGAGTTATTCGAGACGATGCTGCCCTATGCGCTGGCACTGGGCGTGGATCAGGAGTGGTCGGAAAAATTCGCCGACGTCCTGGCCGCCATTCGAAATCCGGACGGCAGTGACTACAGCCCGTCCTGGTACAACGGCAAGTGGAACACGTCCAACCTGTCGAAGACCACCAGGGGCCTGTCGAGCGGACTGAATTCGGCGGTGGGTTCGTCGGTCTCACCGCCCGGATCCTCGTCTGGCTTTAGCGGCGGTGGCGGTTCGTCGGGTGGCGGCGGTGGCGGCGGTGGTGGAGGGGGTTGGTAATGCCCCAAAAGAACACATTTCTTGCTGGAATTATTCTGTTGATTGCCGCCTGCGGTGGTGACCAGCGTCCTGAACTGGTGACCGCGGCGGATAGAGTTCTGCTAAACGGCGCGGTGTACACCGTCGATGCCGACCGCAGCTGGGCCGAAGCCGTGGCGATCAAGGACGGTGAGATCATTTATGTCGGCGACGACGAAGGCGCGGGTGCTTACATCAGTACTGAATCGGAGATCATCGATCTTGTCGGCCAGATGGTTTTGCCTGGGTTCCACGACTCGCATGTTCATGTTCTGACAGGGATCATGGACGAGGATGAGTGCGACTTGTTGCGGATCCCTACCGCCGAGGAAGTCGCCGTCAAGCTCAAGGAATGTACCGGGCTTGCCGGTATTGGTGCAGATGAGTGGATCATCGGCGGCGGCTGGGGCGAGTGGCTCTGGCCGGAAGCGAACCCACAGAAGGGCTTGCTCGATATCCTGTTTCCCGACAGGCCGGTCTATCTCGAATCCAGTTTCGGTCACGCGGCCTGGGTAAACAGCAAAGCCCTGGAGATTGTGGGTATTGACGCTGATACACCCGATCCTGATGCAGGCATCATCGAGCGCGACCCCGAAACAGGCGATCCCAGTGGTACGCTCCGCGATGCAGCCACTCTTATCGTTAAGGAACGCCTGCCGCCACTGACGCTCGCACAGCGCACGAACAGGGTGCGTGCCGCTGTCGAGTATGCGCATTCCTTCGGCATAACCGCCGTCATCGAGCCGGGTGTCGATGCGCACTTGCTCGAGCCCATACTCAATCATGCAGATACAGCTGGCCTGGAGATGCGCGCTGTCCTTTCTTTATCGCCGATCAACTGGGCACCCGGCACGTTTGACGATGAGGTCTTCGATATGCTCGAAACCCGCGAGCAATGGCGCCGGGAGAATATCAATGTGGATTCTGTGAAGATCTACATGGACGGTGTGATCGAGTACGGGACGAGCCCTTTGCTCGAGCCTTATGAAGATGAGCACTATGGGTCGGGCGAGTTCTTCTACGAGCAGGACGACGTCGACCGCTATTTCCAGCGATTTGACGAGATGGGGTTGCAGGTACACGTGCACGCTATCGGTGATGCCGCGATTCGGCGCGCACTGAACGGTTTCGAAGCGATGCGCGAGGCCAATGGCATGAGCGATAACCGGCACCAGATCGTCCACCTGCAACTCATACATGAGGACGACCAGCCTCGCTTCGGTGAGCTCAATGTTGGGGCTGTTTTTCAGTCGCTCTGGGCCTATCCGGACCCGGCGGCCCTCGAACTCGATATACCCATGCTGGGTGAGGAGCGGACCTGGCAGATGTACCCGATCAGGAGTGTCCAGACTGCCGGTGGCCGGATCGTCGGGGGCAGCGATTATTTTGTGACGGACATGAACCCGCTGCTCGCTATCGAGACCGCCGTTACACGTCAGGACCCATGGACTAACGAGGGTCGTGTGTTGAACGCGGATGAACGCGTGGATCTCGCCACGATGATCGAGGCCTACACGATCAATGGCGCTTACCAAATGAAGCTGGATGATGTACAAGGTTCGATCGAGCTCGGCAAACGCGCCGACCTGGTCGTGCTCGACAGGAACCTGTTCGAGATTCCGGCGTCTGAGATAAGCGAAGCCAAGGTCGTGATGACACTGTTTAACGGAAAGACTGTTTACTGATGGAAAACCTGAGCCTCCTGCAATCCATTCTGCTGTTCGCCGTTCCGGCTGTAATGGCGATCACTGTTCACGAAGCGGCGCACGGCTTCACGGCACGTTTTTTCGGCGATCGTACGGCGGAAGTGCTGGGCCGACTGACATTCAACCCGATCAAGCACATAGATCCCGTGGGCACCGTGCTTGTGCCGCTTGGGTTACTCGCCATGTCGAAAGTGACAGGTGCACCGCTACTGATTTTCGGCTGGGCCAAACCGGTGCCTGTCGGCGTTCGCAACCTGCGCAATCCGCAACGCGACATGGCGATTGTGGCCGCCGCAGGGCCCGCCTCCAATCTTGCGATGGCGGCCGGCTGGACGCTGGTACTCGTGTTGACCGGCCTGGTCGGTGGCGGCATTCAGATGATGGAATACCTGGCGTACATGGCCTACTTCGGCGTCTTTTTTAATGTTCTGCTCGCGGTCTTCAACATGATGCCGATACCCCCGCTCGATGGCGGGCGCGTTGTAAGCGGTTTGCTACCTCCGCAAGCATCCACGCAGTTTGATCGCATCGAACCCTTTGGTTTCATGATCGTCATTGGTCTCATTATGACGGGCGTGCTGTGGAATATTATTGGCCCGATATTCAATGCGGTGCTCGGCTTCTACCTCGGCTTCCTGGGCTAATGAGTAATCTGCTGCCACTCGTCGCCGCAACTGCGATCCTGGTCATGATTCCCGGGCCGAATGCTGCACTGATCGTTGCGAACAGCCTCAAGTACGGATTTCGCATGGGCGTCCATACCGTATTGGGTACGACCCTCGGCGTCGGGCTGCAGCTCGTGCTTGTCGTGCTTGGCCTGGCTGTCGTTGTCGAGCTCGCCGCGGAAGTCCTGACCTGGATCAAGTGGGCCGGTGTCGCGTATCTCGTGTACCTCGGCATTCGCACATTTCGAGAGCCCGCCGATGATCTTGGTGAGATCGAAGCGGCCCCGGCGATGTTTGGGCGCGGCTGCATGCTTGCGCTACTGAACCCGAAGACCTTGCTATTCAATGCGGCGTTCATTCCGCAATTTGTCGGCGCAGCTGATGCCACGGTGCCACAAATGGGCACGGTGGCCGCCGTGTTCCTGTTCGTACTGTTCGTTGGAGATCTGCTCTGGGCCGCATTCGCGAGCTCGGCCGGGCGCATTCTTACTCGATACGGGACGTTGCGAAATCGCCTGACCGGCGCTTTCCTGACAGCGGCAGGGGCCGGGCTGGCCTTGTCTAACCGCTAGTATTTCAACCAGGATGAAGATGAAGCGCAGAGAATTTCTGAGCCGCGCCGCCGCGGGCGGCGCCATACTCACGATGCCAGCTTTCTTGCAGGGCTGTGGTACGCAATTGGCATCGATCATGTCGGAGCCGCCACCCGAGAACCCGTTTCTGACGTCGTTCGGGGTAGACGAGTCGACCGTAACGCAGGTTATGTCGGCGCTGACGTCGAACGGCGCCGATATCGCTGACGCCTATTTTCAACACACGCGATCGAACAAGCTTACTTTCACGGATAGTGCCGTTGGCAATGTTGGGTCAGCTGTGGAGCAGGGCGTCGGACTCAGGGTCGTGAAGGGCGATCACACGGGATTCGCTTTCACAGAGGACCTCTCGCTTCAATCTATGCTGGCTACAGCGGAGTCCGCGGCGGTTATTGCAGGCGGCACAACGGTCACCAACGCACCCGCATTGCAGTTCTCGCCGACGGGCGATCTGTACGTGGTTGCGGTGCCGTGGGGCGATGTTGGCGTCGACCGCAAAACCGCGATTCTTCAATCGATTGATGACAAGGTGAGGGCGGCCGACCCGGCCATCGAAGAAGTCACAATGAACTGGGACGATGTCGATGAGCGCGTGATGATCGCGACACTCGATGGTAGTGTCGCCACGGATAACCGACCGATGACACGTCTCACGCTTGTCGTGACTGCAACCCGGGACGGCGCAACGCAGACCGGATTTTCGAGCATAGCGGCACGTGCCGGGATTGATTGGTACACCGAAGAGCGCATCACGGATCTCGTTGATGAGGCGGTTTCACGAACACTTGTGCAATTCGATGCGCGTCGCGCCCCGAGCGGCGAGATGCCCGTGATACTGGCTGCCGGTGCGAGCGGCGTTGTACTGCACGAGGCGGTGGGCCATGCGCTTGAGGCCGATTTCGTGATGGATGGGTCCAGCCCGTACCAGGACAAGATCGGTACTCCGATCGCCGACGCAGAGGTGACGCTCGTCGATGATGCAAGGCTTCCCGGTGAGCGCGGTGCGCTGAACTTTGATGATGAGGGGACGCTCACAGGTCGTACAACGCTGGTCGAAAATGGCGTCCTCAATTCCTTATTGCACGATAAGGCCAGCGCCCAACACTTCTCGGTCGACCCGACGGGCTCCGGTCGGCGGGAGTCGTTCCGGCATGCGCCGATGCCGCGCATGACCTGCACGTCGATGCGCGACGGGCCGCATTCTCGAGACGACATCATCGCTGCCGTCGAGTCGGGAATCGTTTGTGAAACCTATTCTGATGGCCAGGTGGACCTGGGTGGTGGCGACTTTACGTTCCAGGTCAAGAACGGCTGGCTGGTAGAAAAGGGCAGAGTGACAGCACCGATCAAGGACGTGAGTATCAGTGGCAATGGCCCGGAGCTGCTGTCGAGGATCACGATGGTCGGGAACGACTCTCAACTCGATGCGGGTGGCTGGTCCTGCGGAAAGAAAGGGCAGGTGGTGCCGGTATCACAGGGTATGCCGACGGTTCTCGTCTCCGAGCTGCTCGTTACCTGACACTAGGCGCTGCCGCCGCCGTCAATCGGGATCGCGGCACCGGTTATGTGCGTCGCGGCGTCGCTTGCCAGGAACAGAGTGAGCGCCGCGACTTCCTCGGGCTCGGCGATGCGACCGTTTGGCACGGATTCGCTGCACTCCTCGAGGTATTCGTCAACATCGATTCCCTCAGCTTTGGCGTCGGCCGTGAGCATCGGGGTATCGACGTCACCAGGGCAGACCGCATTGACGCGCAGGCCGTCGCGCGCGTGGTCCCTGGCCATCGCCCTGGTCAGCAATACGAGGCCACCTTTGCTCGCGCAATAAGACGCTGCGCGCTCGCCACCCTTTAGGCCCCAGTCGGAGGCGATATTAACGATGCTCCCCTCAGCCTTGAGCAAATGGGGCAGAGCAGCGCGGCTCAGGTAGAACGGCACATCGAGGTTGGTGGCGATGGTTTCGCGCCAGTCGTCATCGCTCGTGTCTGCAACACTCCCGCGAATGTAAATCCCGGCATTGTTAACAAGGCAGTCGAGCGCACCGAATTCATCGATCGTGTCGGCGAGTAACTCGTCGCAATCATCCGACCCGACGAGGTTCCCGGTCCACGTGACAATGCGCTCCGACACATCGGCAACCTCTTCAAGGCGTCCTTCATTGCGACCGGCCGCCATGACGTCCCAGCCGGCTTCTGCGAATGCGATAGCGATTGCGGCGCCAATTCCCGAACTTGCGCCCGTGACCAGTGCTACGCTCATGATGTTTTCCCCGCGTACTGTTACGTGATAACCAGTGTATCCCATGGAATCAGAGGATTCGTTACAAAGCCTCGGTTGGCGACCATTTTTTCAATCGCAGGTAGAGCCTGACAGCAACCTGTTGCCAGCGCGTGTGCTGAACGTGCATCGCGGGCGCGTTGAGATCGCCTGTGAGCGTGGACATGAGGTCGTCGAGCTCACGGGTAAGTCAGCGAGTATGGCGATTGCCGTTGGGGACTGGGTGCTGCTGGAAACCGAGGGTCCGGTGATCGCTCGGCTGCTGGATCGCTTCGGCGTATTTCAGCGACGAGCGGCCGGTACTGCCGGCGGTATTCAACTGATTGCGGCGAATGTGGATACCCTGTTCGTCGTTACGTCGGCCAACCGTGATTTCAATGTTGCGCGCCTCGAGCGTTATCTGGCGATCGCACATGACGCTGGTGCTTTTCCGGTGATCGTTATCACCAAGGCTGATACGGTCGACTCGGTGAGCGATTTCGTTGCCCGGGCGAGTGCGCTGTCACCGGGCGTATTGGTGGAGGCGCTCGATGCCCGGAGTGCATCTGACGTGGAAGTCCTAATGCCTTGGTGCGAGTCCGGACAGACGGTCGCATTGCTCGGGTCGTCGGGCGTCGGCAAGTCGACGCTGGTCAATACGCTGACCGGCGATCACCAGGTGACGAAAGCGGTTCGCGAGGAGGACCAGCGCGGCCGCCACACGACGACGTCCCGATCGATGCACCGCTTGGCCGGTGGCGGCTGGCTGGTCGACACGCCGGGTATGCGGGAACTGCAACTGGTCGACGTGGGTGGCGCCCTTGACGATGTGTTTGCGGAAGTGGCGGCTTTGGCCGGCGAATGCCGGTTCTTGGATTGTTCGCACGAGTCAGAGCCAGGTTGCGCGGTACAGTCTGCGATAGCGGCTGGTACGCTCGATGCAGAGCGTCTGCGACGTTACCGCAAGCTGTTGTTGGAGGACAGGCGCAATACGGAAACCGTCGCGGAGCGGCGGTCACGCGACAAGAATTTTGGCAAGATGGTGAAGTCTGTCATGGCCGGGAAACGTAAGGACAAAGGCGCTAAACACTAGATGACATCCATTGATCTCAATGCAGACCTGGGCGAGGGCGATCCTTACGACGAGGAACTCCTGCAAATAGTTTCCAGCGCCAATGTCGCGTGCGGGGGCCACGCTGGCGATGCGGAGTCTATGGCGCAGACGATTCGCCTGGCCATCGAGAATGGTGTGGCAGTGGGTGCGCACCCGGGGTACCCGGATCGCGACGGCTTCGGTCGTCAGAGCGGCTTTATGCGGGGTGACGACTTGTACGACTCACTGACGGAGCAGGTCACGGCGCTTGCCGATACGGCGGCGCAGATGGGCGTGAGAATCGCTCACATCAAACCCCACGGGGCCCTTTACAACGACGCGGTTGGTGATCGGGACCTTGCTGACATCATTGCGCGCGTTACCGCGGAAACCCCGGGCGAGCCGGCGTTCGTCGGGATGGCCAACACGGAGCTTGAGTCCGCCGCGGAACGCCATCGTCTCAGGTTCGTCGCCGAAGCATTCGTAGATCGCGCGTATGAGGCCGATGGCACCCTGGTTTCGCGCAAGGAGCCCGGGGCCGTGCACGAGGACCTGGCGGTTGCGACGACCCAGGCCGTGCGCCTTGCCGAGAACGGGCAGGTCACAGCCCGCAATGGAGATGTGGTAAACGTACGCGCAGATACGTTGTGTATTCATGGCGATACGCCGGGCGCCGCCGAAAAAGCCAGGGCTGTTCGCGACGTACTTGAGTCCCATGGGGTGGAGATTCGTGCTCAGACGCTGCGGTGACGATCTTTTTTCCATTCCTGTTTCGAGTCCTGTCGAAGCGCAGGGTTTGGCAGAGCAGTTGCGCGCGAGCGGGGACTGGCTGGATGTCGTTCCGGGAATAGACTCAGTCGTTGTCCGTTTCGATGCGACCCGACTCGATGCCGCCGGGGCACAGCGAGTGATCGAAGCGTCCCTGAAGGCCGGTATCGAACCGTTGCGGGGGTGTGACGAACTGATCGAGATACCAGTCGTCTACGGTGGCGAGTTCGGGCCCGATCTTGAGAATCTTTGCAACGACATCGGGATGACACCGGCTGAATTCATAGCACTGCATACAGGCAAGGAATACACCGTCGATATGGTCGGGTTCACGCCCGGCTTCGCATTCATCGGCGGCCTCGACAAAAGACTGCGAATTCCACGACGCGCGGAGCCGAGGCTGCGTGTCGAGGCTGGCTCTGTTGGCATCGCCGATGGCCGGACCGGTCTGTACGCCATGGCCAGCCCGGGCGGATGGACGCTGGTTGGCCGCACACCACACAGGTTGTTTGATGCGAGCGCAGAGACGCCGTTCGCGTTGCGCGCCGGAATGCGTGTTCGCTTCAGGGCGATTGATACGAGCGAGTGGGGCGAATGAGTATTGCGGTTCTCAAACCCGGGCTGCAGACGACGATTCAGTCACGGCCGCGAGTCGGAATGCGCCACCTGGGAGTTCCAGCCGGCGGGGCGGCCGATCCCCTGTCACTGGCGCTCGCGAACCGACTGGTCGGCAACGCCTGGGATGAAGCTGCACTGGAGGCAACGTTATTGGGGCCGACCCTTCGATTTGATTCGCCCTGCACATTCGCGCTTGCAGGCGCTCACGCGACACCAACGCTGAATGGCAAGGAAGTCTTCATGCATCGGGCGGTAGCTGCCGCGGCTGGCGATGAGCTCGTCATCGGGTCAGCGACGGTTGGTGCCAGGGTCTACGTCGCAGTCGGCGGGGGCTTTGGAGCCGACGACGTTCTTGGTTCAACGTCGACAAATCTGCAGGCGGGTTTTGGCGGGCTGGAGGGCAGGGCGCTCGCCGCAGGCGATGAGCTTCATTTCGCTGCAGGGCCTGGAAGAGAATGCGAGACACCGGAGGAGTTTCGCCCGCCGATGTCATCAAGCTGGGCGGTGCGTGTTTGCGCGTCGGTTGAAACCGAACAGCTCGCCGCCACGAGTCGCGAACAACTCTTTGGCACGAACTGGACGATCAGTCGCCGGGCGGATCGCATGGGTTTGCAGCTCGATGGGCCGGGACTGAATGTGTCGTCCGACGGGCGTATGCCGAGCGCTGGTGTCTTTCCCGGCACGGTTCAATGTCCTGAGGACGGCGCGCCGTATCTGTTGTCAGTGGATGCCGGCACGGTTGGCGGCTATCCGCGCATCGCACAAGTCGCGCGCGTCGACCGGCATCTGCTGGGCCAGTTGCGCCCGGGAGATCATTTGCGCCTTTTGTTGCGGGACCCGGACGAAGCGGTCGAAGCGCTTCACGCCAAGTTCGATTACTGGCGCGCCTGGTTACCGGAAGTCGAAGAGATACTGCTTTAGAAAGTGGTGGGCCCGGTAGGACTCGAACCTACGACCAAGGGATTCACTGTACCCACTCGTTTCCGAATGGAGCGGACTATCTCATCACCCTCGACCGAATCGTTAGGGGCGGGACGCTCGAGCCTGT
>JAACFG010000036.1 GCA_009937605.1 Gammaproteobacteria bacterium | reverse complement strand
GGACGCGCTATCCGCAGCATAAGCTGGCCGCGGATGCCACCAGGCAGCTCGCCTACGCATACAACGAAATCGGCGAAATACGGCGCTCGGCAGCCGAGCACGAGACTTTGTCGGCAAACGCTTCGGATCCCGAGGTCGCTCGTAATGAACTTCTCGTTGCGGGCGATCTGTACGACCAGTCGGGCGCTATCTCCGATGCTGCCCGTGTCTACGAACAATACGTGCGGGAATATCCGGAACCGCTCGATATCAATATGGATACACGCTTGCGCATTGCGGAGATTTACAAGGCGCTTTCCGATCAGGATCGCTACTACGAGCAGCTTGAAGCTATGGTTTCGCTGCAGCGAGACACCGGTGAACAAGGAAACGACCGCATGCGCCTGCTTGCTGCAAACGCAGCGCTGCTGCTTGCCGAACACCGCTACGAGGGCTTTGCGCTCCTGGAACTGACGCAACCATTTGAGCGCAGCCTGCCGCTGAAACAGACAAGCATGGACGAGACTATTGCTGCACTGGAAGGACTACTCGCGTACGAGGTCGCCGAAGTAACGGCGGCGGCGACGTTCTATATTGCGATGACGTATATGAACTTCAACCAATCATTAATGCACTCAGAACGGCCAACGGGGCTGACGCCGGCGGAGTTGAACAGTTACGAACTCATGATTGAAGAGGAGGCTTTTCCCTTCGAGGATCTGGCGATCGAAGTCTATGAGGCGAACTACGAGCTCATGCTGACAGGTATTTACAATCCCTGGGTGGAGAAAAGCCTTAATGAGCTCGCAGCGTTGATGCCCGCGCGCTATGCCAAGCAGGAACTGACTGAAGGGCTTCTGAGTTCCGTCGACGAATACGTCTATCAACCACCGCTCACACCGCAAGTGACTGCGGAGGATACAGTAGGATTCGAGATATTGGAGTCAGCACCCGTCAGCGATGACTTACGGGCCGCGTTTGGCGAGGCGCTTGTCCTTCTGAACCAGGATGACAAGCAACTGGGTATTGAAAAGCTGACTTACCTGACATCGCAGGCGCCGATGGTCAGCGCTCCGCGCATTAATCTCGGCATCGCCTACCATCAGGCGGGGAACCTGGACGCGGCTGAGGAGCATCTGAACCAGGCCCTCGAACTTGGCGCTGGCCATCCCGTCACTCTCACCGAGCTCGGTATCGTCCAACGAAAAAACGGGCGTTTCGCGGATGCGAAAAACAGTTACGAGGCGGCGCTGGTCACTTTTCCGGGCTACCATCTTGCGCGGCGTAACTTGGCCATACTCTGCGACCTCTATCTTGCGGATACTGAATGTGCCTTGGAGCAATACGAAAAATATGTGTCCGCGGTGCCGAATGATGATGAGGTTGCAATATGGATTGCGGACGTCAGCAATCGGATGGGGCGGTAGGGAGTCACTATGTCGAAATGGTTCTTGATTATTCTTGTTGCGTTATTGGCCTCGGGCGCCGGTCTTGCGGACGAGAACGAAACGGATGAGGCCGCGGCGCCTGCCGGGGACGGTAGTGCCGGCAAACCCAAGACGTTGTCGGGGATGTCGATTCTCGGCAACGAAGAAGCGCCGAAGTCGCTGGTGATCGTGCCGTGGAAATCCTCCGAATTAGGCGAGGACATCAGCCTTACCGATACGCTGGATGACCGGGCGCTCCCGGTGGACAAAGAAGTATTCATGCGTGAGCTACGCTTTTACGAGATTCGCTCCGGGGACAAATGAGCGACGCGTAGTATTGATTGAAAAGACCCGTGCATTGGACGGAGGCGACTCCTGATCAGGCAGGGACCCACTGCTAAACGAGGAATTGGTAATGGCTATTTTGTTTACGATTGTAGAGTTCTTCACGACCGGCGGACTCTTTATGTACCCCATTCTAATGGTGTTCGCGGTCGGACTGGCTATCGCGATCGAGCGCTACATCACCTTGACGATGGTAACGCGCAGAAATCGGCGCGTATGGGAGCAAGTGCAACCACTGCTCGATCAAGGCCAATTCGACGAAGCTCGCGATGTAACAACTGAAGACCAGTCGACCATTTCACAGGTTTTGAGCATGGGGCTGTCGCTGCAGGGAGCCGTACACCGTCGAGAAGACATCGAGATCGCGATGGAAGAAAGCATGATGGGCATCGTGCCTCGCCTCGAAAAACGCACGCCGTATGTTGCGCTCGCGTCGAGTATCGCGACCCTGCTCGGCCTGCTCGGTACGATCATGGGCTTGATTCAGGCCTTCACGGCCGTCGCCAACGCCAACCCTGCGGAAAAAGCGGATCTGCTCTCGGCCAGTATTTCTGTGGCGATGAATACCACAGCCTTCGGACTGATGGTCGCGATTCCGCTACTTGTCATTCATGCCGTTTTGACCAGCAAGACGGGCGACATCATTGACAGCCTCGAGATGGCGACGGTCAAGTCATTAAACGTCTTCTCGAGAAATGCCCGGCGAGTCGCCGGAGCGTAACCACGATGGCGCGCAAACGACATCATTACAAACGTCGTGGTGGCAATACCTACGAGATCGACGTAACGACCTTCCTCAATCTTATGGTCGTTCTCGTACCGTTTCTTCTTATCACCGCAGTATTTTCACGACTCACGATTGTGGAACTCAACCTTCCAAGTGGTACTGGCAGTTCCAGCGAAAGCCAGGACAGTTTTCGCGTCGAGGTCATCGTACGCGACGAAGGAATCGAGATAGGTAATGGCACGACCATTATTGCTGCTATTCCAAAAAAGGAAGAGGAGTACGATTTCGACAGCCTGTCGGAATTGATGATTGAGTTGAAGCGCGGGTATCCGGACCACGAAGAAGCATCGGTACTCATGGAGCCGCATATCCCCTACGACTACCTGATTCAAACCATGGATACTGTGCGCAGCGCCGAAGTGCCGACGGGGATCGAGAACGAGATTGAGCTGTTTGCGTTGTTTACCGAGATATCGGTCGGGGATGCGCCATGAGAAATAATCGTCGAATGGCGCGAATGAGCCGCAACCGGGTGAAGATCACCAAGATGCCGCTCACGTCGCTGATGGATGTATTCACGATCCTCGTCTTCTTCCTGCTCGTCAATTCAGGTTCCGTCGAGATAATGGAGGCTCCGAAAGACATGGCGCTACCCGTGTCCAAGGTTGAGACCAAACCCCGTGAAACTGTAGTTGTTTTTGTCGGTCGTGATGAAATCCTGGTGCAGGGCAAACTCGTCGCCCTGGTCGACGACATTCTCGACGAGAAAGAAGGTGCCCTCGATCCGATTACGGCGCGCCTCGCGGAGCTGAAGACAAGCGTTATCGGCGATAGCACCGCGATCGTAGCTGATAGCGACGAAGTCACGATCCTCGCTGATAAGTCTGTGCCGTTCTCGGTCATCAAAACCGTCATGTCGACGTGCACGGACGAAGGCTACGAGAAAGTCTCGCTGGCCGTAATTCAACAGAATTCACAGGCGGCGGCGGGTTAGTAGCGCATGGTAGACAGCGTGGAGCCAAACTCTCTAGCTGAAGACCAGGCGCTACTGGCGCTGGTAAAGCAGCGTGAGGAGTCTTTGCGGTCGCTGGAACGCGAACTGGATGCCACCCGGCGCGTACTCAAGTCACTGCGGTCACAGCAGCCCAACTACGAATTGCTAAGGAATGCGTGCAGCTCACTGCAGGACCTTGACAGCGCTGGCGCCTCTGACCTGCTGTGGCGGGATCAGGACCCGACCGACTACCTGCGGAATGCGCGCCGGCAGATCGACAAATACGAGGAAGCCACTCAGAGAGCAGAGCGAAGACAGGAGGAGCTTCTCGCCAGCATCGGTAACGAGGGACTCAGACTCGAATACCTGCGACTCGACCTTGCCGAGGCCAGGGAACGGGCGGAACTTCGTGCCAACGAGTGGGTACCAGAGCGTGAACCTGGAGTGTTGCCGCCGCAGCAAATTGTCATGCCCTGGGCTCGAAGCGGCCAGGAAGACCGGCATTTCAGGATATCCCTTGTTCTCACCGTGGTCGCTGCGATTGTCCTTTCTGTCCTGGTGGGCATGATCGCAATACCGGCCGCCGAGCGGCCCAAGCAAATCCAGTTGCCGGAGCGCGTAGCACGCCTGGTTCGCGAGGAACGACAACCGCCGCCTCCGCCACCAAGACCCATCGAAGAGCCGGAGGCAGAAGAAGAAGCTCCCGAGCCTGAGCCAGAGCCGGACGCCGACCAGACGCCAGAAGAAACTTCGGAGCAAAGGGACGTACCCAATGTAGCTGTGCTTTCGGAACAAGAGATCAAAGAGAAGGTGAGAACCAAGGGTATTCTCGCGTTCCGCGACAGCATTGCGAGCCGCGCAACGTTAAGCGCGACAACGCAACTCGGCTCAGAGGCGCGAGTTCGGGCTGTTGACGATGAGGCTATCGAGCGCCCGCAGCGGTCGATGGTTAGCACCGGCGCGCCCGGTTTGGGCGGTGGAATCAACCTTGGAGATATTAGTCGAGATGTCGGCGAGGGGGGCGCGGTCGCGAGCATCGAAGTCACGCGTGTCGCCAGTTCAATTGAAACTGACGGGGCGGTTGCACGGCCTCAGGCAAGTGCGGCTCTGGCTGGCCGCACCGACGAAGATATTCAGATTGTGTTCGATCGTTACAAAGCGGCGCTTTACAGGCTTTACAACCGCGAGCTGCGCAGGGATCCCAGGCTTCGTGGCCAGATGGTCATCAAATTGACGATCGAGCCGGATGGATCGGTTTCGTCGTGTGCGCTCCAGTCCTCTACCCTGCAAGCTCCGGAGCTCGAGGCGCGGGTGATCGAGCGTGTCCGGACATTCGACTTCGGGGCCAGGGAAGAAATCACGGCAATGACGATTATCTATCCGATCGACTTCATGCCCGCCACCTGATACGGCGTCTGTTTGACTTCGTTTTGTTACTTGACGCTGCTGACAAACAATATTTCTTCGAAAGTCTTGCCAAGCGATGGGCTACTAAAATTCGTCATCTTGGAGGCATCCCGCCACTCTACACGTTGTCCAACCGTGATCTCGGTAACAGGTGCTGCGAGCCATACGACTTTCCCGGTGCCAGTTTCAACTTCCACATAGGAGTATCCGGCGGCACTTTCCGCCGATACGACTGTCCCGGCATTTTCAATCGCGGGAGCCGCACTGGCAACTTGCTGCGCAGCGTCACCAGCCTGGTACACCGCGTCTACAAACAGTATTTCCTCAAAAACCCTATCAAGCGCGGTGCTATTGAAATTATGCATCACGGCTGACTGCCCCCAACTTATGACATCGCCCTCTGCTACCTCAACAGGATTACCGGCAAGCCAGACATTGCGTCCGTTGTTGCGAACTTCAATGTACGTATAGCCAGGTACCTGAATTGAAGACAACACCCGTCCACGATTTCCGGTCAGATCAGCATCGCTAACTGCGGCAATGTTGTTTTCGGGCGCATTGTCGCCACCACAGGCAGCAAGAGACAGGGTCGCGATGGCACAGATTACTAACTTCTTCATGTTTTCTTCCAATGTCAGCATGGAGCCTGGATGGCAGAACGAGGGATATTATTGGACTGTGAGGCCTTTGCCTATGTGCATTATCCGAATATCGTAGGTACCTTTCCGAACTGTATTTATGCGGTAGAACTGCGTTTTGCGTGGAACTCGCTAACAGTCACATGGAATTATCACTATGGATCTGAAGAGCTTTTTGGCCATTTTCGGGGTCGTATTCCTGGCGGAGCTTGGCGACAAGACACAGCTGGCAACAGTACTATTCGCCAGCAAGGAGCCGTCAAACCTCCTGCTCGTGTTTGTTGCGGCTTCGTTGGCCCTCATACTCTCGTCGGGCATCGCAGTTGCCTTGGGGTCGACACTGGCTAACTACATCGACCCGAAGCTCCTGAGCAACGTTGCGGGCGTTGGCTTTATCGCGATCGGCGTATGGACGGTATGGCAGGCATAGCTTACGCATACGCATTTCCCGCTATGTGGAGACGATCAAGTCTCCTATAGCATCCCGAACCAATTTTTGGTCCGAGGAAAATCCAGTGAGAAAAATCCCACGTCGTAAGTTTATTCAGTTATCTGCTGCCGCCGCGGCAGGTTGTATCGTTGTCGGCGGCCGCACGAGTTATGCATCAGACTTGCCGCAGCTTTCGGAAGACGACCCGATGGCACAGTCGATGAAATACACCCACGACGCATCAAGTGTCGATGCTTCCAGCCGCACCAACCCTGCCGCTGACCAAACTTGCGCCAATTGCGCGCTGGTCCAGGGAAATGATGGCGACGAGTGGCGTCCCTGCCAGATCTTTCCGGGGAAGGTCGTTAACGCAGCCGGCTGGTGCTCCGTCTGGGCTGCCAAAACCTGACAGGTTTCGCGACAGTGAACCTTCTGGCAGGTTTGCCGCTCAGGGGGCAGTTCTTTCTACCGTTGTCCGTCAAAGCGAGATTGGGTGCAACACGTCGACCCGCGGATGAGTTATTCTCGATTCGGTGGCTAAGAAACTAAGAAACGAGAAGGAGCTGCTCAGGCTGGCCCTCGACAAAGTGCTCTCTGAGGCTGTCGCGCGCGGCATTGTCGAATTCGAGCCGACCGACTCACACGACCTCAAGATCCAGTACGCCTACCGGCTGCTGATTCACGACAAGGCGATTGTCGCCCTGCCAAAGGACCAGGAGACGATGCCCAAGATACGGCATCGCCTTGCCATGTGGATGACACACAACCTGCCCGAGGGGCACGAGCTTTTGTAAACGGATCGGCGTGGAGCGTCTGAAGAAGTCCGGCTGAGTACCGGCCCGGCGATCCTAGTCGACGCGGACTGACGTCGCTGTGACGTCGGTATCTTTGGACTGACGCGAGCGGCGTACCAGGACGCGGACACCCCATGCGCAGGATGCAAGGCCGAGCGTAACGCCGGTGAACAAGAATGTGCTGCTCACTTCAACACCGAGATAGACCCCGAGAATGACCAGCAGAACGCCGATAAAGATCCAGTACTGAGGAGCTCTCTCGTAAAGGGTGCTGTGTAAGTACATATTCTTGCCTCAAATTCCGTTACTGACTACTGACAGAGATCGTCTTTCTGCGCGCGTGTTTCGGCGATCGTCGCAGCGGCGGTTTCCTTGTCCAGATACTCGCGCTCGCCGTTGTCATTTGTCTTGTACAACCGTGGTGCATTAACGTAAGACTCGTAGATCTCGGTCGCGCGCTTGCAGTAATACTCTTCTGCCTTCTCGCGTTCGGCCCGCTCCTCGGGCGTTTCGCCCGGGTACGCGTAACCGGATCCGGACTCATCGTTGCCGGCTTGGTTGCCAGCTTGCAGATCATCCAGCGTACCGCCCGATACCCATACCAACTGAACCGCAATGGCGTCCTCGTGGCCCGGCGTATCAGAGTAATGCACGTCGCCGCGATCATCGACCCAGGTATAAATCGACGTCTGCGTATCGACAAAGTGCGTCTTACCGCTCGCGTCGACCCACTTCCAGACGTCGGCCTGCGCCGCGGAACAAAACGCCGCGACCAGTACCAGGACTGCAAGAAACTTCTTCATGTAGCGCTCCTGTGATGTCGCAGTATGGTTGTATTTCACAGGAAATCCCTTGACTGAAGTCACAAAACTGAGCCGGACCTGCACACATTCCCGGCACTTGATGATTTCGCCCTTTAGCCAACATAAGAGTGTGCACAGTTCACAAAAATGAGCGTAGAGCGGCATCAAATTGTGCCAAACCCGACCTGCGTCTCATCCGGCAGACCGCATACTCATTAGGATAGCGTCGTGGCTGTCGGGAATCAGTGACACGCAAGAATCGCGAAACGCGGCAGAGCCAGACAGGGATTATGTAATGCGGCGAGAAAAGGGATTTACGTTAATCGAGCTCATGATAGCGGTAGGCCTGACCGGCCTGTTGCTGTCAATGGCCGTGCCTGCGCTCGACATCTTCGTATCCAACGCTCGTCAAACCGGTGCGATTAATGATTTCGTTTCCTCGATTCACCAGGCACGCAGCACGGCAGTAACAACCAATACGCGCGTGACGATTTGCCCGAGCGCAGGCGGCACCAATTGCGAAGTGACCGGCTGGAACTCAGGTTGGATCGTGTTCTCGGATCCTGACAGCGACCGTAATGTCGACAACGATGAAACGATCATTGCATCGTCAGGCGCGGTTGATGGTTTAACCGTTCAGTCCGCCGAGTTCGGCACATTCCTCATGTATCGACCGAACGGCCGGGTCATGAATGCCTCGCTGAACGGCAGTTCGGGCGCGTTCACCATTTGCGATGACCGCGGTGCCAGTTACGCGAAAGTCATGCTCATCGATCTTTCCGGCCGCCCACGGCAAAGCAAGACGCTTGCCGACGGCAGCGCGCCGACCTGCTCCTAGGAACCTGCTATGACGACCCGCGACTTACAGCACGGTTTCTCTCTCATTGAATTGCTGATCGCTTTGATCGTGTTCAGCGTCGGCCTGCTCGCCGTTGCCGGCCTGCAGACCGTATCGAAGCAAGCGAACTTTGAGGCGCTGCAGCGAACGGCAGCATCTCAGATCGCCTACGGTCTCCTCGAGGATATGCGCGTCAATGGAGACGCCATGGATGTTTATCTCGCCGCGGGTGAAATGGGCGGTGGCGCGCAAGGCGGCGAACCCGCCCCGAATTGTTCCAGCGGGGCAGAGTGCACTTCGGCACAGAAAGCAGCCCACGACCTTTGGTTCTGGGAGCAGATGGCCGACGGCAACCTGGAAATGAATGGCAACGCCGGTGCGGGTGGACTTGTACTACCCACGTTGTGCGTCACCGGGCCCGTTGGTGGCGGTGCCGGTATTTACACCATCACGATCGCATGGCGAGGTACGGCATCGATGACTAACGGCAACGCCAGTGCCTGCGGTACGGCCGGCGGCAACTACGGCGCAGGAAACGAGTTCCGCCGCATCATGCAAGTCCCAACCTACATTGATCCGACTATCTGAGTGCGACGTTGATAATGAATCCACAGAAAAAACTCCAGGCTGGTTTCTCCGTTGTAGAACTGATGATCGCCATGCTGCTGTCAATGGCGCTGGCGGGCGGGATTATTTCGGTGTTCGTGAATAACAGCTACAGCTTTCAGCAAGATGAGAACATTGGGCGCATGCAGGACGACGCGCGCCATGCTCTTCGTGAAGTCGCGTTTGATCTCAGCATGGCCGGGCATTATGCCGACCTGCATGTTCCCAGCACGGTTTCCTACGACGGCGACCTCACGATTGGACAGGACTGTGGCCCCACCGGCGAGGCGAACTGGATGTACCGTGCAACGGAAGCCGGTACTGGCAACAGCCTCTCGCTGATTGCAATCGATAACGCGACAAACTCAAGCGTATCGGCAGCGCATTCATGCTTTGTGGGCGGCGAACTGCAGGATGGAACGGACGTTGTTTCGATCAAACGTGTCGCCGGTGCCGAGGCCACTTCACTATCGGTGAACGGAGCGTACCTGCGTACCAATGGAACGGTTGGCGTTCTCTTCAGTGGTGTGGCTCCCACCGCACCGCCAGTTGCGGTCGCCCTGCCCCGCGCAGACTGGGCGTTCCGACCGAGAATTTACTACATACGGCAATTTGCCAATACGCCTGGTGACAATATTCCAACGCTCTGCCGCAAGGTACTTGGTGGCGCCGGACCGAGCATGACAACCGAGTGTCTTGCCACCGGAATAGAGAACCTGCAGATCGAGTATGGCGTCGACACCTCCCAGAACGGACAGCCCAATGTGTGGCTCTCTAATCCTTCTCTCGCGCAAATGCAAAGTGTCGTTAGTGCTCGTATCTTTCTGATCGCGCGCACGACCGAAATCGATACGCGCTACACGAACACGAAGACGTATTCGATCAGCAACGCGCCGGATCTCGTCCCCAACGACAGCTTTCACCGTCGAGTCTTTTCGACCAGCGTGTCGATCCAGAATATCCGCACTATGAACATGATGGGCTTTTAGTATGAAGAAACTCGCAGCATCAAGACAAAGACAGCGCGGCGCGATTCTTGTCGTCGCACTGATGTTCCTTGTGGCCATCACGTTGTTCACGATCTCTTCAATGCGATCGAGCAATATTGGCTTGTTCATGGCGCAGAACGAAGAATCCCGCATTGCGGCCGAACAAACGGCCCAGGCACTGGCTGACGCCATTGTTGCGAGCCCTGCATCAACACCCGTCGTTGGCTCGCCGGGTTACACGGCCTGCACCCCTGGCGAGAGCGGCTGTAACCGCAATGATCTTCCTGTTACCGATCCCGTGCTCGCGGACGCGATCGCCAACGGCCACATCCAGGCTCGCGTTGAACGAACCGGAGCGGTATTCCGGCCGCCACCTCGTGTGGTGGAAACCAGCATCGATAAATTTACGAGCGCGTCATTCCGAGTGGTAACGACGTTTGACCGCGTTGACGAAGGCCTTGGCCACGAGCAGGTCGTCGAAGGCGTCCTCGTGCTCGTGCCCAAGCAGTAATTCGAACGAACATCATTTAGAGAGACCGGTATGAATTCCAAATTCCTGAAAGCTTCCATTACGACGGCACTGGCGTCGCTGATCCTGACGATCGGCTCCGCCCACGCTGACGACACGGACGTCTACATGAATCCTGGCGCCGGCTTGCCGGCTGGCAGTGAGCCAATGGTCATGTTCTCGCTGGACTACCGGTCGAACCTCGGTTCGACAGCGTGTAACGGCAACACTTGTGACACACTGATCAATGAAGGTTATATGCCTGTCCAGGGCTCGTACACGTTCTTCGATGTACTAAAAGGAGCGTTGCGCAAGGTGTTTGACCCATTGGAAGGCGTCCGCGTCGGCCTGATGATCAACCACAACAACAATAACGACTGTGAAGGCTTTGGACGTACCAAGTGCAGTAATGGCGGTTACATTGCGATGGGTTTCGAGTCGTTCGTCAATGGCGATGCCAACGGTGCAAAAGCACGCTTTCACACCATCGTCGACTCGATGCCAACACCGCAAGGCAACGTGAGCCACTCCTACCAGGGCAAGGAACTGTTCTTCGAGTTCTTCCGCTACCTGACTGGCCAGGGTGTTTACAACGCACACAACGGCTGGACCGACTACGGTACTGGCAACCAATACAACCTTGACTATGACTACCCGGCCATTTCATGGGATCCGAGCATCGAACATGGCCCGAAGACCAAACCGAATTACGTCAGCCCGATTGATCCGGCCGGCGCGTGCTCGAAGATCTATACCGTGAACTTCATGTTCCAGGTCTCCAACCAAGACGACGATTCGGATGCCGCTATAGAAGAGTCTGTTTCATCCGGTGGCTTTGGCTCGTCACAACGCGAGTTCCCGGACGTTGTTCAGTACCTGAACGATGCCGACCTGGCGAATGGAAACTACGGCTCGGTTGCCGACATCGAAGATAAACAAAACGTCGTGTCGTATTTCATCGTCGATGGAACAAAGATCAACACCACGACCAAGGGCTATGCGCGCGCCGGCGGCACTGGTGTTCCACTGGCATTGTCGGAGAACCCCGACGAGCTCGTTGCGACGCTTCAGGAGATCTTCAAGCAGATCCTGAGCGTCAGCACCACCTTCGTCGCCGCCTCGGTTCCGGTCAACGTCTTCAACCGCGCCGAGATTACGGATAACGTCTACATCGCGCTCTTCCAGGTTGACGGACAAGCCCGTCCTTCGTGGGTCGGCAACGTCAAAAAACTTAAATTGACGGGTGCGAACGATTCAACGGCGAATGCGACATTGGTTGACTCCAATGGCGTGCCGGCTATCGCTGCCGACGGGCGTATTCGCTTCGATGCGCTCACAAGCTGGACCGTTCCCGGCTCACTCCCCGAACCTGATCTGGATGCTGGCGAAGTCGCCGGCCGGGATGGTCGAGTGGTTGCTCGCGGCGGCGCGGGTCAGAAGATTCCGGGGTTCCTGTCCGGCAGCCCGCAGGAAGCGAACGGTCTTGGCGGCCGCACGATTTACTACGACAGGACATCCTCTACACTGGCCAACCTGAATGTTGACGCCACTGTCGCAGCCAACCTGCAGTCAGATTTTGATGTGTCCACGGTTGGCGAGGCGGCGGAGCTTATCGCCTTTGCACGCGGACTCGACATCGATGACCTGGATGGCAATGGTGAGAAGGACGAGGCTCGCGAATGGATCTTCGGCGACGCACTGCATTCTCGTCCGTTACCGGTCAACTATGGTTCGATCGGCAGCTACTCCGATCCGGGCAACCCCGCTATTTACCTGGCCGTTGCGTCAAATGACGGCATGCTGCGAATGATACGAAACACGACCGGAGGCGGCGCCGAGAGCGGTGAAGAAGTCTGGGCATTCATGCCACGCAATGCGATGGGGGCTCAGAAAGTGCTACGCGCGAACGGCACCGGAACGACTCATCCGTATACGGTTGACGGCGCGCCGGTAGCGTACATGGAGGACCGCAATCGCGATGGCTCGATCGTTTCCAGCGATGGCGACAAGGTCTATCTCTATGTTGGTATGCGTCGTGGCGGCAAGGCTTACTATGCTTTCGATATCACTGACCCCGAGAATCCCGATCTGATGTGGACAATCGAGAAAGCTGGTGACTTCTCTGAGCTCGGTTACACATTCTCGAATCCACGTGTCGGACTGGTCGATTCGGCCGGTGGACCGAAGCCCGTCGTGATGTTCGCAGGCGGCTACGATCTGAACAAGGATACGCGGGGTGTTGTTGGCACCGACGATTCAGAAGGCAACGCCATATACGTTGTTGACGCGGAAACCGGACAACTCGTCTGGAAAGCCCGTGGTGGCTCCAGCGGATCCGGTAATGTCTTTGAGCACCCAAAACTTGTTGACAGCATCCCATCCACGCTCGCTGCGGCCGATACTGACGGTGACAGCCTTACCGATCGACTGCTTGTCGGCGATACGGGCGGCAACGTCTGGCGCGCCGACCTGCAGGGCCCGGATACGTCGAAGTGGAAACTGACGCTGCTGGCAGCACTCGGGCGACACACGACCGGTGCCATGGGCATCGTCTCAGATCGACGTTTCTTCCACCGACCCGATCTCGTTCCGAGCAAGGATGGCAACGGCATGTTCGACGCTGTTGTGATCGGCTCGGGCAACCGCGCCAACCCGCTCGACAAGGGCGGCACTACCGTGAACTTCGCATTCATGCTCAAGGACCGCCACACGGCGCCGGGCAGTGGTGTCGACGAGAACATACAGCTCTTGCAGCTTGGCGATGTCACAAGCAACTGCCTGCAATCCGACAGTCCCTGCTCTGTCGACCTGAGTAAGGGCTGGCGCCTGATGCTCGAGGAGCCCGGCGAGAAAGTCCTGGCAACGGCGCTGACGATGGTTGGTCGGACGTTCTTCACGACCTACCTGCCGCAGTCCGGAGGCGGTGCTACGGCATGCGCACCCAGCGAAGGTGCGGGTCGCCTGTACGCGGTCGGCTTGCAGGATGCCAAGTCGGTGATCAACTACGATTCGAGTGACGACGACTCGAGCAACCCGGACGAGGCAACCTCCAAGAGCGACCGCAGCGTTGAGCTGTCGTCACTGGGTATCCCGGCCGAAGTGGTATCCGTACCACCAAACAAGATTCTGCGCCCCGACCTGCAAATCGACAGCGTAGACGCGACTACTCGCTGGCGTACCTTCTGGTACCTGGCCGAAGATGAGGACTTGTAATAACAATGAATAATTCACGCACAGGACATAAACGTGGCCAGTTCGGCTTCTCACTGATCGAGCTGATGATCGTCGTCGCGATTGTCGCGATCATCTCGGCGTTCGCCTATCCGTCATACCAACGCTACGTGATCAAAGCGAAACGCTCCGTCGCGCAGAATGCGCTGCTGCAGGTCGCCGACCGGCAACAGCAGTTCTTCATGGACAACAAGCGATTCGCAGCCGACCTGACCGATCTTGGTTTTGGTGCCAACCCGTACGTCGTCGGTGACGATGGAGCACCGACCGTTGCGACTGACACGGAAGCAGTTTATTCCCTGTCGCTATCGAACGTAGCCGCGACCACCTGGACTGTCACGGCTGCACCGCTGCACGGGCAACTTTCTCGCGATACCTATTGTGGCAGCCTGTCGATTACGCAGGCAGGTACCAAAGGGAAAACCGGCGCTTCGGACGACTGCTGGTAGCCGCGTCTAGAGCGCGGCCATTACGCGCTGGAGGCGACCCTTGACTTCAACGGCCAGGGGCTCGACGCCCGGATGATCGACGAGCGATAGAACGCTTTGCGGATCCATGAAATCTACGTGGACGTTGTCTTCTGCATCTTCGCGTACCAACACGTTGCACGGCAATAGCAGGCCAATATCCTCAACCGCCGATATTGCCTGGTAGGCAAGCGCCGGGTTGCAGGCGCCGAGAATTCTGTATCGCGGCATGTCCTTGTCGAGCTTTGCTTTCATCTTCGCCGCAACGTCGATATCCGACAGTACGCCGAAGCCTTCTTTCTCCAACTCGGCAGTCACCTTCTCAATTGCGTCGTCAAACGACTCTTCGACAACTTTGCCGAATCCAAACTCTGAACTCATTGTTTCTGTCCCTGGAAATCAATCCCTGGTGGTGCATTCATCGGACCCACAATAGATATCGTGTAACAGCGTGATAATCCGGTCTGCCGGCCCGTCTGCAAGTGAATAAAAAATAGTCTGCGATTCTCGACGTGTCTTCACGAGGCCCTGCTGCCGCAGGCGCGCCAGCTGTTGGGATAACGCCGATTGGCTCAACGGCACAATCGTATTCAAATCGCTGACTGAGCGTTCGCCTTCAGCCAACACGCAGAGAATCATCAGGCGACTTTCGTTACCCAGCGCCTTCATCAGGCCGGCGGCATCGGAGGCATGCAGCTGCATGTCGCTGGCCGGGTACGTGTAATTGGATTTAGCGTTCATTTAGGCCCACATAATAATGAATATTATATTAGAAGTCTATAATTTAGTGTTTGCTTTAGTTATGTCACGACCGTTGGAATCGTGGAACGCTGCGGGTGTATAAGACTTACGGGGTGTTTCCTTTCCACTGGGGGGGTATGAAATGAGTTTTCCGAAACCGCGGGCTCTGGCCGTGCTGGCCATGTCAGCTCTCATGGCAGCCGCACTACCTGCCATGGCGCAGGACGAGCCTGATCGCAGCGGCGGCGCCGGCGCTTTCCTCGAGGAAATCCTCGTAACGGCGCGAAAACGCCAGGAGAGCATGCAGGACGCACCGCTGTCTGTATCAGCACTCGGCTCAGAACAAATTAACGTACTGCAAATTCGCGATCTCACAAACCTCGCAACCGCTCTGCCGAACGTCTCTTTGGATGACGTGGGTACGACACGCGGTGTCGCCAACTTCTCGATTCGCGGACTCGGCATTACGGCCTCGATTCCCTCGATCGACCCCACCGTGGGCGTCTTCGTCGATGGGGTCTACATGGGGCTGAATAACGGCATTCTTTTCGATATGTTCGACCTCGAGAGTATCGAGGTACTGCGTGGCCCACAGGGAATCCTGTTTGGCCGTAACGTAACTGGCGGCGCGATCCTGTTGAACACGAAAAAGCCTGGCGATGAACTCGAGGTCAAACTCCGTGCGGCGGCTGACGCTGGCGGCGAGGGCGGCATGAGCCGATACCTAATGGGCTCAATCGGTGGCCCGGTCAGTGACACTTTCGCCGCGAAACTCACCGCCTTTTACAACGAAGACGATGGCTGGTTCAAGAACCAGTTCACAGGGCAGGACCATGGCGCCATTACTCAGTACATCGTTCGCCCCGTGATCGTATGGACACCGACCGAGAACCTCGAGATCACTGCACGCTATGAGTACAGCGACATCGAGGGTGACGGACCCTCATCGCAGAGTCACACGAACGGCTCCGGCGTTGATGGCTCGCCAGTCAACAATAACCCCGATTCCTTCGATTTCTCGATTGACGAGGAAGGTTTCCAGACCAACGAAACGAACTTCTTCTGGGTTGAAATTGACTGGCGCGTCAGCGAGACCGGCACCATCACCAATATATTCGGGTGGCGCGATTACGCCGGCACAGCACTTTCTGACATCGATGCGCAGCCCGTTCCGTATTTCCACGGCTCGTTTGGCAGCAACGCCGAGCAAATCAGTAATGAGCTGCGCTACAACGGCATGATCGGTAGTCGCACTAACCTGACAGTGGGTCTCTACTACTTCGAGAACGATATCGAGTACGCGGAGTCTCGCTTCCTTCTTGGTGGTCAATTAACACAGGACGGCGGCGGCCTGTACGGCGTGGAAACGAAGGCCGCGTTCGCGGCGATCGACTATGACGTTTCCGATTTGCTAACGCTTACTGCCGGCCTGCGCTACACGAACGAATCAAAGGATGCGCAAATCGCCTCGCTGCCTTTCAACACTAACGACCCTTGTAACGTACTGGAAGGCACCTGCCAATATGACTTCGTCGACTCAGAGACCTGGACCAATGTGTCGCCGAAAATTGGCGCAACGATGTCCATATCGGACGACACCATGGTCTATGCCCACTGGACGCGGGGCTTTCGTTCCGGCGGTTACAACCTGCGTAATACGAGTGTCCTGCCGAGCAATCCACCCGGCCCGTTTGATGAGGAAACCGTCGATAACTTTGAGATTGGCTGGAAAAATAACTTCGAACGCGGCCGCCTCAATGGTGCGGTGTTCTTCAACAAGGTCCAGGACCTGCAGGCCGACATCAACTTCCCCGATCCTGTATCGGGCGTCGTGCAGGTCATCAAAAACACCGCCGATGCCGAAATATTCGGTGTCGAACTGGACGGCGTATATAGCCTGACGGACAACTTTGTTGTCACAGGATCAGTTGGTGCGATCGACGCCCAATACACCGAAGTCCTGTATGACCTGAACGGTGACGGTGTTATTGACGAGGCTGACTTGGCCCTCGATATGAAACGCGCACCCAAATTGACGTACAGCGCGGGCGTCAACTGGGATGTTGAGCTCGGTAGCTGGGGTTACATGACAGCCCGAGCCAGCTTTGCACATCGTGACCGGACGGCGTGGACTGAAGACAATCGCGGTTATGTACCGGAGCAGGACATCGTCGATGCGGGCCTGTCATTCTCCTCCAACGACGGCAGGTGGGTTTTCGCCCTCTATGGCAAAAACCTGACAAACGAGGTCAAGTGGGGTGGCGACACACAGTTGCCCACGATGCTCGGTCCGGCGCCGCTTGGCGGAACCTTCTCGCCGTTGGCCAGGGGTCGCATGATTGGGGTCGAGGTGACACTAACGCTCTAGATTCACGGCCTTATGGATCGGATATTCACCGAACTCTTGTTATATAATCGCCCGCCTCAGCTGGACGCTCAGCCCGGCTGACCCTCTTTAAATAAAGCTCCGGAGCAGTAAGTTGAGTCGGGATCAGAAATTTTTTGACATGTATTCCCTCGTAATCGGCGTGCTTGCCGCGATCGCATTGGCGATTCTCGTGCTGGCGATGAAAATGTCCGATCTGACGCAGGGTGTTTACACACGCGATGCGGCAGAATACCAGGCCGCGGTTGCCCAGCGCATTGCCCCGGTTGGCGAGGTCTACCTGCCCGGTGAAGAGCAAGAGTCTTCGGCCCCGGTTGTCCGCGCCGCTGCCGAACCCGAGCCGGTCGCAGCCGCGCTGTCGGGTCCGCAGGTCTACAACACTGCGTGTATTGCCTGCCATAGCACGGGCGTCGGTGGCGCACCGGTCGTCGGTGATGCTGCCCAGTGGACAGACCGCATCGCACAGGGCATGGACCTCCTGAAGCAGCATGCAATCGAAGGCTTCACTGGCAGCGCCGGGTTCATGCCGGCCAAAGGTGGCCGCATCGATTTGTCGGATGAAGAAGTGGCCATTGCCGTCGACTACATGGTCGGCGAATCGTCCTAGGAGGCTGGCGAGCTTTTACGTCCGTCGATCCAGGCATCTCAGAGATAGCGCTTCCGCGACATGCGGTGGCGCTATTTTTTTTGCGTGGGCCAGGTCGGCGATCGTCCGAGATACGCGGAGCACCCGCTGGTGCGCACGCGCCGACAGGTTGAAGCGATCCGCCGCTGCTTCGAGGAGCGACCAGCAGTCATTGTCCAGGATGCACGCCGACTTGAGCAGCGCACCATCCAGTCTTGAATTTGCCGTGCCCGAGCGCTGCATCTGAATATCCCAGGCATCGGCCACACGGCTCGCAACAGACTCGGAGCTTTCTGCATTGGCGCCAGTTCCCCGAAGCACCTCGGTCGGTGGTCTCAACACCTCGACATGCAGGTCGATTCGGTCGAGCAATGGTCCGGATACCTTGTTGCGATACGTTGTAACCCGATCGGCGCTGCAACGGCAGTCGGACTGACTGTCGCCCAGGTATCCGCAGGGACAGGGATTCATCGCCGCGATCAACTGGAAGCGCGCCGGAAATTCGGCATATTGCCCGGCGCGTGCAATCGCGATGGATCCCGTTTCCAGCGGCTCGCGCAATCCCTCCAGAACCGTCCGATTGAATTCCGGCAGCTCGTCCAGGAAAAGAACGCCATTGTGTGCCCGCGAAATTTCCCCGGGACCCAGGCGGGGACCGCCACCCACCATCGCCGCGGCCGACGCCGTGTGATGCGGGGCACGAAACGGCCGCATTCGCCACTCTTTTGCAATCAGCTTGCTACCGGCGATCGAGCGCACAGCTGCCGTTTCGAGCGCCTCGTTTTTCGACAGTCTTGGTAGCAGCCCGGGCAAGCGGCGCGCCAGCATACTCTTGCCCGTACCGGGTGGGCCGACGAAGAGCAGGTTGTGGTTGCCAGCCGCAGCGATCTCGAGCGCGCGCTTGGCGTATTGCTGACCTTTGACGTCGGCCAGATCGGCCCCAGGCCTGGTCACCTCGGGAATATCGGCGGCCTGTTCCAGCGGCAGTGCCTCGCGACCCGCAAGATGGGCCACAACCTCAGTCAACGTCGATGCCCCGATGACGTCGGCGCCAGCGAGCGCTGCCTCCGGGGCATTTTCCCGGGGCACGATTACCTGGTGAGACACTTCGTGCGCTTTGATCACCGATGGAAGCAATCCGGGCACGGAGCGAAGCTCACCACTAAGGGCGAGTTCGCCATAACATTCGACACCGCGCAGGGCCGTGATCGGAAACTGTTTGCGTGCGGCAAGGATACCGAGTGCAATGGCGAGATCGTAGCGCCCACCCGTCTTGCGCATCTCAGCCGGACCAAGGCTTACCGTGATCCGCTGCTGTGGAAACTCGAAGCCCGAACTCAGCAACGCACCACGCACCCGGTCTTTACTCTCGCGTACGGCGGTTTCGGGCATGCCGACTATGGTGAAAGCCGGCAATCCCCCAGAAAGGAATACCTCGATTGTGACCGGGGTTGCCTCTGTACCGTACTGGGCACGGCAGCACAGTATCGCGAGATTCATCGGCCCTCCGTGGCCTTAGCTAGGAGCGGCCATTGGCCGCTCCTACGATTCTTCGATTTCCTTGAGCCGCGCTTCCAGCGCTTCGAGCTTGCTCCGGGTCTTCGCCAGAACGGCCTCCTGGACCTCAAATTCTTCGCGGGTAACCAGGTCGAGCTTTGCCAGCGAAGTCTGCAGCACTGAACGGAAGTTCCCTTCGAGGTCCTCTCGCACAGACTTCAGGCCCCCGGGTACAGCCTCGGCCAGCTTGCGGGCGATGTTTTCAATGGATTCAGTCGTCATGACGATTTGATACCTGAGCCACCAGAAAAAGACCAGCAGCATTTACCGACGCTTTCGATGAAAAGCCGGTGTCCATAACGGGGCACGGCGCCATTTAAGTGCACCAGCACTGTGCGTGGCCGGTCGGCGTATTTTCCCAAGCATTTGAAAAACAAACAGATCCTGTTTCTGGCACAGAACCTGCTCTATAGCGGTAACGCAGCAAACAACCCTAATCTACATAGGAGCAACACCATGAAAGCACTATCACCAGGAATCCTCCTGTTTCTGTTGGCGAGCACTGCAAGCGCTGACTTCTCGGCAAACCTCGGCGTTGCCAGCGATTACTACTTCCGCGGCATCTTTCAATCGAAGTCCTCCGCCAATGGCGGTGTGGATTTCGAGTCGGGCGGTTTCTACGCGGGCGTCTGGGCCGCAGATGTCGGTGGCGACATCGCCGGTGACGGGCTGGAAATCGACGGCTACTTTGGTTACGGCGCCGATGTCGGTGAGGTGAGTCTCGGCATCGGTTTTACCGGTTACTACTACACGGGCGATTTCGACGACACCTACCAGGAAATTAACCTGAGCGCAGGCTATGGCTGGGTGACCATCGATGCGGCGATCGGTCAATACGACGACGCGGAGAGCGGCTCGAGCGTGGACTACCAGTTCTACTCGGCGACCGTGGCACACAACGGCTTCTGGGGCCAGTACGGCACTTTCCAGGACACCTTCTCGGGCGACTACATACAGCTCGGCTACGATTTCTCGCTCGTCGAATTCGACTTCGGCTTCAGCCTGTTGCTCACCGACGATAACGCGGTGGGACAGGAAGAGCAGGCGCTGATCTTCACGGTCGGCAAGACCTTTGATCTCTAGGAACTACTTAAGGGGAATGCAATGAAAATGATCACGGCAATTATCAAGCCGTTCAAACTGGACGACGTCCGTGAGGCGGTTGCCGACATCGGCATCCAGGGAATCACGGTAACCGAGGTTAAAGGCTTCGGACGACAGCGCGGTCACACCGAGCTGTACCGCGGCGCCGAGTATGTCGTCGACTTCCTGCCCAAGGCCAAGATCGAGCTCGCTGTGGCTGACGAGATCACGGAGCAGGTTGTCGAGGCAATCGCCGAGTCCGCACGGACTGGCAAGATCGGCGACGGCAAGATCTTCGTCACCGACCTCGTCGGGGCCATTCGCATTCGCACCGGTGAAACCGGTGAGAAAGCCGTTTAACGGACTGGGAGCAATATCGTGGATACAACTCAAGTAGCAGCACAGGTCACCGAGCTGGCCTACGCGCTGGACACATTCTACTTCTTAGTCATGGGTGCGCTGGTCATGTGGATGGCCGCGGGCTTCACCATGCTCGAAGCCGGTCTTGTCCGTGCCAAGAACACGGCTGAGATTCTGACCAAGAATGTCGGCCTCTATTCGATCGCGTGCATCATGTACATGCTTTGCGGGTACGCGATCATGTACCCCGGAGCATTCGAAGGCGGAGTCTTTCAAAGCCTGTCAACCATGGGCAGCGGCCTCCTCACCACCAGCGATAATGCGGCGGCGGACGTCATTGCGAGTGGTGGCGAGACCTATTACTCCAATCTGTCTGACTTCTTCTTCCAGGTCGTTTTCGTCGCCACCGCTATGTCGATCGTATCGGGCGCTGTCGCGGAGCGCATGAAGCTCTGGTCGTTCCTGGCCTTCGCGGTTGTACTGACCGCAGTCATCTATCCGGTACAGGGCTTCTGGAACTGGGGTGGTGGCTTCCTCACCGAGAGCTTTGGCTACTTCGACTTTGCGGGCTCTGGCACGGTTCACCTTTGCGGTGCTGCGGCTGCCCTGGCCGGCGTGCTGGTTCTGGGACCACGCAAGGGCAAGTACGGGCCCGGTGGCCAGATCAATGCCATTCCGGGCTGCAACCTGCCGCTCGCCGCACTCGGTACCCTGATCCTGTGGCTGGGCTGGTTCGGCTTTAACGGCGGCTCCGAGCTCAAAGTCTCCGATGTCGGTGAGGCCAACTCCGTCGCGCTGGTCTTTGTGAATACCAACATGGCTGCCGCGGGTGGTCTCGTGTTCGCCTTGCTGCTGTCCCGTTTCTGGTTCGGCAAAGCCGACCTGACGATGGCTCTGAACGGCGCGCTGGCTGGCCTGGTGGCGATCACGGCAGATCCCCTGTCTCCGTCGCCGCTTGCCGCGACACTGATTGGTGCCGTCGGTGGCCTTATCGTCGTCGCTTCGATCGTCTCGTTCGACAAGATCAAGATCGATGATCCGGTCGGTGCGATCTCCGTGCACGGTGTCGTGGGCATCTGGGGCGTAATGGCCGTTCTGTTTACGAACGGGGACGCTACCGCTGTCGGCCAGATAGTCGGCGTGGCCAGCATCTTCGCCTGGGCATTCCTGGCAAGTCTCGCCGTATGGTTCATCCTCAAGAAGACCGTCGGCATCCGGGTTTCCGAGGAAGAAGAATACGAAGGCGTGGATATCGGTGAGTGCGGCCTCGAGGCCTACCCGGAGTTCACCTCGGCAGAGTAGTTACCCCCCGGCGCGGTGCCGGACTTGCCATAATGGCGGTTCGGTACCGCGCCGACTTCCCGGGCGGGAGAAAAAATTCCCCAAGAAGCAAAGACTTAGCGGGCCATACG
>JAACFG010000035.1 GCA_009937605.1 Gammaproteobacteria bacterium | reverse complement strand
GCTCATTCAGAACACGGGTACACTTGCCCGGTTAAACAGCTATGTTGCTACTACTAAGAAAAATGAAACGAGACATCTTCAACCGCCAGGAATTCCGCAAGTACGCGCTCTACGGGGCCGGCGAGCTCGTGCTGATCGTCATCGGCATATTGATCGCGCTGCAGATCGATAACTGGAACTCCGACAAGAATCAGGAAGAATCCCTGAGGAACTACCTCGACAGCATCGCCCGCAATATCCGTGATGACCTGGTGGAAGTAAGGGCGATCCGGGAAGATCGGCAACTTGCCAGCGAGCTTGCGACATGGCAGCAATTGTTCATTGAACAAGACATGTCCTTCACCGTCGATGAAATCTCATTTTCAAGTTACGCGCTTGTCGAGGCGCAGCGAATTCTGTTCTTCGATGCCAACATGACGGGGTACGACGCCCTCAAGAGCTCCGGCAGCCTCGAGCAACTGCAGGGCAGAGACATCGAACAGCTACTGTACGACTACTACGATACGGTTGCTCGAATCACGCATGCCGAGGAAAGCCACAATGACTACATCCGGCAACTCAGCCTGCAAGTGATGGCTGACTGGCCGGCTGACCTCGCACAGTTCGAATTCAGCGACCCCGTCGTCCTTGCAGAAGATCGTTTTGAGGCCGCGCAACCCGCTTATCGAAAATTGCTCCACAATCCCAAGATCAACGCAATGTACGGTCTCGCTGGTTCCGTCGGCCAGTTGCTGCTCGACTACGACAAGCTGGACAGGCTGGGTCGCGCGTTTGTCCACATGACCGATAAGGGCACGATGGTGTTCGATGAGGCGGCAACGGCGCTGCTTGGTGATATCTTCGATGTGAACGAGGGTCTCGGGTTTGCGGAGATCCTCACGGACGGCCGGATTTCGCTGCATACCTATGGGATCGGTTCCGCCGCATCGATGGACGGGCGGCTTGCAGGGCGCTCGCTGGAAACAGCGCCTGGCACTCCAGAGCATCCTCTTCGAATCGATACGGTTCAGCAGTCCGATGATAACCTTCGCATTACCTATGGTGGTGGTGTGGACTGGGCGGCGATATTCTTCGCCGTGCGTGGCTCTTCGGCACTGCGGCCCAGCCTCGATTTTTCGGCATTTGATCAGCTGCGGCTCGAACTGAAAGGCAACGTCGCCGGCGAAACGGTATCAGTACATCTGAAGGACAGCCTGGACCCGGACGACGGCAATCAGACCAATATCGAGATAGAACTCACTGATCAATGGCAGACCTACACCATCGACCTGGATCGGTTTGAAAACGCAGACCTTACCCAGCTGCACGTTGTCACAGGATTTCTGTTCCGCCAGGAACCGAAGTCGTTTTCGATCAGGAGCATCAGGTTCGCCAAAGCGGACTGAATCCCGTTCGGAGATTTCCGGTTACCGCGGCTACAGGCTGGAGCCTCAAGAATGGTGGCCAGGGGCAGAATGGACCGATGGCTTCGCCATCTCGAACTGCGTTCGTCTGTCGGCGCTACGCGCCTCGGATGAACTGCCGACACGCGGATTTTCAGATTCCAAAATCAACATCTTACGATGACCTAAGAGAATCTAAGATTACGTGGCAACGCGATCGCGGCTATCTGTACCTAACAGTGGATTACGGTAGCTGATTCTGGTTTGGGCACCAAGGTGGGCACTTGATGAGCCCATCTATCAATAACCGGTCATCTGAAGAATGTGTCGATGGGTGCTGGGAATTGAGCAACATGGCGAGCTTTATTCGCTACGTCATACCGCTCATGCAGTTCTTTGGTCGTGCGCCGTTCCTCGCGTATTTCACGCGCGAGGAACGGCTACAAAGCATCAAGACAGCAGGTTTGTCACGCCTCGCAGGCGATTATGCACTCGTCCTGGTTCTGTCCTTCTGGACACTGGTCAGCGCAGCTTTGCGTGCCACTGCTCTCCTCTTCCGAGCTCGAGCAGGCGGCGAACATACCCATGAACAGAAATAACGCAAACAGGCTCAGTGAGCCTTTCCCCAATCGCTTCATGTTCTTTCTCCCTATTTTTGCTCTGGATTAATTTCCAGCCTTTTTCTTTTTCACAAACACAGTCTAACGCATTCAAGCCATCTGGAAAATCGGCCCTCTGAATTGACTCTAGCGCAAATTGAGCTACGCAACCGTCCGTACATGCCGAACCCCATGAGCTTGCTTTGTCCACAAACACGAAAGCCCCTTTACGGGGCTTTGTTGAATCTGGTGGCCAGGGGCGGAATGGACCGATGGCTTCGCCATCTCGAACTGCGTTCGTCTGTCGGCGCTACGCGCCTCGGATGAACCACCGACACGCGGATTTTCAGTCCGCGCCCTGCTCGTCCAACGCACCGGCATTTGCTAACGTTGCCGAATGGAGATCAACAAAAAGGGCCGACTCTATATCGGCCGTGAGAGCGAGGGCGGCGAGCCGGTCCTGCTGAAGGCCAGCACGCTGACCACCCATGGTGTCATCTTCGGAATGACCGGGTCGGGCAAGACCGGGCTGGGCGTCAACATGCTTGAGGAGGCGCTGCTCGGCGGCACGCCCACCCTTATCCTCGACCCGAAGGGCGACATGGGCAATATCCTGCTCAACTTTCCCGACAGCACTCCCGACGAGCTCGAACCGTGGATGGATGAAGGAAAGGCCAAACGCAAGGGCGTCACCGTGGCCGATCTGGCCGCCAAAGAGGCCGCCGAACGCCGGGCCGACCTTGCCGGCGACGGCATCACGCCAGAGCGTATCGCCGCGCTCCGCGATAACACTGAATTCAAGATCTATACCCCGGGCTCATCCATCGGTGTGCCAATGAACGTGCTGGGGTCGCTCAAGGCGCCCGACCTGGACTGGCAAGACAGCGCCGAGACCATTCGCGATGAGATCGAAGGCCTGGTCTCATCCATCCTTGATCTCCATGATTGTTGAGACCTGGTGGCGCCAGGGCAAGGACCTCGACCTGGCAACCCTGGTGGGCCAGATTCCGACGCCCCCGTTTCGCAAACTGGGGGTATTCGACCTGGACGTGTTCTTCCCCCAAAAACAACGCATGAACCTGGCGCTGAAGCTCAACAGCCTGCTGGCTTCTCCGTCGATGGCCTCGTGGCTCGAGGGTGAGCCACTCGATATCGAGAATCTGCTGGGGGCCGGCGACAAGACGCCGTGCGCCATCATCTACATGGCGCATCTCAACGAAAAGGAACGTCAATTCGTTGTCACGCTGCTCCTGTCCAAGGTCGTCACCTGGATGCGGTCGAGACCTGGCACCTCGGAACTGGGCGCCCTCATTTACATGGACGAGGCCTTTGGCTATGCGCCGCCATCCGCCGAGCCACCGTCCAAGAAACCGATTCTCACGATTCTCAAACAGGCCCGTGCATTTGGTGTCGGGCTGGTCCTCGTCACCCAGAACCCGGTCGACCTCGATTACAAGGCCATGTCGAATGCGGGCACCTGGATTGTTGGGCGCTTGCAGACCGAGAATGACAAGCGGCGCATTCTTGACGGGATATCCGGCGGCATGCCGGATCTCGACGCGCGAATCTCCAACCTCGAGAAACGCCAGTTCATCATGCATCTGGCCAAGAAATCCAAACAAACCGTGCTCAACCGACGCCACTCGATGTGTTACCGGTTCGGGCCTTTTACACGAGCCCAGGTGGCGTCGTTGATGGCGCCGTTCAAGGCAGAAGCGCCGACAACACCGGAGGCTCCGACACCTGCGGCGAGCGCAGACGTTGAAGACATGAACGCCCCGGCAGCCATCGCACCACCGGTTGCGGACGGCGTCGAGGTTGTCTACCTCGACCCGGCAGCGCCCTGGGCCACAAACCTTGGGGCGGATCCCACCAGCACGTGCCTGGCGCCGGCCGCCGCGGTCACCGTGCAGCTGCTCTACGACGAAACCCGGGCCGGTGTCGCCCATAACGAGACCTACGAGGCGGTGATCTTTCCCATGGACGGCCTCATCAATGTCGAAGACGTGCTGTCGGTCGACCATGACGAACGGGATTTCAGACCAGCGCCTCCAGAGGGTGCCAGCTATGAGCTGGGCAACACCAAGCTCCAGAACAAGACCTTCTGGACCAGCCTGCGCTCCGATATCCGGTCCTACCTGGCCGCCCACCGCAATATCGAAATCTGGAAGTGTCCCGGATTAAAGCTGTACTCACGTGTCGACGAGAAACCGGAAGACTTCAAGGCGAGATGCGAGCAAGCCGCGGACGATGCCGCTGACTTCAAGGTGAGTCGATTAAGAGACAAGTACGCGAAGCGCATCGACCGGTTGCAAGACCAGATCTCCTCGGCCGATGTGCGGGTGACGGAGCTGCAGGTGGATGTATCGACCCGCACCCAGACCGAAGTGATGTCGGGTGTTGGTGACTTGCTGGGCGGGTTACTGAAAGGAAGAGTGGGATCGAGAACATTGAGCAGGGCCGCATCGCGACGGGCGGCATCGAAGAAGGCTCAAGCCAGGTTGGCAACCGCAAGACAGAAAGCTGACGCAAAGCGAAGAGACCTGGTTGAACTTGAAGGCGAGCTACAAGATGAGTTGATCAGCATCCAGAGCGAATATGACGCGCTAGCCGCTTCAATTGAAACTCTTGAGATCGGCCTGGAGAAGAACGACATCCGGGTGGCAGAGGCCAGGCTGGTGTGGGTTCCGGTTGACCCCATGCCGGATGAGCAGGCGCGATAGATCCTGAGATCGAACTGCCGACACGCGGATTTTCACCCAGCCACCTCACCAAACTTGATCTTCAGGCGGCCCTCGCTGATCACCTCATCGCCTCTTCGCAGGGTGTAGAGAACGGCAATCTTTCTTTTCTGCATACCCGGTCCCACGGCCATTCGAATTGGGCACAGTAGTGCGGGCGTCGGGGCAGCCGGTTCCAACACACCGATCCTGTTACGCACAATAATTCCTGTCCTGGTGTGTTCCACTTTCGGGTAGCCCTTGTTTCGGGTCGCCGGGTGCATGCTCTTGTCGAACGGGCTCATGTGGATTTGGTCGGCGATGTCGAAATCGTCGAGTTTCGGAAAACCGAATTCGATTTGCAGGTCGTCGACGGCGTGTTCCCCTGTGTTGAACACCGAGAAATTCAACTGCAGTGCTTTCTCTTCGAAATAGTAGTGATTCTCGGACTCGGTAATCAGGTCCTGGGCGGCCTTCACAACGTCTGTTGATGAATCCTGGTCGTCATTCTTCGGCAGCCCACGCGCCAGGCCAACAATTCTCGTGGTCATCGTATTGACCGCGTTCTTCAGGGTCCGCGTGAGACTGGTCTCATTACCAAACTCGTCCTTCTCACCGACGAACGGCGGATCCGACGTATCGGGAATCGACAGCTCGATTAGTTCGCAATTCGGATCCTCGCCGAAACCAACGTCGATGTCCGGTATCTCGAGCAACTCGGCCGTGGCCTCCTGAGCAGGCGCCTCGGAAGGAGCGAGTTCGCTGATATCGACCACACGCAGGTCCCGGCCTTGCCGAACCCAGGTCTGACCGTTTGAAAGTTCCTTAGAGGCTTCCTCGCCGGGCACGAACGGGCCGTCTTCGCCACCATCGATTTCGAGGGCGCCCGCGAGCTTGCCATTGATCCTGTCGAAGATGAACGCCAGCGCGACGACCGGCTCGATCTGTGCCGATATGAGTCGGTGGGCCTTCTTGAGATCCGCTGCAACGTCGTCCTTGATACCAACGATCTTGCTGCCTTCCATTCCCCCGGGATTGATCCCGAACAGGATGTAGCGGGGCCCGTCGACATCGGCATTCGCCAACCCAATCGCTTCCTTCACCAACTCGGCCGGTTCCGGCATGCGGAACGGGTCGCAGACGACCAGTTTCGACGACGTTATCGGCTGTTGTATCAACTGCTGCAGGAGCATGGCGGCAGACCCGGTGATTTTCGATCGATTATGGTAAAGCGGTGCCCGATTCGCTTCCGCGACTACGTTCTCAATTTTGGATATTGCTGTCGATAGTTGGTCTATGGTGACGATGGACTCCGGGCCCTGATCGCCGAAACTTCGATAATTCGGTGTGCAAAACGCTAAGATCGTCCGCTAAACAAGAAAATCTGGGGGGGTGTTTTGAATGAGGGCCTCAACAAGCAGTGTCCAAAAGGTAGCGCTCGTGTGTGCCTGTGCAATCCTGCAAGCACCCGACACGAGCACTGCCCAGGAAACAGACGACGATACCGTCGAAGAAATTGTTGTCACCGGTTCGCGCATCAAGCGCCGTGACCTGACCGCACCGAGTCCGATTACCACGCTGGGCGAGGCCGAACTGCAGGCCGCTCCGCAACCAACGCTGGAAGAATCGCTCAACCAGGTACCGCAGCTTATCCCGGACATGAGCCGGGTTGTGAATAATGGCTCAAATGGCCAGGCACGGCTGAACCTGCGAGGGCTCGGCGCACAACGAACCCTCATCCTCCTCAACGGCCGACGGCAGGCACCCTCGGGAACGGACAGCGCAGTAGACCTCAACAACATTCCACAGGCTTTGATAGACCGGGTTGAAATAATTACCGGCGGCGCATCTACGGTGTACGGCTCCGACGCCCTTGCCGGTGTAGTCAACTTCATTACCCGCGACGACTTTGAAGGCCTCAGTATCGAGGCGGGATACGGAGTATCCGAGGAAGGCGACGGCTCTTACCAGGACCTCAATATCGCGTGGGGCACAGATTTCTCGGGTGGCCGCGGCAATGTCGTTTTGTACGGCGGTTATTTCGAGCGGGACGATGTGTTCGGACGTGATCGCGACCTGACTACCTATGTGTGGACCGATCCCTGGGACGGGACGCCGATTACGCAGGGCGGCAGTTTCGGCATTCCGGAAACCGGCGTCTTTTTTCCGGAATTTGACTGGGATATCGGCCAGGAAGACGGGTATACGACATTCAATGCCGATGGCACGCCGCGCGGATTTGTTTGGCCGGATGATCTGTACAACTATCAGGAAGTGAACTACATCCAGACGCCGCATACGCGTTACAACGTTGGACTCATGGGCACGCTGGCGGTTGGCGACAGTTTCGAGTTGTATGTCGAGTCCGCATTCGCCAATAACCAATCCTCCCAGGAACTCGCGCCGGCCGTACTATTCGAATTTGTTGCGGTCAATTATGACAATCCCGTACTGGCGCCAGAAACCCGCCAGTTTTTCATCGACAATGTTCCGCCCATCGCGCCGGGCATTGCCGGTATGTTTATCGGGCACCGGTTGCTGGGGGCCGGCCCGCGCCACATAGACCAGGACAGGGACTACTTCAGAACAGTGCTCGGCATGCGCGGGGAGCTGGGCGGCGGCTGGGCAATCGACGGATGGGTTACTTACACGAAATCCGATGAACAGGAATCACTCCTAAACACCGGATCGCTGCAGCGATTTATGCAGGGCCTGCTCGTCGACCCGGTGTCGGGCCAATGCTTCGATCCTTCCAACGGTTGTGTGCCGGTGGATATTTTCGGACCAGGCCGGGTCTCAGAGGAGGCCGGCAATTTCCTTCGCTACCAGCCACTGACCAACATCACCAGCCGGGAACAGCAGCTTGCCAGCGTCTACATTACCGGCTCGCCGTTTGACACCTGGGCAGGCCCTCTCGACATCGCAACGGGTTTGGACTGGCGCAGTGACGATGTGAGTTTCTCAGCAGACGACGCTCTGTTTACCGGGGATGCCATAGGCTACAACGGCGACGCACCCGTCGAGGGTAAAGAGTCCGTAACCGAAGCGTATCTCGAGACGATCATCCCGCTGCTCAGCGGGGTCACGGGCGCAGAATATCTCGGCATCGAAGCGGGCGCTCGTTATTCAAAATACGACAATGCCGGCGGTATCTGGACGTACAAAGCGGGTGCTTCGTGGGAGGTGACCAGTTCGCTGCGCTTCCGTGCCATGTCGCAGAAAAGTGTCAGGGCACCGAACAATCTTGAATTGTTCCAGGAACAATTTGTTGTTCAAGGCGGCTATGCTTTCGATCCGACGGACGATCTGTGCTCCGCATCGCAGGACCCAATTGGCAATGGCAATACGGAAAAATGCGTTATTCAGGGCCTGCCTGCGGATCAGGTTGGCGTGTTCGAGGCTGACCTGTTTTACCCGACAGATTATCTCAATGGCGGCAATACGGAACTGGTGCCGGAAGAGGCCACGACGGTAACGATTGGGGCAACACTTACACCCGAATTCATGCCCTCCTGGAGCTTTTCCGTCGACTATTACGAGATGGAGGTGGAAAGAGAAATCGGCGATGTCGATCCGAGTGATATCTGTTTCAACTCGGTCAATACGGCAAACGTTTTCTGTGACAAGATTCGCAGGGATGCCACCGGCAATGTTTTCGAGGTGGACGAAAGGATCGAGAACAGGGGCTTCCTCTCGACGAGCGGCGTTGATACCCAGATTAACTACGTCACCGATTTGCCCGACGGCCTTGCACTGTTCAGCAATGCGCAATTCAACATGCAGGTAATCTGGACCCACGTGCTCGAAAGCGAAGAGCAGGCGAATCCTACGGCATCCGTAATCCCCTGCGTCGGCACCTTTGGATCGACTTGTATACCGGGCGCGGGGGTGCTTGCAGAAGACCGTGTGGCAGCCAGCTTTGACTACCGGTCGGATGCCCTTGGCGTCATGCTGATGGCACGATGGATTGCCGGCACCGAGAATTTCGCGCTGCGAAGTCATCTCTATTTTAATGAGCCCGAGTGGGATCCGTGGATTGCCGAGGTTGGCAGTCAGTTCTACCTGAATCTCAATATCAACTACGAATTCACCGACTCGATAGCCGCAAGTTTCGGCGTCGCAAACCTTCTCGACCAGGATGCGCCGATGATGGCGGACAACACGTTCGGACCAAACACGGACTCCGGTATTTTTGATGTTTTTGGGCGCGCATACAGCCTGACAATCAGAGTCGCGCTCGGCAACTAATCGACGGAAGAGAGCAGGACAGAAAGAAACCGCTCGCCGTAGCGATCTAACTTCGTTTGTCCGACACCACTGATCCCCAGCATCTCCGAGGCCGTCTTGGGTCGATACGCGAGCATCTCGTGCAATGTCTTATCGTGGAAAATGACGTAGGCGGGCACATTGTGCTCGTTCGCGAGCTCCTGCCGACACGCTCGCAGCGCTTCCCACAGATCACTATCTTCGGCCGCAACCACTCGCTCTGTGGTTGACCTTCTCGATGCCACCACGGGTTTTTTCGGATCTTCGCGGAAAAGCAATGGCGTCGTGCCGCGCAGGACACCGCGACTGGTTTCTGTCAGGACCAGCGCACCAAAACGAGCGGCATCCGCTCGCAGGTGGCCAGCCACGACCAGCTGGCGTGCGACCGAGCGCCAGGTGGTCGCGGGCAATTCCTTCCCTATTCCAAAGACGCTGAGTTGATCGTGCCCATGCTGCAGAACCTTTTCGGTCTCTTTTCCGAGCAATACATCGACAAGGTGTGCGGCACCGAAGCGCTGTTCGGTCCGATACACGGCCGACAGAAACTTCTGGGCCGCTTCTCCCCCGTCCCAGGTGTTTGCCGGCGTCAGGCATCCGTCACAGTTACCGCAATCCTCGTCTTGCGTATCGCCGAAATACGCGAGTAAGGGCCGACGTCGGCAGCCGGTGACCTCGCACCAGCCCAGCAGTGCATCGAGCTTGAAACCCTCATAGCGCTTGTACTCCTCGGCTGCCTGGGATTCCTCGAGCATCTGCCGCAGGCGTACGACATCCTGCAAGCCATAGACCATCCAGGCATCGGCGGGCTCGCCGTCTCGGCCGGCTCGACCGGTTTCCTGGTAATAGGACTCAAGACTCTTGGGTAGATCGAGATGGGCAACGAAACGCACGTCCGGCTTATCGATACCCATTCCGAACGCGATGGTCGCAACGATCACCAGGCCGTCCTCAACGAGAAAGCGACGCTGGTTTTCCGCACGCACATCGGCGTCGAGCCCGGCATGGTAGGGCAACGCCTCGAAGCCCTGCGCGCATAGCCAACCGGCGGTGCTCTCTGTCTTCTTGCGCGACAGGCAATAGATGATCCCTGCCTTGTTGCGATGTGCCTGGAGAAACTTCAGTAGCTGCCCTCGAGCATCGGTTTTGACTTGTACGGCGTAGCTAATATTGGGCCGGTCGAACGGCGCGATGTATCTGTCTGGCTCGTTGAGCTCGAGTCGAGCGACTATTTCCTCACGCGTCTTGTCCGTCGCGGTAGCCGTCACCGCCATGCGCGGGACCCCGGGAAACAAGGCACCCAGATCGCCCAACCCCAGGTAGTCACTGCGAAAGTCATGGCCCCACTGCGACACGCAATGGGCCTCGTCGATAGCGATGACTGACAAAGGTATGTCACGTAGCAATGACTTGGTGTGCTCGGTAACCAGGCGCTCCGGCGCGACATACAGGAGCTGCAACCTGCCCTGCCGAAGCTTGGTCATCACCTCCCGCCTTTCTTCCGGCGACTGGCTGGAATTCAGGAACGCCGCTTCGATGCCGAGTTCACGCAGTGCCGTGACCTGGTCCTGCATCAGCGCTATCAGGGGAGAAACGACGAGACCCGTACCCTCCCTCAACATGGCCGGAATCTGGTAACACAACGACTTGCCACCGCCCGTCGGCATGATCACAAGGGAGTCACGACCTTGCAGGGTGGCCTCAATGATCGACTGCTGTTGTCCTCGGAACTCTGCATAGCCGAAGACCTCTTCTAGAACATTCTGGGGGGTACGGCTCATGAATTTTGGTTCTGGGCTCAGGGTGGATGCGAGAGTCTACCGGACTTTCCGACGTACGGATTCTCAATCCACATACCCACTGTCCCGCGCAGCCGCACGAACAACAACATGAGACGTCGTTCCACCCTTATGTCGCATTCCCATAGATTCCCTCCTCCCAATGTGAAACGCTGCTCCCGAAGATGAAAAAGGCACGGCGTTCGAAAGAGCGCTTCGCAAAACCACCGGTCTACGGTTCCTTACTAAGACAGCGGAGTTACCATCATGAATTTCATGCTAGGCATTACGCCTTGGCCAGTAGCGTCGGCATTACTCTGGATCACTCTGATCACCGCCGCGCTCTACCTCATACGCAACACTGCACACCGCAGCATTCAGGCCGCGGCGCGAGGCTTGCATCGCAGCTTTCGCATCGCGTCCAAAGCCGTGTCGCGGTCTGAAACCAATCTCGCAGCGCGTAATCGCGACGTCCTGCTCGCGGCAGGACGGGAAGCGAAAGAGCGCATCATCGAGCGTGAGTTCGATCGCATCAACGAGACGGTTAGAAAAGACCTCGCCAATTACTCGGCACTGCATCGTTCCCTGAGCGAGTCCATCGGGCGCATCGAGAAGGACCATCAGGAAGCCGTCGATGTACCGCCCGACCCGCCTGGCTGGGTCAAGGCGGTCGAAGCCGTGGCGGACATGGATGCCAAGGACGGGCGCGCCCATATCGGCAGCATCCTGAGTGACATTCACAAGTCACTGATCAAGGCGCACAAGGAAGCGATGACGGCCTATCACGCCGCCAGCGCGAAGCGTCACAAGTTGCTGCGGCACATGCGGCCGGACTGGCGCAGGATCCAGCAGACCCTCGGGGCGGTCGGCAAGAGCGTCGACAGTCTCCTGAGTCGCTCGGTCACGATCGACCGGCACATGCAGGAATACGAGGAGATCGTTCGCGGTCAGGACCGTGCCATGTCGGTGCTGTCGTCGTCCTCGCTCGTGAACTTCTTTGTGTCGGCATTCGTGCTGTGTATTGCGATCGGCGGCGCGACGATCAACTTTTCCCTGATCGCGAGGCCCATGGCCGAGATGGTCGGCGGCACGAGTCTCATCGGCAACTTCCGCACGGCGGATATCGCGGCACTCGTCATCATCCTCGTGGAAATATCGATGGGCCTGTTCCTGATGGAATCGCTGCGTATCACGCGCCTGTTCCCCGTGATCGGCGCCCTGCCCGACAAGACCCGCGTACGCATGATCTACATCACGTTCACGATCCTGTTCCTGCTGGCCAGTGTTGAGGCGGGACTCGCCTACATGCGCGAGGTGTTGCTGCACGACGAACTCGCAACGAGTGCATTGCTGCGCGGCGATGTCGGTGCAACAGCCACGGGCGAGTACATGTGGATCACCACGGCGGCGCAGATGGGCATGGGCTTCATCCTGCCGTTTGCCCTGGTGTTCGTGGCCATTCCGCTGGAGACATTCGTGCACTCCCTGAGAACCGTGGTTGGGCTCATCGCGATATCGGTGCTGCGCGTCATTTCGCTTCTCCTGCGACTGCTCGCCAACCTTTCTCTCTATCTCGGTACGCTCCTGAAACAGCTCTACGACCTGCCGTTATTCGTGCCACTCTGGATCGAGGAAAAGATGTCCGTAGGAGCGGCCACTGGCCGCGACCAACAAGCAAAGGGAGCAAGACTATGAAACACGGCATCCTTTTAACGCTTTGCCTGATCCTCGCCTCCTGCGGCAACGATGCTGCTGGTCCCAGGAACACGGGCGTCTACATGCTGCTCGACACCTCCGGCACCTATAACCAGGAGCTCATCAAGGCCGAGCAGATTATTCGCTTCACGCTCTCGAGGCTGGACGCATCGGACTCGTTCGCTGTGGCCCGCATCGATACGGGCAGCTTTAGCGAGAAAGACATCATCGCCAAGACCTCGTTTGACGATCGACCGAGCGCCATCAACCGGCAAAAGCGTGAGTTCGCACAGCAGGTGAGTGCGTTCGTCGAGACGGCGACGCCGGCCCAATACACCGACATCACGGGTGGCTTGTTGCAGGCCGTGGAGTTCCTGAACGAGAAAGGGACCGGCACCAAGACCATCCTGATCTTCTCCGACCTCAAGGAAGATCTCGAGGAAGGTTACTTACGGGATATCGACGTGCCGCTCGAGGGCTTTGACGTCATCGCGCTCAACGTGACCAAGCTCCGCTCCGACAACATCGATCCCCGCGAATACCTTTCCCGGCTGGAAGAGTGGCAGGGACGGGTCGAGAAGACGGGTGGTCAGTGGCGGGTCATCAATGACCTGGATGGGCTGGAGGGTCTGTTATAGCGAACCCGTGATGTGAGACCTTCGGAATAGTCAGCGATGTCTGCGGACAATACGCCTTAGCGGCATAGCGGTAGGCTAAGTCTCTGGTTAATGGGGATTACTGCTATGAAAACTCTACTCGTCCTGATCGTCGCTCTGTTTGCCACCGGATGTACGACCTCAAGTTTGCACAAGGCGGCCACTGGCTATTGTGAGAACGGCAGTTCCGCCTACGACGCCGAACGCTGTTTCGACTACTGGACAACCGTAAACAAGAACGTGCTCGGGTAACAGGGCGATCTTCGGGTGGGCGCCCGGTTTACTCAAACCCTGATTTTTGCTAAAACTTTCACTACTCTGTGACAACGATGCGCGATACTCTCGCTTTGCTGCTCGCAGGTCTCGAGTACTTTCGTTAGCTCCCCAATTCACTTTTAGGACTCGGTAGTGAAGATATATAACCTGGTAGGTGTTGCCGCGATTGCGCTGCAACTGTTGTTATCAGCGACTTTGGCGCCGGACTCGCTCGGGCCGTGGTGGGGGATGACTGTCGGATCTGTTTACCTGCTCCTGCTCTGGTTCAGCGGCGGGCTGTATATTTCCAACATTCTTCACATGGGCATCTCGCATCGAGCTTTGGTATACAAACCGTGGTTCCTCAATACGGTTATGTTCGTCAACAACATCTTCTTCCTCTACGTCGACCCGAAACGCTGGACTAATCTCCACCGGCTTCATCACAAGTACTCCGATCGTACTGGCGACCCACACAAAGTGACCGGGGACGGCTTTTGGAAAACCCTGTACCTCTGCTTCAATCTCTACCCGGTCACTGAGGACGTGGCGAAGGACGACATATTCAAGACCTGGTCGTTTCGAGTTAACTCGCATCCCATGGCCAAGCACCTCGTGTTTGTCACGAGCTTCGGCACATTGTGGTTACTCTTTGGCGATCCCGTTTTCGCCATAGGGATATGGTTCGGCGCCCGAATGTTCGCTTTGTGGGTGAATATGATTCAGAACTACTGGTGCCACGACCGCCGTTTCGGCACGCGACGTTATGACGATGCCAACGATTCGACGAACATCGGCGAGTGGTTTCCGGTGGCGGCGACGTTCAGCGCCTGTTGGCAAAACAATCATCACCACCATCCGCATCTTCTGCGCAACACCCACGATCCTTCCGAGTTCGACTTCGGCTACATGACCGTTCGATTCCTGAACTCCCTGGGACTGGTCAAAGCGACCAGAACCGGATCGATCTTGCCGGGCAATTCGGTAACCACGGACATTACTCTCGACTGAAGACCTCTCACGAAATACACCGTAATTTTCAAGCAATTGCCGGTATGACAGGTCCGCTACGGACAGGCGAAGAATAACCATGTCTTTTTTGGGGGAACTCAAACGCAGGAATGTCGTACGCGTAGCTATTGCCTACGCGGTGATCGGCTGGGTGCTCGCCCAGATCGCCGAGTTCGCGTTTGAGAATTTCGGGGCGCCCGAGTGGGTGCTTAAATCGTTCGTTGTGCTCCTGTTGCTGGGTTTGCCCCTGGTACTGTTTTCAGCCTGGGCATTTGAGCTTACGCCCGAGGGAATCAAGCGCGAGAAGGATGTCGAGCGAAGTGAATCGATTACATCGTAGACTGGCCGCAAGCTCGACTTCCTGATAATTGCCACGCTTGCCATCGCGCTTGCGTACTTCGTGTTCGATAAGTTTGGTGGTGATCAAACGACAACAACGGATGACGTGCAGTCAATTGCCGTCTTGCCGTTCGCGAACATGTCCGATGACAGTGATCACTTTGCAGACGGACTCACCGAGGAACTCCTGAACCTGCTGGCCAAAAACCAGGATTTGAAGGTCGCGGGGCGCACCTCGTCATTTGCCTTTAAAGGTAGAAACGAAGACCTGCGGGAAATTGGTGTTGCGCTCGGCGTTGCGAAAGTGCTTGAAGGCTCGGTGCGACGCTCCGGCGACAGCATTCGCGTCACGGCACAGCTCATCAATGTCGCGGACGGCTTTCACATCTGGTCCGACACTTACGACAGGAAGTTGGCCGATATTTTCGAGATCCAGGACCAGGTCGCAGGCGCCATCACACAGGCGCTCGAACTGCACCTGACCCCGGAAGCGGAAAGGCTGACCAACAATCCGGAAGCCTATGCGCTGTATTTGGAAGCCGTCGCATTCTCCGCATTGCAGACGGATGGAGATCTTGTAAAAGGTATTGAAGCGCTTGATCGCGCAACCGTGCTCGACCCGCTAACGCCTGGTGGCGATTGTCAGAGGTGTTGTATGCCCAGGGGCGTGATGCAGAAGCGTTACAGGCTGCACGAAAATCAGCGGAACTCGATCCGGGATATTTTAACCAAGGGTTGAATACGATATTCATGATGTCCGTGGCTGCCGGCAACGACGAAGAAGCAATTCGCGTAGCGACGCCGTACTTCGATGAGGTTTACTTCCGCAGACCGAGCGTTGAAGCATTCATAGCCGACATGCGAGATCCCGAAACGGGGCGTGCAGCCCTGAAGGAATGGGTTGAGTATCAAAGAGCTAACAGTGTCAATTACGTTGACACCGCTTTCGCTGGTGCTTTCTACCTCATATTTGGCCACGTGGATCTGTACATAGAGGCCATCGACGCTTATGGATCGTCGCGCACATACTGGTCAGATGTCGAAGTACTGGAGACATATGGCATATATTTGCCTGTAACCGGATACCGTAAGACACAGCATTTTCTCGACCGCGCCGCGGCTAGTACCCTGATGGATCTCTGGGAACACCGCGGCCCGCCGGACTACTGTTCAAAAGATAGCGGCGAGTGGGTCTGCGAATAGTTCGCGAGCCACTCGCCAGTCGCCTTCTTCATTATGCGATTCGACTATATGTAAATGAACAGCTCGTCTTGGCTCGGCAACTACCGGCCGCCTAGCATGGCCACATGCAAAAGATCTACGTAATCCATGAAAACCACGAGTGGACCGACCCACTCAAAGCGGAGCTGTCTGCGAGGAATCTGCCGCACGAAGACTGGTTCCTCGACGAGGGTAAACTGGACCTTTCCCAACCGCCTCCCGAAGGCGTTTTCTACAATCGTATGAGTGCATCTTCGCACACGCGAGATCATCGCTATGCGCCCGAGTTCACTGGCGCCGTGCTAGCCTGGTTGGAGAGCCACGGTCGGCGCGTAATCAATTCCAGCCGCGCGTTGCAACTGGAGGTGAGCAAGGTGGCTCAATACACCACTCTCGAGGCACATGGCGTTCGCACGCCACGTACCGTCGCTGCAGTTGGCAAGCAAGAGCTGCTTGCCGCGGCCAACGATTTTCGCGGTCCTTTCATTACGAAGCACAACCGGGCTGGAAAAGGTCTTGGTGTGCGTCTCTTTCAGAATACGAATGAGCTGGAAGCGTATGTTCACAGCTCCGAATTCGAGGAACCGGTTGACGGTATCACTCTGATTCAGCAATACGTCAGATCCCCGGAGCCCTACATCACTCGTTGCGAGTTCGTTGGTGGTGAATTTCTCTACGCTGTGCGAGTCGACACATCGGACGGCTTTCTACTCTGCCCCGCCGACGAATGTCAGGACCAGGGTGGTCTTTGCCCAACACTGCCGACATCAAAATTCAGGATCATCCAGGGATTCGATGATCCGATCATCAATTCTTACAAGCGTGTTCTGAAATCCAATTCCATTCATGTCGCGGGCATCGAGTTCATTGTTGATGAGAATGGGACGAAGTACACCTATGACATCAACACCAACACGAACTACAACCCAGCCGCCGAGGCCGCGAGCGGGATGTCCGGGATGGCGGCTATCGCCGATTACCTCGGCACAGAACTTGTCGAGAATGGCTGGCAGGCACCGCAATTGTCTCGCGCCGCTGCGCATTAAGTCCGCGCGAATCGAGGGCACTCAATCGCAGGGGCGGCTGATGGGAACAACTACTCGTACGCGAATGGCCTCGGAGCTCAGAATTCCTAGTTGACCCGATTGCGGCCTCGACGACGTGACCCTTCTACGGGCGTGCATTCGAAATCGTCATCACCTACGGGTTCGCACTGCGGTGGAAAGCCGTGCTTGCGCCAATAATCGGGCAGGCCGATTTCACGCATCATCCGCTTCCGCTGAGGTGAGTCGCGGAATTCCAGCGGGTAGGGAAACCACCAATACGGATTGTCAGCTGAGTGAATCTGATCGTACTGGCGATAGAGGAACAGGTAGTTCGGATGCGTCGGGTCATATTCAGGCTCCGCCGCCCCGGCCGGGTAATAGGCCTGCTCAATGAGCGACTTCTCAGCCTCGTAATCGAACGCAGGGTCAGTCAATGCCCGGTATTCATAGTCTGTCGCCTTGTTGATCCCCCGCCCTGAATTGTAAGAGACCAATGCGATTAGGGCTGTACGCTCTCTGCCCGTTGCCGCATAAAGTTGCAGGAACGGATCGATGTTGCCGGAAAAGCCGTGGCTCAGTGCCGTCTCGTGAATTGCCAGGGCGCGTTCCACGTCGCCGGAAAACAGTGCCGCCAGGGCCAGGAAGGAGCGGCAGATTTCGTAAGCCGGATCGATCTCGAGGCACTGCCGGCCGTCCCGCTCGGCCCGATCGAAGTAGCCGAGGTCGAGGTACAAGATCATGCGCCACAGGTACACCGTGGTGTTCTTCGGGTCTCTGGCCAACGCGTCATCGAACAGGGCAAGCGCTTGCTCGAAATCGACCGGCCAGTCGAAACTGGCATCCGTTGAGAGCACCGCGTAAGGCAATGACAAGTCATCGTTCAACCGGATGGCGGTTTCGGCGGCCTCGCGCGCCAGCGTTCTATAGTCGCGATCGCGATATCCCCAGCCCGGCGCGACGTTATAGATGGCAGCCAGCCCTGCCCAGGCACGCGCGAAGCTCGGGTCCGCCGCCACGGCCTGCTCGAACAGACCGATGGCGCGTGGCAGGCTGCGGCGCTCGACAAACAGCTGCCAGGCTTCGAGGTATAGCTCGTACGCGCTGATGTTCTTGGTGTCTCCAACATGGCTTGGTGCGACCGCGTCGCCGTCCATGATGATGCCGAGCTGCTGAACGATGGCCTGTGCGATGTCGTCCTGGACCTCGAAGACGCTTTCGGCAGTCAATGTCCGATCGTAAGTTTCCGACCAGAGATGCAGATCGGTATCGGCATCAATCAGCTGCGCTGTGATGCGTACAGTTTCGCCCGCCTTGCGCACGGAACCCTCGAGCACATGCCGCACATTCATCTTTTCAGCGATGAATGGGATGCCGAGCGCCTCCTGGCCCTTGAAGCCCCACGATGTCGTGCGTGATGCAACTTTGAGTCCCTCGATGCGCACCAGCACGTTGAGAATTTCCTCGGCGATGCCGTCGGAGAAATATTCCTGGTCGCCGCCAGGCGAAAGATCGGCGAACGGCAAGACGGCAATTGAAAGATTGTCGATGGGCGCTTCGGCAGAATCGGCAATGACAGAATCTTCAACGACCGTCGTTTCCGGCATGAGCCTGTCGGCAATCAGTCCGCCGATTGCAATAACCAGCAGGACAACGATCACCGTGTTGATCTTCTTGCCGGTCTCGGGCGTCTGGGATTCGGTCCGATCGACATCGACCTCTCGCTTCAGTCCTTCCGGCGTCATCTCGTAGACCCACGCGAAGATCAGCGCGGGTATGAAACCGAGTATCAGCAGCATGACGACGATAGTGCCGGCCGCTTCCGGTGCGTTGAGCAGCGAGGTCAGGACGTCGGCTAACTGCAACAGCACCCACGACGACACCATGTAGAGAATGGCGACGCGAATTACATTACGACGTTTTAGCTCTTGAAAGAGAGACATCCAACCCCCGGAGGCTTGAGCAAGTACTTGTTGTTGTTATTGTTTTTGTTGCTGGATTCTCGCACAAATCGGTAGGTTTGTGTGTGATCTGTGTGCCCGCCAATACCGGGTACGCACCACGGGCATCACGGTTTGATCGGACCAAATCGGGCATAATTTGCGAGAGCTTATGAGTAAACCTGCCCCGACAAACAATCCTGACGAGTCGCGCCTCTGGCAGCCAGACTTTGTCTACGCCGCATTGCTGCTGGCAGTTGCGATTGCCTGCCTGACCGTACTCAGTGCAAAGACCGGCCTGCTCGCCAATGAGTACGGCCTGGGCACGGCCGGTTTCTTCATCGTGTTTGCCTTGTTTACGATTACGACCGGGTTTCCACACCCGGTGTTCGGCTACGTGTCCATGGATCGTGTGGCGCAGGTCATGAGTATTCTTATTCTGGGACCGGTCGACGCGGCCCTGGTCAATGGCATTGCGTCCTTTATCTATCCCTGGCACCGGCTACGCCTGGGCGTGCCCTTCCAGACGGTTCTTATGGCCGCCTTGAACAACGCCGGTCTGATGATCTTTGTCGTCCTGGGAGCCGGGACGCTGTATCAATACCTCGGGGGTGCGATTCCGGTCCATACGCTCGATCTTGGGGCAGGGTTGTTACTGCTCGCGCTCGTCGTCTGTATGCAGGTCATCAATGATGTCGGCATGATGATCTTTGTCTACTTGCGGCAAGGGGACCCACTCAGCGTATTCAATCCTTTCACGCTCGTCGTGGAACTCCTTTCCGGAGCAGCGGGCATTGTTCTTGCGATCGCGTTTGCCAACTACACGGTGCCGGAGTTCGCGCTGATTCTTGCCGTGCTGGCCGCGGGCATGCTGGTCATCATGAAGTACGCACTGATGCGTTCTCGCCTGCAGAATCTGGTCGACGAACGGACCGAAGAACTCAGGGTGCAGGCCGAGGAGTTTGAGCGGCAGGCAACGCACGACAACCTGACCAAGCTGCCAAATCGGCGCCATGCCGATAGCTTCCTGCAGCAGCAGCACGACCGTGTGCAAGACGAGGACCATGTCGGCGTAATTGCGCTTGCCGATGTCGATCACTTCAAGCGCATCAACGACAACCATTCACACGCGGTCGGCGACCTGGTGCTCGAACGTGTGGCACGCATCCTCCGGAAGGATTGCCGCAAGACCGACTTCGTCGCGCGCTACGGGGGCGAGGAGTTCCTGCTGTACCTCCCGTGTACCAATACCGAGCAGGCGTTGGAAGTGTGCAGCCAGCTCCGACTTGCCGTACAGAATGCCGGTTGGACAGACCTGGCCAACGGTCTTGCCGTGACCATAAGTTTCGGGCTCGCGGAAATTACGGGCACCTCGCTGTACAAGGATGTCTTGAATGAAGCAGATACGCGCCTGTACCGCGCTAAAAACGAAGGTCGAAACCGCGTTATCGCCGCTTAGTCAGAACTTGGCCTGTCCCAAATCGCTGTGCTAGTGTGATCGTGCTCGGCTGAAAGCGATACAAAAGAACAGGCCCGAACACCTGCGACGAAAGCGCGTCGCCTCCTCCGTCTTCACAATCAAGGGTACGAGTTACCTCACCAGCACCGGGTCCAGTGCGCAGGGGATAACAGAATGAAGAACAAGCTGTCGAACATGGCTAGCATCGCCGAGATAGTTGGCGCGTTTGCCGTAGTTATTTCACTCATTTACGTCGGTATTCAAGTGAATGACAGTGCTATCGCTGTCCGCTCCGCCGCCGCAAATGATGCCAACGTCGCATTGCAGAATTGGTACCTGGAGATAGGCTCAGACGAGCAGGCCAGTGGACTTTTTTATCGCGCACTGACAAGCGAAGAAGCCATGCCGGCTGAGCAAGAGTTTCAGTTTCTGATGATGTTTCACGGAGTCTTCCTGGCATTCCAGAACGCTTTCTTGCTAGCTGAGGAAGGATCTATTGATTCGGATATTCGGGACAGCCTGGCGGCGGTGATACTCGGTGTAAAGGACCTACCGGGCATGGAACGCTACTGGCAGCAAAGAAGAAGCTACCTGCACCCGGATTTCGCCATCTACATCGAGACATTGTTCGCGATGGAATCTGAAACTCCTGACGATATCTATTCGGAATACCGGAGACCGCCACGCGGGTCAGAACGAGATTAGAATTGTCGATGCGTGGTCGAGTCTTTCTGAGACGGCCCCTGTCCAGATCCCGGCGCTTCCCTGCGCCGGGAGCATGCTGCATCAGACTTGCACCCAGCAAGAACCCGCATCGGGTAAGACATGACTAAAGCCAACCTTGTCGCCGAGATTCAGCATACGAACTTCACACCCGGCCCCACCTGATGTGAAATTGAACTCGTTGTTGACGACCTGGGCATTCGGCGAGTTGTGCAACTCAACGCCGAATGACTGGCTGTTGCAGTCGTTATTGCGCACGAGTGCGTCGTCAACATGTTCGAGGCTGACACAGGTTTCGCTGTCGTTGCAGTCGTTACGCCGGATATTTGCGCTAAGCGTCGGAGTACCGAACGCCAGGTTGACCCCATCGATCAAATGGACGCAGTAGGTGAACGGCGTTTCCGTTGACACGCAAGAGTTGTCCACGATCTTCAGCGTGCTGGGCTGCGGTGCCACACTCGGTCCCTGTGCACGCCATGTCCCGATGGTCCTTGGGTCAGGGTGCCTGGTCGGATCAAATGCCAGCGTCAGCCACTGGATGTTTTGCGGAAAACCGAAAACAGCCTGCACGCCCTGTATACCGAGCACACACCCCAAACTGCTGGGCTGGTTCGAAATTCCGCCCGGCGCCATTTCTGGCGGCAACGTAAACGAGTTACAGTTCAGGTCGCAATCGCGAACGATCATCTTGCAGTTGCTGTTGTCGAGAAAGCGAATGCAGTCGGCGCGGCAGCCGTCTGTCGAAATATTCTCGAAAATCAGCGTGCCGTTCTTGTACCCGGCGATGGCCGGTCCGAGCCGACAGTTTGCGAGACGGCAGTCTGACATCGTGACATTGCCTTCGGCTGGCCTGAGACCGACGATGCCACCATTCGCAAGCCCGAGCGCATCGCCATCCACGCTGCCCTCGAGGTTGTAGTTGTCGGTCAGGTCGAGTCCACCCAGCACGTTGATGCACGCGCAGGCATTACCGAACGGCCCGAACTCGGACGTCTTGTATCCCGCCGCATCGACACGCGAAATCAACACGTCCTGACGCGTAGTCTCCAGCGGCAGACCCGGGTTGTGCCAGTCGATCGTGTTGGACACGCTAATGCACAGGACCTCGTCCCCGAGTGCCCACGGCTCGCCAATCGCCGCGCCGCGACACGCCATGTCGCGAATCTCGATTCTGTTCGCCCTGTCCGCGGGATCCTCACCCGTATTGAGCGGGGTCTTGTAGAAAAACAGGAATCCGGGGGCATTCTTCGTCGGCGACCCGTCGATGGACCGGCGCGGGAACGGCAGTGGTCTGGGATGGCCCTGGTCCTTGCCACCACCTGGCGCTTCCCACAACTCGTAGTTGTACTCGTCACTGGTGGTCAGAATCGTCTTATCGCGTCCGGATCCTGTGAAGACACCGTCGAAGTCCGCGACGCTGCCGGCGCCACCGAACTTGAATATGCCCTTTGTGAGCTTAACCGTCCCACCGGGAGCGGTGTTCTTGAGTGCAAACTCGATGTTGGCAAGGTCGTCGACACCATTGGGCTGTACAACCCATCCGCCCTGCTTCGCCTTGAGATACTCAGGGTCCGGGTTCGGTACGCCGCCCATCGCTTGTGCGCTATCGTCCGGCAGCAACATCCCGCCGCCGGCAGCAGCACCCACAACACCGATGTGCCCCATGAAACTACGTCTTGAGATCTTCTTGGTCATTGCTTTCTCCTTCTCTGTGGTCGTGCTAACAGAAATAGCAACAAACCCACTTTGGAAGGTGAGGACGAGGTGAAGATACGGTGAATTTAGTGGCGGACGCGGTGCCGGATGTCTTCGAATGCGTGCGTGATGCGGCGGACGTCCTCGTCTTTGCGGAATGCGTAGACAGAGAAGAACTCGTCAATGTCGTAGTCCGGTTTGACAGCCAGGACTCGCTGCATCGATTCCTTTGCCAACTCGATCTCGCCCGCCATCGCGAGGATCACGACGCCCATGGCACGCGCCTGGTAGTGCATGTCCGGGTGTTTTATCGCCTCGTTCACCCGCCGCATGGCCTCGTCAATGCGCCCGAGTAATACCAGGCTCATCGCGGACACGCCCAGCATGCCGTAGATGAGCGGGTCATACGGGCTCAGGCGCCGGGAAAGATCGATGCGATCGACGCCAATCTCGTGTTCACCGAGCTGCATCGACACCCAGCCCAGGAAGTACTGAGCGTTAGCGTAGCTGGGATTAAGATCGGTGGATTCGGTGATGGAGGTGTGTGCTGCATCGAGATCGCCGTTCAGAAACCTGGCCCGGCTCATCGCCCAGTGGCCCATCGGGTCGGTCGGGTCGACAGCGATGGCCTCGTGCGCAAAATCAAGCGCCCGGCGCAACGAGTTCTTGCGATCATCATCGAGGTTCAGGTACGCGCGCTCGTAGTTGACGAATGACAAACCCGCGTACGGTCGCGGTACATTGGGCTCGAGATCGATCGCGCGGCGGAAGAACATCTCGGCGTTGTCGCACTCTTTCATGCGGAAGCGGTACATATGGCTCAGGCCCCGATGATAGGCACTCCACGCATCGAGGTTCGAGGACGGTATCAACACCGAGCGCTGCATCTCCTGTTTCTGCACTTCGGTTTCGATCGAACCAACAATCAGTTCGGCCATTTCGTCCTGGATGACGAGCACATCACCCAGCTGCTTGTTGTACTGCCAGGAGCCAACCTCCTGACCCGACTCGGTACTGGCCAGACCGATCGATACCCGGATCTTGTTGCCTGCAATTTGCACTGCCCCCTGCACGATGTAGCGGACGCCTAGTGCGGTGCCGATTTCCCTGACATCGTGTGCACCGCTTTCGAACTGAAAGGACGTACCGCGCGCGATGACAAACATCGTTCGCGACCGCGCTACCCGCGTTGTCACGTCGTGCACGAGACCCCGCGCGATCGTTGCATCGACCTCCCCGTCGCCAAGGACTTCAAACGGCAGTACCGCGACAGTGGGCTCGGCCGTGGAAAGATTATCGAGACCGGAGGAGCCATCGCCGGTGGGCGCAGCTTTCTCATGCTGTGCCGTTATGTGCGAAGTAACCTCAACGTCCGCAACAAAACGGTAGCCGCCGCCCTGCACCGTTGCGATGACTTTCTGTTCCTTCGCCGAGTCGCCCACCGCGTTTCGAGCCGCCCGAATGCGTACCGTCAAAGCGTTGTCGGTGACAACCCGGCGCCCAAATACCTTATCGAGCAGCTCGTCTCGGGAGACGACACGATCGCGGTTATCGATAAGGTGTTCGAGCAGCTTTAAAACCTGGGGTTCGACGTCGATCTTGCGCCCATCAATGAACAGCGCGAACTGCGCCGTATCGAGGACATACTTGTCGAAGCGGTACTGCATCGGTCGGTGCCCCGCTCAAAACCTGGTACCCAAACTTTAGCAGAAAGGGAGAGGTGCGCCGATCTCAGGTCGATTCGGACTCCCAGGACAACGGCGGGTATTCCGGAAACACCAGCTGAATATCGTCTTCGCCGGCTGCCACACGTCGTTGCGCCTCCTCTCGAAGCTCACGAACGTCATCCGGGATAGCTGTCCTGAAAGCAGCTAACTCATCCCAGCTCGCATCGAATTTCTCGGGCCTGTCACCGGCGACAGTTGCTTCCAACATCGGACCTACAATCGCGTAGCCGACGGCTACCCGCTCCGCCTGTTGTTGCTCATACGTATCTATCTCGGCGTAGAGCGCCTCAAGCTGGGCGGACTCCGCCGCGGCGTCTGCAACATCGTCATTCGTCGCCCATTTTTCGAAGTACTCAACAGACGATGACATGTCGACGCTGTATGCAGCACCCCAAACGTGCCGGTCCTCGTTGTTAACCACCTGCCCGCTCGACGGGTCGACGATGAGCACCGTCGGTGTCGCGTAGAAGTTCGCCACACCAAATTGCTGCACCACGTCCCTGCCCTTGTCATAAAAACCGACGTCGACGAACACAAGCTCGTAGTTCTCCTGAATCACTTCCGCCAGCGGCGACTGGTGCAGCCGTGCCGCCAGTGCGCGTGAATCATGGCACCAGTTCGCGCCCAGGACGACAAGCGCCAGTCGATCGTCATCATCTGCGAGACCAAGCGCTTGCTGCACATCGGCAAGCGGATCTTCAGAAGACTTGTACAGACGGCCATCCGGGTCCGTTTCGGCGCCCAGGCACGTGACGAGGACAACTATAAACAGCAGACGAAAATACAAACCTGGC
>JAACFG010000165.1 GCA_009937605.1 Gammaproteobacteria bacterium | reverse complement strand
GATCTTTCGCCACTGTACGCGGCCACGAGCCGCCAGCCATCGGCACGTAACGCCGTGAGTGCGGCGCGGGTCGAGCGGTGCGTCGTCACGGCGACCCAGTGCTTCGCGCCGCCCAGGCTCATGTACTTACGACGCGCCAACTCGCCTGCCGAGGTTGCGTGCACTTGCTGAATTCCGACGGCGTCGGCCGTGTGGATAATCGCGGAGACGTTGTGTGGTTTGGTCACCGCGTCCATCAACACCGTAAGGTCGGGCTGGCGGGCGTCGAGGGCGCGTTGGTGGTTTGTGGTTTGATCGCGTGTCATCGGTGTTCCTTGCCGTACGTGTGCGGACATCGTAGCAGCGGGCTACGCACACGAAACGGTACGGCTTCACAAATGCTTGCTGGTGCGTCGCGCCAGCGCTCCAGCTTATGTTGCATAGCGACGGGGAAGAGTTCTTCGAGCCATACGCATCTCTTAAGGATGGTCGGCAGATAGCGATTGAAAGCGAAGCTTGAGACAGACGTCTGTTTTGAGTATTCACGCGGTCTGTTAAGCTGGCGCGACAGTTTTTGGGGGATCCTCTGATTCGCGATTTTCTGCAGGAAATTCAACGCCGCAACGTCGTCAGGGTTGCGGTGGTCTATATCATTGCGGGCTGGCTCACGATGCAGGTTGTCGACGTCATGTTTCCGGCACTACGACTGCCTGACTGGCTGACCTCGGCTGTCGCCGCCTTCATATTGATCGGCTTTCCGTTCGCCCTGATTTTTGCCTGGGCTTTCGAGATGACTCCGGAGGGCATCAAGCGCGAGAAGGACGTCGATCGCAGTGAGTCAATAACGCCGCACACGGGCCAGAAGCTGAATCGAACCGCACTGATCGTTCTCGGCCTCGCAGTTGCCTTTCTGCTGGTCGATAAGTTCGCATTGCAACCTGAGGGCGGCAGTAACGACCAAGCCGTGGTGGCAGCGGAAACAAAACCGTCGATCGCTGTGCTCCCGTTCGTCAATATGAGCGACGATTCCGATAACGAGTATTTCTCGGATGGCCTGTCGGAAGAGCTTCTGAATGTGCTTGCCAGGATTCCGCAGCTTCACGTTGCCGGCCGAACATCATCATTCAAGTTCAAGGGCACGAACGAGGACCTTCGCATTATTGGCGAGGCTCTGAATGTCGAGCACGTTCTCGAGGGTAGCGTTCGTAAGTCGGGCACGCGATTGAGAATTACCGCGCAGCTGATCGATACCGAGAACGGTTACCACCTCTGGTCGGATACCTATGATCGCGACCTGACCGATATTTTCGCAGTCCAGGACGAGATCGCAGGCCATGTCGTCGAAGCACTGAAGACACACCTCCTGGATGCGGAGGCGAGTGGCGCAAACCGCGGCACGAACGACGTCGAGGCCTATGGTCACTTCCTGCGCGCCTCCTATTTCCTCAACCGCACGAGCACTGAGAACCTGGCGAAGGCTGTCGAATACTACGAAAAGGCGATCGAACTCGATCCGGAATTCGCGCGTGCTTACGCCGGTCTCGCAATTGCCCAGCATCAGCTTTACGGAGGGTGGACGGAGAGCAGTGGTGGCAATTTCATCGACAACTTCGAGCTCATGCGTGAGAACGTCGAAACCGCGTACCGTCTCGATCCGGACCACCCGGACACGCTTATCGCGAAGACAATGTTCGCGCTGATTTCTGACTGGGACTTGCCTGGCGCGATCGCAATATCAAGGCGTGCCGTCGACATGTTCCCGGACGACGCGAATACGCTTGCGTGGCACGCATCCAACGTTTTCTTTGCGCGAGATTTTGCGGCCGCCGAATCTTATGTGCGCGCGGCCATGGAATTGGATCCGCTATCCATCCCCAATATCCGGGTGCTGGGAGATATTTACATGGCGAGCGGCCGTTGTGACCTGGCGATCGACACTTATCGGACGGCATTGACGCTGTCTCCGGACGCCGGGCGCCTGCACGGCCGCATCGGGCGCTGCCTGCTGTTCCAGGGGAATATCGACGAGGCCAGGGAGCAGAATGCGAAAGAACCCGTCGAGTGGGTACGCGAGACCAACGACATCATCTTCCTCGGGCGCGAGAATCCAGGCGCGGAGTGGGAAGCTGTCGTTCGAGAGTACGAGGAGCGTTATGGTCTGGGCAACTCCTACCAGATGGCCGAGATCTACGCCGATGCGGGCTATACGGACAGGTCGTTCGAATGGCTGGAGAACGCGGTCAAGGTCAAGGACCCTGGCGCGCCCTGGGCCTTTGTCTTGCCGTTCTTTCACGACATGAAGACCGACCCGCGCTGGCAAGACTACCGGGCCAGATTCAATCTCTGAGTCTACGGCATCGACACCATCCTGCGCGTCCAGCGCCACCACCAACGTTGATTCAGTGAGTTACATAACCAGCGTAGGTGTTTATCGCAATGGTGCCGTGGCCCCCTGTGGATAGACTGAATGCAGGCCAACATAGAGAGAAACAAGAAAGGACGGAACCATGTTTAGTATCGAGGCAATCATGAGCACCAATTTGATTACGGTACCTCCGTCCGCGACTCTGGCCGAGGCTCGGACGCTGATGCACGATAATCGCATTCATCACATTCCAGTGCTTGATGGGGACCAATTGATTGGCCTGATCTCACTAACGAATGTGCTGGCAGCAACGGACAGCTTCCTGCGCGATGACGGCACCCGCATTCATGCCAATGATATCGGCATCGCGGATGCGATGGTGACCGAGGTTGCGACCGTCGACGTCAATGCCAGCCTGCGCCACGCCGCGCTGTTTCTTGAAAGGCATAAGATTGGTTGTCTGCCCGTGCTCGATGATGGCGCTCTTGTCGGCATTATCACAGACACGGATTTCGTCGCAGTTGCTATAAACCTGCTCGAGCAAATCGAAGAAACAGAGCCAGTCGACGAGAGCTTCGACGACCTCGACGTCGCCTAGTCGGCCGCTGGTTCTTCCGCGCTGCGCAGCGCGTACTCGGCGTCGCGCTCGGAACCCAGCAGGATAGCCACCCACCTCGTCCGCTCGTCACTCTCCAGGGCCATCTTCAGTGTCATCGTCAGTGGCACCGACAACAGCATCCCGACCGGCCCGAAAATAAAGCCCCACGCGACGAGTCCGACAAACACTACCAGTGGCGAAATGCCGACGCCGTAGCCCATCAGGCGCGGTTCCAGGAAGTTGCCGAACACGATGTTGATACCGACGAATCCCACCGCGGTGGCACCGGCCGCGCCGGGCCCGATTTGCACGAGTGCCAGCAGAACTGCCGGTACTGCGGCAATTATCGAACCAATAGTCGGTACGTAATTCAGAAGGAACGCGAGCATGGCCCAGAGCAGCGGGAAATCGAGATGCAGCGCCCAGGTCAGAGTACCTGCACAGATTCCGGTTGCGATGCTGACGAGCGTCTTGATACCGAGGTAGCGACCGAGGTTCTGTAGAAAGAGTCGCGGTCGTTCCAGCGAAGTCTCACTTGCGCCAAAGGCCGCCGCAAACTTAACTTTCGCCGTCGACGCTTCGAGCAAAATGAAGATCATCGTAAAAATAATCAGGAACGTGTTTGTCAGAACGTCGCGCAAGCTGTTGAGAATGCCGGCAACCAGGCCCATCGCCCAGCCAGGATCGATCATGTCGCCGATACTCTCAATCGATTCATCGACGTTGAGGTTTGTAACCATGAAATCGAAGGCGCCGTCGATAATCACATCGAGACGCGCCTGGTAGGTCGGGAGCGCTGCAGTGAAGTCGGCGATCGACGTGCCAAGAATCGTGCCGATGAGCGCCAGCAACATCATGATCATACTCACTATGAGCAACGCTGCGAGCACAGAGGGCACACGGTGTTCCTGCATCCAGAGCATCGGCCGCACTGTAATCAGCGCCAGAAACGCGGCAAGTAAGAACGGCACAAGTAGCACGGACATCATCTGCATGCCGTAAATCACGACGACGATCGCCGCCATGATAATTACGGTGCTCGATTTGTTAGGTACACTCTGTTCCACGGCCCGATGATCGCACACGTGGCTAGCGCAGGCGACTCCTGCCGATAAGGTCCGACAATCTCGTCGACAACGAAATCCCTCGCCACAACAGATGTTCGCTGTTACGTAGCGGCCAACGGGAGAATTTCTTGTCCGCGACGGCCGCGGTCGCGTCCTCGTGCAGTATGTTCTGCGCCATCCGCCGGCCCGCGTCGGCGCAGCTGACGAGCCCGCTCGCGCCGACAGAATACCAGGTGCCGTTGTGAGCCCCGGAATGACCCTGGGCATCCCTCGTCGCCGCAATCATCCCTGTCCAGCAGTGCGTGAACTCCATTGAGGCAACCTCGGGAAACAGGCGTTTGAAATAGCCCTTCAGGGCTTGCACATCGACGTCAGGAGATCGGGGAGTCTGTGCCAGCGGGCCGGCCAGTATCAGGCGGCTCCCGTCGGGCGACGGCCTGCAACTAAAGCCCCTGACTTGATTGACCAGCAACACCCGCCCGGTGGGAAACATCTCAGCCACACCTTCGCGAGGCAACTCTTCTGATGCCGCGACAATCGACGGTACGCCCAGCGTTCGGTTCCAGAGAAACCTGGCAAATTCTCTCGTATAGCCACCGGTTGTGAGCAGAACATTCTGTGCGACAACATCGCCGCCATTTGTCCTAACTCGCGTTCCTTCTCTGCATTTCTGCAGACCAACGACATCAGTCCGTTCGCAAATCGTCGCGCCATGCTTTCTTGCCAGGGTTGCGAGGCCGGTAATCATCTTCGCCGGCTGCACATGGTGCGTGTCACCGAGGACCAGCGCTCCGGCAAACAGGTCGCTCGCATTGCCACCCGCCTCCGCTTCAAGAGCGTCCGCCGCAATTGCGTAGTCGCTGGTCCCGTAAAGTGCATTTCGAGCCTCGACAGTATTCGCAAGCTTCTGATAGTTGGATTTTGTGGGAGCGAGTAGCACCGCTCCTGCCTGCAGGTCACAGTCGACGCCGGATTCTTCTATGAGTCGTAACAAGTAGCGCTGCGCGGCAAGCCGGTCCCGATGCCAGGCCTTGCGAGGCCGACCGTGCACCAGTTCATCCGGATCGCCGAAACCGGCGCCTGCCGCGGGGGTGGATAACACGCCCATGCTGCGACCGGTTGCGCCGGACCCAACATGATTCGACTCGATGACCGTTACAGATTGGCCCGAGCGAGCCAATTCGATGGCGGTGACAATGCCAGTTTGCCCGCCACCAACGATCAGGGTGTCGCAATGATCTGGAAGTGGAGACGTCGCATCGAACTGATGATCGTCCCACCAATACGAATTGGTTTGCGTCAGTTTGAGCCCTTCGGCGAGTAGAGTTCCGCTTCCTCGCGCGTCAACTGGTCGATCTTCACGGTCCATCGCGCCAGGGTCGAGCTAATCCGCAGCTGGTAGAGACCGGCTGTGTGAAACAATTTGACGCCGTTTCCGCGACGCTTCGTATACAACACGCGACCAACGTGCTTACCCGTCTTGGCTTCGACGAGCGTGATCTCAAGACCCATCATCTGCTCATAGTCGCCATCGAGACGCCAGTCGAGCACCCATGGTGATTCAACTCGAAAAATTGCAGTTGTGGTGTTGTCGCTTCCCTTGAACTCGGCCACGCGCGTTCCTGCGCTGGCTGGCGATGCGACGATCGCGATCATAATAACTGCTAGGAATATGCGTGCGGTCACGGCTACGGCCCTTTGGCGAAACAGTCTCCGACTATAGTCTCGCCGCACCCTCTGCCGCAATATCATTGCGCGTGCATCCTGATCGTTTCTTATCGAGCAAGATAATTGAGGGACGTCTGGTCGAATCGGGTCGCCGGCCTGCCGATGATGGCTTCGAGCGGTTCGACGGGGGCTGTGTTGCCCTCCTCAAGCATCGTCAGCTGATCGCGGGTAACCGGGTAGAACGGCAACCAGTCAAAAAGTGTCGCGCCGGCTCTCATGACCCAAAGGGGCATCGGCAATATGATCTTCTTCTTGCCGGCCGCGCTGGCAATTCGCCTGATCATCTCTTTCCACGAGAGAACTTCCGGACCAGCCAACTCGATTGTTGACCCGATCGTGGTCGGGTCGTTCAATGCAGCGACGAAGGCATCGGCGACATCATTGATGTGCACTGGCGACATACGAACGCCTGCAAAGCCTGCTGCCGGCATAGGTGGACGCACCATGTCCCGATACAGCTGCGTCGCGAATTCCATCGTGCCGCGCGGATCGCCGAAGATCACAGATGGCCGCAATACCGTGACATCGAGATCACTGTCCAATGCGAATAGCTCGGCACGTCGCTTGGTCGATTGATACCCCGTCCCGGGGTCCTTGACGCCGATGGCGCTCATCAGAAGCAGGCGGGAAACGCCCATTTCTTTTGCGGCCTCGATCGTATCGACGACACCCTGGTACTGCGCTTGCTCGAACGTGATGCCACGCCGCGGAAACTCCCGCAATAAGCCGACGTTATAGACAACCGCATCGCAGCCCTCGAGGGTTTCGCGCAAGGCTTTCGGCGACGCAAGGTCGCCCGGCACCGCGTGCACCGAGGCATTAAGTATCTTGTTCTCGCTACCGGGCCTGACAAGCGTGTTAAC
>JAACFG010000034.1 GCA_009937605.1 Gammaproteobacteria bacterium | reverse complement strand
GAGAGGGTGGGATTCGAACCCACGGTACGGGAGAACCGTACACCTGATTTCGAATCAGGCCCATTCGACCACTCTGGCACCTCTCCATTGGTCTATTTCGACCAGTCGCGCGCAAGGCGCGCTCCTACAGGGCGGGGTGACCGGTCGGGGCGCAGATATTGGTGAGCAATCCAATGAATGTCAAGCGCCCATTTTCGATGCCCGGATGCGATAATCAGGGCTCCGGAGATATGGGAAGCCGCGCTTGCGACTATTGCTCATCATCACTTTGGCAGGTTTGATCGGGACGTGCTCCTCGCCGCCACCCCTTCTCGACCAGGTGCTCGACACCGGCGAACTCCGCGTCGTCACGCGCAACAGTCCCACTTCCTACACGATCAGCCCCGATGGTCCGACCGGCCCCGAGTTTGACCTCGTCCAGGCGTTTGCCGACGAACTCGGTGTCGAGCTCGTTGTTCAGTCTGTTGAGAGCGTTTCGGAGATCCTTCCTCTGCTCTTATCCGGTGAAGCACACATGGCGGCCGCTGGGCTATCGGTAACCGATTCACGGCGCGAGTACCTGAATTTCGGGCATCCCTACGAATCCGTCGACATCCACCTGATTTACAAGCTTGGCACCGGGCGTCCGCGCTCGATCGAGGATATTCTCGATCGCTCCATTGAGGTTATGGCGTCGACCAGTCACGTCGATATTCTCGAGTCCATCCAACTCGAGCATCCGACGCTGTCCTGGAGCGAAAATGCCGATGTTGAAGCCGCAGACCTGTTGTCCCGCGTCGCCATGGGCGAGATCGACCTGACCATCGCCGATAGCCCGGATTTCAACATTCAGCGGCACTTCTATCCGGATTTGCGCGTCGCGCTCGACTTGCATATCGACGACCCGATTGCGTGGGCTTTCCCCAAGGGGAAAGGCGATTCGCTGCTCGCCATCGCCGACGAGTTCCTGATCGCGGCTGACCGCTCGGGCGTGTTGGCTCGGGTGCACGATCGTTACTACGGTCACACCAAGAAATACGACTATGTGGGCACGCGCAATTTCATTCGACACTATGAAAGCCGTCTGCCGCGATATCGGGCGACATTCGAACAAGCCGGCGCCGATTGGGACGTCGACTGGCGCCTGCTCGCCGCTATCGGTTACCAGGAGTCGCACTGGCGATCTCAGGCTGTCTCACCAACGGGTGTGCGCGGCCTCATGATGCTGACTCAGGCGACTGCGGACTACCTGGGTATCGAGGATCGCACAGACCCCACGATGAGCATCCTCGGAGGCGCCCAATACTTCGCGCGCCAAACCGAGCGTGTTGCGGACACGGTTGTAGAACCTGATCGTACCTGGATGGCGCTGGCCGCCTACAACGTCGGATTCAACCATATCAAGGACGCCCGCATGATCGTCGAATGGCAGGGCGGCGATCCCGACAACTGGATCGACATCAGCAACGCGTTGCCCCTCCTCGCTCAGCGCAAATGGTACTCACAAGTACCCTATGGCTACGCACGAGGCTGGGAACCGGTGCTCTACGTCAACAACATAAGGGCGTACTACAACATTCTGCGCTGGCTCACCGAGCAGGAAGAAACGGAAGAACCGGAACAGGCAATTGACGACGAACCGCAGGAGCCTGTGTAACGGCCCAGGTACGACTTACGATTCCGGGCCCTTGATAATGTGCACGTCCTGCTGAGGATACGGAATGGAGATTCCCTCCTTATCGAAGCGGAGCTTCACCGCCCGCGTCAGGTCCCAGTACGTATCCCAGTAGTCCTCGGTCTTGACCCAGGGGCGGACGGCGATATTCACCGACGAATCAGCCAGTTCAACAACCTTGATCATCGGCTCAGGACTATCGAGAACGGCCTCATAGTTGTCGACAATTTCGTGCAGGATCTTCTCGACCCTCTCGATGTCTTCGTCGTAGGAAACGCCGAATACGAGATCGACACGCCGCGTATACTGGGCGGTCAGGTTTGTGATAACCGATCCCCAGATCATGTTGTTTGGCACGATCAGGCGCTGATTGTCGAAGGTCAGGAAGGTCGTATTCACCAGACTCATGTGATCGATTTTGCCGGACACCTCGCCCGATATGACCGTATCGCCAACGTCAAATGGTCGGTAGAACAGGATCATTACCCCCGACGCGAAATTTGACAGTGTGTCCTGCAGGGCAAAACCGATGATGAAGCCCATGATGCCCAGGCCAGCCAACAATGGACCGAGTGAAATGCCGAGCTGCGAAATGGCAATCAGCGCACCGAATAGTATGACGATGTTGCGAATAATCGAGACGATCATGTTACGCAGCAACTGCGACACCTGTACCCGTGACGAATTCAGGGCGGTGTCCGCCAGCTTCCTGGCGAGATTGCCCAACTGAACGAAAATTAGGAGGATGAGAACGACGAGGAGCAGGCGAAACAGGATCCTCGGACCCTCGTCGGCCAAAATTTGCCTGGCCTTGCTCGCCCAGTCCATGACCAGGCCGGCCACCAGACCAACATCAAGAACATCGGCTGTTATTTCGCCCGTCGCCGTCAAGAGCTGCTGCCGGTAGAAACGGGTCTCGAGTCCAAGGTCATCCATCAGGCCGGCAACATCCTGCATCGCTTCGGCTGTCATACCAACACGTGCATTTCCTGCACTCAGCCAATCCGTTAACTCGGCGTCATTGGGCAACGTAATCGTAGCATCCCGGAGGACCTCGACATCCGCCTGCGCCTTCTGCAAAAACACGGACAGGATCGCGGCAAATTCGGTCAGCCGTTCCACCAGGCTGTCCCGCTCCGCCTCTGGATCGAGACCGAACTCTTCGGCGACCTCAACATAGATCTTCATGGCGCGGAACAAGTCGTTCTGAGCTTTGACCGCGGCGAAAAGTTCGCGGTCTGCGATAACAAATTCGCGCGTCTCCAGATCACTGCTGGGAAACTCCGTACGGGCATTGACGCGCCCTATGGCAACAACTATTTCTGCCGGAAGGGCTGACAGTTCGGCGCCAACCTTCTTCCAGTAGGAATCAACTTCGTAGCCGTCTTCTCGCTGTCCGATGAGCTCCTTTGCAACGTCAACAACATCGCGAAACATCAGGATCCACAAACGATCGAAGCGCTCCGCAAGGAGATCAGCCATGAAGCCTTCTTCCTCCCGTTGGCTACGTCGCCTGATAGTGGCCAGGTCTTCCCGATGTTCGTCTATTGTCGCCAGCGTCTCGTCAAAACGTGCGGCGACCTCTTCAGGCAATGGCAATAATTCTGATGCGGGTTCCTGTGCGAGCGCTGGCACGAATGCCACCAAGCAGGCCAGGAGCCAAAGACGGGTAGTTATTTTTCTTGGTTTCATTGTCCTGCCAATCCTGAACCGGGTGCCGTTGGGTAGCCTAATTGAATAGTTGTCACAGCGTCTAGCATAGAAGACCAGTTGTCATTAGCCGCGCCTGGGCGCGAAGAATTCTTTGAGAAGGTTGCCGCATTCGTCCGCGAGCAAGCCGCCGTTGACTTCGAAGCGATGATTAAGAGCACGAGAGTCGGACAGGTCTTCAACACTGCCCAAGGCGCCCGCCTTCGAATCGTAGGCTCCGAACACGACACGCCCTACCCTGGCCTGAGCGATTGCTCCTGCGCACATGACGCAGGGCTCGAGCGTAACGTATAGCGTCGCGCCGGGAAGTCGATGATTTCCTATTCGGCGCGCGGCCGAGCGCAGCGCAACGATCTCGGCGTGGCCGCACGGGTCCGTCGCCGTGATTGAATTATTATGGCCCATCGCGATGATTTCACCGTCTGCCACGACGACTGCACCTACGGGAACCTCGCCACCGCCTGCCGCGAGCGCAGCTTCGGCAAGCGCGGCCTTCATCCAGTCGACGTCTTGCTCAGACCAATTCATATCGGTTCCCCAGGCCATCAATCAGTGGCTGCAGGTGATGCTCGTACTGTTTCCACGCGTCGGAGCTACCCTGGTACATCTTCCTGCGAACCTGACTTGCGCTGATCGTCTTTACGGCACGTCGAGTCTTGTGAAAATCGAGGCACTGTTCCTGCCAATCGAGGTCGCAGAAAGCGAGTAGTTTACGCGTCTCCTGTTCCTGATCGCGGGTAAGGTCTTCGTAACAGAGATCGTAGATTCTGTCCGCGTGGCGTTCGCGCCAGAATGACATCAAATCCTCGTACAGCGCGTGGTACTCGACCAGGTCCTGCAGACCGTAGGCGTAGGCGTTCCCCTCGTCCGGGAAATAGTGTTTGTAGATTGACCAACAGACCGCGCGCGGGTCTCTTGTGACGTGAATAATCCTGGCCTCCGGCAACGCAGCCAGGATGATGCCTAGCCAACGGAAATTGAGCGGCATCTTGTCCGTTATGAATCTTTCGGAGACGTTCAGCGCCGACAGCGCTTTCAGGTAGCCGGCCCGCACCGCGTCGATATCCATGGAAGACAGTCTCGGGACGATCAACTGGTTCATCGTCTCCAATTCGCCTGCGCCGTGAACATCGCTGTGACTCGCCAGGATCTGTTCGACGAGCGATGTTCCCGACCGCATCATGCCGACGATGAACAGGGGCGTTACGTGTGCAGATTCCGGAGCCGCCGCAGGACCGATGTCGCCGTCAGCCATTGTCTTGATCCGGGCAAACAGGTTCTTGTCGTCTTCGATATCGAAATTAAGTGCGTTCCTGCGCAGTCGGTTGCCCTGCTCAAGGTACTCGAAACACCTGTCGTATTCACCAAGGTCCTCGTACGCCTTGGCCAGGGCGAACAATATCTCCGTGCGCGCCGCGTCGGGCAGGTCGCCGTGCATCAGCGCGCGCTCCATGAGCGTAACCTGGCGGTCATTCGCCTCGAAGGTTTTGAGCGCGCTGAGGCTGCGGTGCGCCTCTGCAAAATTCGGCCTGAGGCTGACGGCTTCCTCGTAGCTCGCAATGGCGTCATCCAGAATTCCCAGGTCCTTCAGCGCGTTGGCACGATTGTGCCAGGCATCGGCCATGTCGGGCTTGAGTTCGATCGCCCTGTCATAGCTCGCCACGCTTTCCTCCAGGCGACCGAGGCCCTTCAAGGCATTGCCGCGATTGCTGTGTGCCTCGGCGAAGCCCGGCAGGATGCGAATCGCACCATCAAATACAGAGACAGCTTCCTCGAACTTACCCTGTGCCTGCAGCACGGAGCCGAGAAGATTTGCGACGAGCACCGAATTCGGAAACGTTTGTAATGAACTTCGGCAAGCCCCTTCCGCCTCGTCCAGGCGACCGGCGCTGTAGAGCTGGATCAGCGCATTCATCTGCTGCTGGGAAGGATCGCGAGACTTCGGACTCGAACCTCTGGCTGACTGCAGTTTGCGCAGGCCTTTCCTGGCGACCGGGTGATTGGGTTCTTGTTGCAGGATAGCGGCAAAGAGCTGCGCGGCGACGTCGCTTTTTCCTTGTTTGGCCGCCTTCTTTGCTCGTGACAGGGCCTCTTCAATCGTTAGCGGACGTGACACCTTCTTCTGCTATTCCCATTCGATCGTTGCGGGCGGCTTACCCGAAATGTCGTAGGTAACCCGGGAAATACCATCGACCTCGTTGATAATACGCAGGCTGACGTGCTCGAGAAACTCGTACGGCAGGCGCGCCCAGCGGGCTGTCATAAAGTCGATTGTTTCGACCGCCCGCAATGCGATGACGTAATCGTAGCGACGGCCGTCACCCATGACCCCCACGGACTTGACCGGCAGGAACACGGCAAACGCCTGGCTCGTCTCGTCATAGAGCTTCTGCTTGTGCAGTTCCTCGATAAAGATATCGTCGGCCAGCTGCAGCAGCGATGCGTACTCACGCTTCACCTCGCCCAGGATGCGAACGCCGAGGCCGGGACCCGGGAACGGGTGCCGGTAGACCATCTCGCGCGGCAATCCGAGTTCGAGGCCAATCTTCCGCACCTCATCCTTGAACAACTCTCGCAATGGTTCGACGAGTTTCATACGCATCTTCTCGGGCAGCCCGCCAACATTGTGATGCGACTTGATGACATGCGCCTTGCCTGTCTTGGCACCGGCAGACTCGATCACATCCGGGTAAATCGTGCCCTGTGCCAGCCAATCAATGCCTTCGAGCTTGTGCGCCTCTTCGTCGAAGACGTCGATGAACAGGCCGCCGATGATCTTGCGCTTCTCCTCGGGGTCACCAACACCTTCGAGTGCATCGAAGAAGCGATCCGCGGCATTCACGCGAATCACATTGATGTGCATGTGCTCGGCAAAGGTCTCCATGACCTGGTCGCCTTCGTTGTGGCGCAGCAAGCCGTGGTCAACGAATACACAAACGAGTTGGTCGCCGATAGCTTCGTGCAACAGGGCGGCAACCACCGATGAGTCGACCCCTCCCGAGAGCCCGAGCAGCACTTTGCCGTCACCAACCTGTTGGCGAACCTGCTCGATGCCGTCGGCCACGATGTTATCCGGGGTCCAGTCACCCGAACACGCGCAGATTTCCCGCACAAACCGATGCAGGATCTCCATGCCCTGCGGCGTATGCGTCACTTCCGGGTGGAACTGCACGCCGAAGAAGTTACGGTCCGTATCCTCCATCGCCGCCAGAGGTGAGTTCACGCTGGAAGCCGTTGCCACAAAACCTGGCGGAATTTCCTCGACGCGATCGCCGTGACTCATCCATACCTTCAGCATCGCGTGGCTCGCCTCATCACTGAGGCTGTGGAGCAGCCGACATTCGGCAGGCTCGATCTCGGCATAGCCGAATTCGCGATGTGACGACGCTTCTACCTTGCCGCCAAGCTGAGCTGCCATGGTCTGCATGCCGTAGCAAATACCGAGAACCGGCACGCCCAGTTCGAAAACCAGCTGCGGCGCGCGTGGTGGCTCATCCAGGTTTACCGACTCCGGGCCACCCGACAGGATGACGCCACTCGGGCCGAATGCCCGAATATCCTCGTCGGACATGTCCCACGGATGAATCTCGGAAAAGACACCGACTTCGCGAACGCGTCGGGCAATTAACTGGGTGTACTGGCTGCCGAAATCGAGTATCAGCAGCTTATCAGCATGGATATCGAGCGACATTAGCTGTTGGACCGGTAGTTTGGCGCTTCCTTGGTGACGGTTACATCATGCACATGACTCTCGGCCATGCCTGCGCCCGTAATGCGTACAAAGTTCGGCTTGACCCGCATTTCATCCATACTGGCACAGCCCGTGTACCCCATCGCGGCCCGAACGCCGCCGATCAGCTGATGCACGATGGCCACCATGCCGCCCTTGTAGGCGACGCGCCCTTCGACTCCCTCGGGCACCAGCTTGCCCAGTTCCTCGGTGGCGTCCTGGAAGTATCGATCTGACGATCCGTACGACTGGCCCATCGCGCCGACCGAACCCATGCCGCGATAGGCTTTGTAGGAACGGCCCTGGTAAAGCTCAACTTCGCCCGGCGATTCCTCGGTACCCGCCAGCAATCCGCCGATCATGACGCAGTTGGCACCGGCCACGATCGCTTTCGCGATGTCGCCGGAATAGCGAATGCCGCCATCTGCGATCAGCGGGATTCCCTGTTTCGCGAGTGACTCAGCGACTTCAGCCACGGCAGACACCTGGGGAACGCCAACGCCGGCTACCACGCGTGTCGTGCATATGGAGCCTGGGCCGATACCGACCTTGACGCCATCCGCGCCGGCCTCAGCCAGCGCCTCGGCCGCAGCGCCGGTGGCTATATTGCCGCCGATAACCTGCACGTCCGGATACTTCGTCTTTACCCGGCGAACGCGTTCGATCACGCCCTTCGAGTGCCCGTGCGCCGTGTCCACAACGACAATATCAACACCCGCGTTCACGAGTGCTTCGACGCGATCGTCGGTGTCCAGGCCTGTTCCGACAGCCGCACCAACGCGCAGCGCACCAGCATCGTCTTTGCATGCCAACGGGAAGTCCTTGGCTTTCTGGAAATCCTTGGCGGTAATCATGCCCTCGAGCTTGAAGTTGTCGCCGACAACGAGAACCTTCTCGATGCGGTACTGGTGCAGCAATCCGAGGACTTCTTCGTCATCGGCGCCTTCGCGAACCGTGACAAGGCGATCCTGCGGTGTCATGACCGTGCTGACCGGCGCATCCACCTTGGTCTCGAAACGCAGGTCGCGGTGCGTGACAATTCCCACGGTTTCTTCGCCGTCGACGACCGGGACTCCTGAGATCCCCATCGAACGAGTCAGATCAATGACCTCGCGGATCGTCATGTCCGACGAGACCGTGATCGGCTTACGCACCATGCCCGACTCGAATTTCTTGACCTGCAATACCTCGCGCGCCTGCTCCTCGATCGACATGTTCTTATGGATTACGCCGAGGCCGCCTTCCTGCGCAAGCGCGATCGCCAGCCTGGACTCGGTAACCGTATCCATGGCCGCCGACAGGAGCGGAATACTCAGGCGAATTTCGCGGGTCACGGAGGTGCTGAGGTCGACCTCTCGGGGCAGCACTTCGGAATATCCGGGCTGCAGGAGTACGTCGTCAAATGTCAGGGCTTCCTTGGCGATTCGCATGGCGGGAACACTTGGTCGATGTAGGGTAGCCGGCGATTGTACGCGCACGCGTAATGCGGGTAAACGTTATTGTTGATTCGCGCGCAAGGCGCGCTCCTACAGAGGCTCCGATATACTCCCCGGATGCCGAATGAACCTGCCATTACCGTCAGCCAGCTCAATCGCAAGGTCAAAACCCTGCTCGAGCGGGGAATTGCGAAGCTCTGGGTCGAGGGCGAGATCTCGAACCTCTCCCGGCCCGCTTCCGGCCATATTTACTTCAGTCTCAAGGATGACAAGGCGCAGGTCAGCGCCGCCTGGTTCCGGCAGCGCCAGCGTGGGCCGGCCATCGGCTTCAAGAACGGCGACAAGGTCCTGGCTTTCGGGCGCGTCAGCATTTACGAGGCCCGTGGCAATTACCAGTTGATCGTCGAACAGATGGAGCCCGCGGGCGAAGGTGTTCTGAAGCAGCGCTTCGATGCCCTCAAGAAGAAACTGCTTGCTGAGGGACTCTTCGACGAAGAGCGCAAACAGGAAATTCCGGCCCTGCCCTCACGCATCGGCGTAATCACATCGCCCAGCGGAGCGGCCATTCGTGACATCATCAGTGTATTGGGTCGGCGTTTTCCGTCCATACCCGTCGTGGTCTACCCGGCTGCCGTCCAGGGCGATGCCGCCCCCGGCGAGCTAATCAATGCGCTCGAAACCGCGATCGAGCGGGACGAATGCGATGTTCTGATCATCGGCCGTGGCGGCGGATCGCTCGAAGACCTTTGGGCTTTCAATGACGAAGCGCTTGCCCGCGCGATTGCCGATTGCTCCATACCTGTCGTCAGCGCTGTCGGCCACGAGGTTGATTTCACGATCGCAGATTTCGTGGCGGACGTTCGGGCGCCAACGCCATCAGGTGCCGCCGAGATCGTGGTACCGGACCAGCATGACTGGCTCCGACGCATCAATGTTCTTGCATCGCGCCTTGCGCGTGTTGGTGAGCGTGCCGTGGAAGACCGCGCACAACAGGTCGACTGGTTCAGTGCACGCATGGTCTCGGCATTGCGCCAGCAATTGCTGAGCAAGCGCCATGACGTCCAGACAATCCAGAGCCAGCTGGTGCAGTTGTCACCAGCGGTGTCCGTGCAGCGCTCGATCGCGCGTCTTGCCACGTTGCGGCAACGGCTTGCCGGCGGCACGAACGAGGCTCTGTCCGAACTCAGTCACCGTGTTGCCCTGCTCGGCCGGACGTTGCACTCGGTTAGCCCACTCGCGACGCTCGATCGCGGCTACGCTGTTGTGCTCGACAGTGACGGCAAGGCCATGCTTGACGCGTCGACCGCAGAAAGTGGGGATGAAATTCGGGCGCGGCTGTCAAAAGGTGAACTGGTCGCCAACGTCACAAAGGTAATCAAGGAATGATCCGTACAGCCCTGCTCCTGTTAGTCGTTTGCAGCGTGTCCGCCGCGTGGGCAAGCGAAGACTCGCGGCGTCCCGGCGGCGTGGCGATCATTGATGTCGGTTCCGCCGCACTCGCTATGCCTGCAGTGCGCTTCAACGACCGGCCGGTCCTGGTAATGCGGGATGCCGATCGCTGGAAAGCAGTTGTAGGCATTCCTCTTGATACGAGGCCGGGCCCGGTAACGGTGACTGCCAATGGCGTCGACGTGAAAGTCTCCGTCAATGAGCACGCCTATGCCGAACAGCGCCTTACGGTTACGAACCAAAGTTACGTCACGCCCGACCAGGCGCAACTCGATCGCATCGGTCGCGAACGCAAAATCATCGATGGCGCGCTCAACAACTTCCGGGAGGTGCCTGTAACGGGAATCGATCTGGAAGCACCCGTCGATGGCCCGCGCAGCTCGAGTTTTGGCAAGCGCCGCTTCTTCAATGACCAGCCTCGCGCACCGCACAAGGGCATGGACATCTCCGCAAACCAGGGCGTGCCGATCAAGGCGCCGCGCGATGGCGTCGTAACGGCAACCGGCGACTATTTCTTCAATGGCAATACGGTGCTCGTCGATCATGGTCAGGGTTACGTGACGATGTACTGCCACCTGAGTGAGATTTCGGCCGAGGAAGGTCAGGAAGTGACGGCCGGCGAGACTATCGGGACCGTGGGAGCAACCGGCCGCGTAACGGGCCCGCACCTGCATTTCGGGACCTACCTGAACGGCACGGCCGTCGATCCGGCGATCTTCCTAGATCCCTAGCACAGGTCTGTATGGGTCAAGGCCCAGGTCCGCACGTTCGCGATTACCTCGCTCAATGATCTTCGCCTTGACCGCCTGGAATGCTGCGTCCTCATCGAGCAAGCCGAAGAGGGGCTCAATAAATACTACCGCTGTCAGCCCTGCGTCGTAGGCTTCCTGCATGTAGCTAGTTGCCGCTTCGGCGTTCCCGGTCAGCGCAGCGTACTGTGACTTGGAGTACCAGAAGTACCAGTTGAAACCCTTGTTAGCCTCTTCTTCAGCCAGAACCGCCTCCATCCGCTCGAGCAGTAACTCAAATTCCTCTTGCCGCCCTGCCTGCAGATAGGCGTAGGCCATCGATCCGAGATACTCCGTCCCGTAGGAATTAGAAACCGGCAACTCGCTGATCACAGTTTTGACATCGCCGTAGAATCTCTCGACGATGGCGATCAACTCTGCCTCTCGGCCGCGATCGGCGAGATAGTCCGACGCGTGACGAAGCCAACGGCTTCTCCGTCCCTCGGAGAAGTCTTTTTCCGCAATTAACGCGTCCGCAGCCTCGGTGTCACCACTCAGCCAATGCGCCACGACCGAAACCGATAGGTCCGCCCCGACAATTGCCTGTTCCATTTCACCGACCCCCAGGAGCGCGTAGCCGTACCAGAGCTTCACAACGTTTGAGTTGGGGTTCGATTCGAACGACTGCCTGAGATTTGTTACTGACGCAGAAAGGTCCCCGTTCATGAATCCAATGGTCCCACGCGCCTGCGCAATACTGTCAGTAGGGCCAGTAATTCGTTCAACTCGATCGATCAACGCCTCCGATTTATCGAAATCCCCCATTTGCATATAACCCTGTATCAGGTTATTGAACGCCGGACCGTGCAGCGGGTCCCGAACAACCACCGCCTCATAGAGGCGCATGGATTCGACCGGATCATAAGTCGCATTGGCAAGCCAGACTCGCCCATCATCCATGTTCGGATTCAGCTCGAGTGCGTGGCGAAGACTGGCGAGGGCTACTTCGCTGACGCTTGACTGATCTGTCTCGACCAGCCCAAGGACCGCATGTGCCTCAGCCAGCTGCGGGTCGATTTCAATAGCCCGCTTCAGAAGTTGTCGCGCCTCGGCCCCGGCGACAGCCTCCGGTATGTCCCCATAAGCTCCAGGCGAGTCTGACATCAGGTGCACGGCCAGCGCCCGCTGTGCCAGGGCCGGCGCATAATTCGGGTCCACGAGAAGCGCCTCATCGAGCATCGACATCGCTTCTGTCATCAATTCGGGACTGCGGGTACGAATTCGCTGGCGCGCCAATAGGTACGTGTCGTACACATCCATGCTGGTCGCCTTGACAGAAGGTATGGCGTCATCCCCGGTCAATTCGGCTTGCAACGCATTGCCGATCAGCGCGGCCAGGTCATCCTGTACCGCGAAGACATCAACAAGGTCTCGATCATACGTCTTGGAGAAAAGATGGAACCCATCGCTTGCCTGGATCAGCTGGGCAGTAACACGAATGCGGTCCCCTGCCTTGCGAACAGAACCTTCCAGAATGTGAGCAACGTTGAGAGCTTCGCCAATCTCACGAAGGTCCGTATCCTGATCCTTGAAGGCAAATGACGAGGTCCGCCCCGCCACCTTCAGCCCCGGTACCTGGGCAAGCACGTTGAGTATTTCTTCAGATAGCCCTTCGGCAAAAAATGCCTGGTCACCACCGGGCGACAAGTCGTCGAATGCAAGTACGGCGATCGACTTGTCATCGACGGTCGTCGTCGTCACCTCTCCAGATTCAGTCTCCTCGGCGATTCCGTCTGCGGTCTTTGACATACCCGGTTCGAGAGTCCGTTCAATCAGCACGAAAGCGACAACCGCAACGAGCATACCCATAGTGATCAGGTTGAGCTTTCGACCTGTCTGGCCGGTTATGGAGCCACTGCGGTCAACTTCGGACTCTTTCTTCAGGCCGTCCGGCGTTAGCTCGTAGGCCCAGGAAAAGACCAGAACAGGCACGAAAAAAACCGCACCCGTGAGCATGAATACGGAAAACACCCAATCGGGTGCGCTGATGTTATTTAGAACGACGTCAGCGACTTGCAGGACGAGCCAGGCTGAAACAACATAAGCAACACCAACGCGAAATACGTTGCGGCGCTTTAGCTCGTCAAAAAGTTGCCCCAAAACCACCCCCCAGCGATCACACAACTGATGAGTATACCTTTCCGGGCGGTAGAATTACGCGAGAAAGTCGCAGATAACCGGGCGAAACGCGTCCATGTCGACGAGGAAGGAATCGTGGCCGCGGATGCAATCGAGCTCAGCGAGCTGCGTGTCTTTGCAGACGCTCGATATACCTTCAGCCAGTTCGCGCTGCTGATCAATTGGAAACAGAATATCGGTGCGCACACCAATCACGAGCACGCGCTCAAGTTGCAGGCGTTTGAATCCGGATTCGAGCGAACCGCCGTACTCGGCCAGATCGAACAGATCCGATGCATGTGAGAGATACAGGTAGCAATTCGGATCGAATGCACCGGTAAATTTGTTTGCCACGTTTTCGAGATAGGACTCAACCGAGAACTCCGCTACGAACTGATCCTCGATGCGTGCGTGATCCGTGGACCGTTCTCGCCCGAATCGCTGCACCCATTCCTCGGCGGAACGATAGGTGATCATGCCCAGTTTGCGTGCAAGTCGTTGACCGGTGATGGGCGGGTCACCTACATCGTAGCGGCCCTTATTCCACTTCGGGTCGGAGCGAATCATCTCGCGCTGCAGGGAACGCACGGCGATTGAGAACGGTAGCGCACGCGTACCCGACGACACGGAAATGAACGAGCGGACATTCTCCGGATGCCGCACGCAGAACGCGAGGCCGCTCATTCCACCCATCGAACAGCCAACGACCGTGTGCAAAACGTCTACACCCAGTTCCTGCACGACGAACCAGGCAGACTCAGCCACATCTTCCAGAGTCAGTACGGGAAAACTCAATCGATATCGATGACCCGTCTCCGGATTGACCGAAGCCGGACCCGTGGAGCCAAAGCAACTTCCCAGTGAGTTGACGCAAATAATGAAGAATCGATCGGTGTCGAGCGGCAACCCCGTGCCGATCATGTCCTCCCACCACCCCGGTGTTGGATCTTCGGCGCAGGACGACGCATGTGCCGATGGCGACAGGCCGGTAAAAATCAGGATCGCGTTGTCACGCGCGTCGTTAAGCTTGCCCCAGGTTTCGTAGGCGAGTACGGGCGATTCGAGATGTCCCGCACGATGCATGCGAAAGCGACCGTCGTAAGTAACGAGTTTTCTCGCAGAACCCATATGCCCCCTCCTGGTGATGGTCAGTATAGCTCGCGCTACTTTTTCTTCACGCGTTTCATCAGCCTCGAACGCTTGCGCTCCTGGCGCGGCGTCAGTTTGTTGCGTTTTCCCTCGTAGGGATTCTTGCCAGTTTTGAAGGCGAGGCGTACCGGTGTGCCCTTGAGCTTGAAAGCCTTACGGAAACGATTGATCAGGTAACGCCGGTAAGACTCGGGGAGCTTATCCGTCTGGTTCCCGTGGATGACGATAACCGGCGGATTGCGCCCTCCCTGGTGCGCATAACGAAGGCGGATGCGGCGACCCCGGACGAGCGGTGTTGGATGTGCCATCACCGCGGCTTCCAGCTCCCGGGTCAGTTCTGTTGTGGACAGGTCGCGCGTCGCCGCACGGTAGGCTCGCTCCACCGCCGGCAGCAGGTCGCCGACAGCTGTTCCGTGCAGCGCCGAAATAGTGATGCGCTCAGCGAAATCAAGGAATGGCAACCGGCGTTCGAGATCGTCGCGAACCTTCTTGCGCTGCTCGGCCGACTGTCCATCCCACTTGTTGGTCACAACGACCATGGCCCTGCCCCGTTCCATCACGAGCCCAAGCAAGCTAACGTCCTGCTCAGTGACACCTTCCTGCGCATCCAGTACGGCGATCACAACATGCGCTTTCTCGATTGCCTGGAGGGCTTTGACGATACTGAATTTCTCAATGGCTTCGCTGACTCGTGCCTTGCGGCGAATGCCAGCGGTATCGAGCAACATGTATTTACGATCGTTACGCTCGAAAGGTACCTCGACCGTGTCACGCGTTGTACCGGGCATGTCGTAAACGACCAGCCGCTCCTCTCCAAGCAGGCGATTTGCCAGTGTGGACTTTCCAACGTTTGGCCGGCCGATTATCGCGATACGCAACTCGTGCTCATCGTCCGCATCAGGCGACTCATCATCGGCTTCGTAGCCTGCCAGCACATCATCCATCAGCGCGCTGATGCGATCGCCATGTGCGGCGGATATTGCGATCGGTTCGCCCAGTCCGAGCCCGTAGAAATCCGCGTTCGCGGTCGTCGACTCGAGGCCTTCTGCCTTGTTCACGGCCAACCAGGTTTTCTTCGCGTGTTTGCGGGCGAGCTCGGCGACATGTTCGTCAGCTGCCGTTATACCGCTTCGTCCGTCAACCATGATGATTGCGATGTCGGCTTCCTGTAGCGCCTTCCTGGTCTGCTCGACCATGGCCTCTTCAATCCCTTCCTCGCCGCCGGCCACGCCGCCCGTATCGATCACCAGGTACGGAACAGGACCAAGTTTGCCAAACCCGTACTTGCGATCCCGGGTTAGGCCGGGGTAATCCGCAACGAGAGCGTCACGCGAACGCGTGAGCCGATTGAAAAGCGTCGACTTTCCTACGTTAGGTCGACCAATGAGTGCGATGACAGGAAGCATCAGATTTCACTATCACCGCTGGAGATCAGGACTCGTCGGCGGCGACGTCCGGCGCGTCGCGGCTGGGACGATCATCGACAACGACGTAAGCCGAAATACTGCCGTTGTCACTCTGGACATAGAGACGATTTGCGATCACAAATGGATCACTTGAAATCGCGTCACGTCCTGCTCGTTCCCGGGCGACAGGCTCGCCGTCGATCGCGCTGAAAAAATGCAGATAGCCCTCGAAATCGGCCACAACAACTGTCGATTGGAAAGGAACTGGCAATGTCGGATCACGACGCAGCAGGGAGTCGTTGCGCCAGATTTCGTTACCGTTTGTGCGAGTCATTGCGACGATTTCGCCATTGTCCCGGGTCGTGTAAACACTGTTCCAGTCGGCCGAGACACCCGCGTAGGATGACACCTCCCGGTTCCAGAGAATTTGCCCCGACTCAGACGCGAAAGCCGCCATGCGCCCCTGGTATCCCCCTGCGTAAAGGTCCTGGCCAACCACCGCCATCGCGCCATCAATATCGGACAGGCGATCAAGGTCCGAGCGGCCTTTCGGAGGAGACAACAGCACTTCCCACGCCACCACACCGGAATCGATATTGGCGGCGACAATACGCCCCGAATCAAACCCGGCGAAGACGGTGCTTCCAACACTCACCGGGCTGGACGAACCGCGCATCGTCAGTGCCGGTGTGGACTGCACGATGGACCAGCGCAAGTTCCCATCGAATAAGGATAAGGAGTCCAGCCGGTTGTCGATGGTCTGAAAGATCACGGTGCCGTTCTTGATCAACGGAATCGCAAGAGACTCAGCTCCAATGTCTGCACGCCATTGTTCAGCGCCTGTCGCAGCATCGAGCACAATGCCGAAACCGTCTCTGGCAGTTACGGCAAGGCGACCCTCGCCAACACCGGGACCCGCTGAGAGCTCGGTCTCCAGCTTCGTGCGCCAGATTTGCTTTCCGGACTCAGGATCAAATGCCGTGACCGTACCGTCCCGGCTCGCCGCATAAATGCGAGAGCCATCACCGGCAGGCCGCAACGCGACCAGCAGGAATTTCGAGTCCTTGCCCAGTTTTGCCGACCAGATCTTCTTGATCTTGACGGTCTCGTCGATTTTGACGAGTTCCATCGGCAGAAGCGCTTCATCTTCCTCGTCTGAGAAAATGCCACAGGATGCGATCAACAGCGTTGCGCTGATCAGGCCGATGGTGCGGCAAGCCTTGTTCACTCGCTTTCCTCAGCCTCGCCCGCGTCGTCAGTTTCTGGCATTACCGGCTCTTCGACGGCAGTTTCGCCGTTCGCGTCGTCTTCAGCGGCCGGTTCCGGCACAGGGGCATCCGCGCCAGTCGCCTCGTCCGAGCCAAGCTCAGGAAGATCAAGCGCTTTCCATTGAACCAGTTGCTGGTCAGCTGTGCCCTGGCTCATCGGGTCGAGCAATACAGCCTGGTAGGCCGCTTCTGCATCTTCGATGCGACCGAGTGCGTGATACGCGTCGCCCAGCATTTCATTGTAGGTCGGTGCGAAGGCGGCAGATTCCTGACCCTCAAGCAGATCAACGACTGCCTGGTGTTTACCCTGGTACAACCAGATGCGCGCCAGGCGAGCACGGGCAACGTGCTTTATGGCTTCATCACCATCGCTTGCGAGCAGCTCATCAAGCACGTCGGCCGCGTCCTGATCACGATTCTCATCCATGTACAGGCGTGCCATGGCGAGCTTCGACTGGGCCAGGTAGCTGGTCGACGCATAGTCAGCAGCGAGCTCACCCGCCACGACCTCAGCTTCCTCGAGGCTACCCGAACCAACATGCCGCACCAGCGTTTCGTAAAGCGCTGAGGCCTCAAGTTGTGCGTCGAGCCGGCTGTTCTGGTAATAGTTGAAGCCGGCAAGCATCGCGATGCCCAGGCCAAGACCACCGATTACATAGCCGCCGTACTCTGACCACCAGCTGCGCATTTGCTCAATTTGTTCTTTTTCCGAAAGTAATTCGTCCACGAGACTGCCTTTATTCCTACCGCGGTATCTAGCCGCTCAATTTGTCATGCAGCACAGTCGCCAGATTCTCCAGCGCAATGCTCTCTTGTTCCTCACTGGTCCGCAGCGGCTTGCAGCCAATGCGTCCCTCACTGAGTTCCTGCTCACCAAGAATCAGCGCATACGCCGCGCCACTCTTGTCGGCGCGTTTCATCTGCGCCTTGAAACTGCCGCCACCCAGGTTCGTGTCCACGCGAATACCACTCACGCGATCGCGTAATTCCTCGGCCAGGGCAAAACCGCGGGCGACCGTGCCGTCGCCAAGCGCCGCAATATACACGTCTGGCGGCGATGGCGGCGCCTTACCGCCACAAGCCTCAAACAATGCCACGAAACGCTCAATCCCCATGGCCCAGCCAACGGCCGGTGTAGACCGCCCGCCGAGCTTCTCGACAAGACCGTCGTAGCGCCCCCCCGAACAGACAGCGCCCTGCGACCCAAGCGCATCCGTGATCCACTCGAACACCGTGCGAGAGTAGTAATCCAGGCCGCGAACCAGCCGGGGATTGATCTCATAATCGATGCCGGCCGCATCGAGCAGACTCCGCAGACCCGCAAAGTGGGCCGCCGACTCTTCGTCGAGGTAATCAAGCATGACCGGCGCCGCCGCAACAATGTCCTGCATATCCGGGTTCTTGCTGTCCAGGATTCTGAGCGGGTTCTGCGCAAGGCGGCGAATACTATCCTCATCCAACTGGTTTTTCACGCCCGTAAAGTACTCGACGAGCGCCTCCCGGTAGCTCGCCCGTGACTCGGCCACACCAAGCGAGTTGATTTCGAGCCTGATTTTGTCGATTCCCAGGCGCTTCCACATGCGGGCGCTCATGATAATCAGCTCGGCGTCGACGTCCGGGCCCTCATAGCCCAGGGCCTCGACATCGAACTGGTGAAACTGCCGATAGCGACCCTTTTGGGGCTTTTCGTAGCGGAACATCGGACCTGCGGTCCAGAGTTTCTGCTTCTGGTTGTGCAGCAGGCCGTTAGTCAACCCGGCACGCACGACGCTGGCTGTCGCCTCGGGTCGCAATGTCAGGCTTTCGTCATTGCGGTCGAGAAATGTGTACATCTCCTTCTCGACGATGTCGGTCACCTCGCCGATCGAGCGCTTGAAGAGTTCTGTGTACTCGAGAATGGGCAGGCGAATTTCGTTGTAGCCGTAAGAGCTGACAATATCCTGCACTTCCGATTCGAGATACCGCCAGGTACCTGCAATCTCGGGCAGGATATCGTTCATTCCACGTATAGCTCTGGGTTTCACTGTCTCAGGTACCGGAAAGTGTCAGTCGCATCGGGCGATCAGGACGATTGGTCGGTGGCAGTGCACGCTCCTCGCCATTTACGCGCACGCTGACATTTCCAGGGTTGCCGAACAGCACATTGAACGGCTCGGCGCCACTCAGCTCGACCGTGCGACCGTCTTTGCCAAGGGCAAACAGCAACCGACGGCCACTCGCATCGGTAATCTCAGTCCAGCAATCACCCGTGTAGGTGACGAGCAAATGCAATTGACCGGCTTCGACGACCGGTACAGGCGATGGCTCGGGCGCAGGCGGCATTTCTTCTTCGACAACTGGCTCAACGACTGGCGCATCGACCGGCTCGTCGACCGGCTCGTCGACCTGGCGTTCGGTTTGTTCAGGAATCTCGGCGCTATTGTCCGGCGGAACCGGCGATTCATCCGGTAGTTCTTCGGCAGGAAGAACCGTTTCATTTTGCGCTTCCGGCTGGAACTCCGTCGGTCGCGTGAACCACCAGAACGCCGTCACTGCAATTATGACGACGACAATGACACCGATCCATGGCCCGGGTGACAGCTCCTTCCCCGGCTTCGGCCGCGCCGAAACAACCGGCGGCATGGCGGCCGCGCGGGTGATTTTATAGTAGTCGACCAGAACGTCGTCCGCGTCGACATTGACCATCTGTGCGTAGGTCTTCAGGTGGCCCTTGGCAAATACCGGCGCGCCAAGTACGTCAAATTCGTTGCGTTCGAGCGCCCGTACCTTGGGTTCATCGAGATGCAGTTCCTTGGCTATCTCGTGCACGGATATCTGCAGCGCCCGACGCGCCTCCGCCAGCCGCTCACCGCAGACCGGCCCTTCGACCTCTGGAGTCTCGGACTCGCCTTCCTGGTTTTCGATCTCGTCGCTCATCGCTAACTGCTGCCGCTGACCCTTGCCGCCTCAGGCGAGTCGGGGTATTCACTCAGTAACTGGTCTACGTATTCGGATCGACCGCGGTCATTGCCCAGCTTGCCCTCGATTTCCGCGGCCAGTAACAACACGCCTGCGGTCGCTGTGTTCGACGCCATATAGCGCTGCAGAAAAGCACGTGCACTGAGGAAGTCACTCTGCTGGTATTTGAGCAGACAGATCTGCAACAGGGCTTCGCCATAGCCTGGACGAACTTCGAGCGCCTTGCGGAATAGCTCCTCGGCCGCTTTCAAGTTCGGCTCCTGCGCCATGCATACACCGGCATTGGTCAACGTGCGTTCCGAAAAATCGTTCGTCGGGGCCGCTGCCGCTCTTTCAAAATACTTCTTCGCGCCCTCGTAGTCCTTCTGTCCGCAGAGGAAGACCGCATAGGTGTTCTGCACGTTGTAATCTCTGGGCGCTACCCTGATAGCATTTTCGTAGGCCTCTCTCGCGAGACGCACGTTGTCCAGGGCCTCATACGTCAAGCCCAGAGTGGAGTATGCCTTGGCCATCTTCGGGTTCAGTTCGATCGCCCCGGTCAGGCGATCCCTTGCGAGTTCGTATGACCCATTCTGGTAATAACGTGCGCCGAGCTGGTAATTGAGTTCAGCCGCGCCCTCGTCGTCCGCTTCCGGCGGTGGCGGACCACTGGTTGTCGTCACACAACCGACCAGGAAAAACCCGGCCAACAATGCCAAAAGAAACGTTTCGCTCTTCTTCACGCCGACACCACCTTTATGTTTCGGTCACCGACCCGTTTTTCGCCAAGCCGGTTCCGTACACGATTACTTACTTCACCGGCCAGCTGTCCGCAAGCGGCATCAATATCGTCGCCACGTGTCTTCCGTGTTGTGGCGACCAGCCCCTTCTCCCGAAGGCGATTCTGAAAATGCCGAATCGTCTCGGCTGAGGAACGTTTGAACACTGTACCGGGAAACGGGTTGAACGGAATCAGGTTCACTTTTGCCGGCTTCCTGTTGAGAAGGCGGTAGAGCTCGTCCGCGTGCGCGATTGAATCGTTGACCCCGCGCAACATCACATACTCAAAGGTGATGAAACGATTGGCGTGCTTTGCAGCATACGTCCAGCACGCGCCGAGCAGATCGGCGATCGGGTGCAGCTTGTTGATCGGCACGATTTCATTGCGAAGCGCATCGTTCGGGGCGTGCAAAGACACGGCGAGCGATACATTGCATTCGTCGCCGAGTTTGTCGATGTGCGGCACGATGCCGGACGTGCTGACGGTGACCCGGCGACGTGACAGCCCGCAAGCCAGGTCCGACACGAGCAATTTGAGCACCGGAATGACATTGCGGTAATTCGCAAGTGGCTCACCCATGCCCATAAATACAACATTGGTCACGGCCAGCTCGCCATTCTCACGCCGAGGCAGTTCGCTATTCGCCTGCCAGACCTGGCCGATGATCTCCGCGCTGGTCAGGTTGCGGTTGAAACCCTGCGCGCCCGTCGCGCAGAAAGCGCAGTCCAGCGCGCAACCCACCTGCGACGAGATACACAAGGTGCCACGCGCGGGTTCGGGAATGAAAACGGTCTCGACCGCCTGGCCGCAGTCGGTGGCGAACAGCCACTTGACCGTGCCATCCGCGGAGTCGAAACGCGACTGAACCTGCGGCAGGACAATCTCGGCATCCTGCTGCAGCCGCTCGCGGAGTTTCTTCGACAAGTCCGTCATCTCTTCAAAATCGATGACGCCCCTTTGGTAAATCCACTGCATAAGCTGCCGCGCGCGAAACGGTTTTTCGTCGCGCTCGGCAAAGAACTGCTCGAGCATGTCTTGCGACATGCCGAGCAGATTAATCTTGTCAGCAGTAGCTGTCATCGCATCCTTAGCGTGTGCGAGGGCAAACGCCGTCATCACCGAAAAAGAATGCGATCTCGACTGCCGCAGTTTCAGCCGCGTCAGAGCCGTGACAGATATTCTCTTCAATACTCTCTGCGAAGTCGGCGCGAATGGTACCCGGATCAGCTTCCGCCGGATTCGTCGCACCCATGATCTCGCGATGCTTGAGAATTGCGTTTTCACCGCTCAACGCGGAAACGACCACCGGACCGGACGTCATGTACGTGACCAGGTCATTGTAAAACGGACGTTCCTTGTGCACGGCGTAGAAGCCCTGCGCCTGCTCTTCGCTCAGGTGCAGCATGCGGGCTGCGACAATTTCCAGTCCGGCTTTCTCGAATCGGCTGTAAATCTCTCCGATCAGGTTCTTTTGTACGCCATCAGGCTTGATGATGGAGAGCGTTTGCTCAACGGCCATGTGCTAATCCTTTTGTTCCAATTTGATGATAATGAGCGCCCGGCTGTCTGCCGGGCGCGAAAAGACGTAAACGCTTAATTCTACTACGAGAAATTCAGACGTTGAAGCTTTCGCCGCAGCCGCATTCGCCCTTGATATTCGGGTTTCTGAAGCTGAACGCCTCATTGAGGCCATTCTTGACGAAATCGACCTCAGTGCCGTCGATCAGGGCCAGGGCTTCGGGATCGATCACGACCTTGATTCCCTTGTCCTCGAATACGATGTCCTCGGAGCCCACCTCGTCAGCGTAGTTAATGACGTAGGAATAACCCGAGCAGCCCGTCTTGGTCACGCCGAGGCGCAACCCGAGGTTTGTATTGCGTTTTTCAAGATATGAGCGGACGCGTTCTGCAGCCGCATCCGTAAGCGATATCGCCATTGTCTGTCTTCCAGTCTTTGATTCAGTTCAGGTTCTGTCGCGAAACCGCTGCCCAAGCGACCGAACCGCATCCTCTATGACAAGTATACGTCCGGTTTTCTCCACAGGTACAGGGAGATTCTGCATAACGTCGGCA